>JBEBJH010000024.1:0-30829 GCA_040079965.1 Cyclobacteriaceae bacterium
GGTTAAACAGATCTTTCCCTGCCACACACCTGGAACTTGGAAATTATGTAGTGCCTGCGTTGCCAACAGATACGGTGGAAGTAAAGTGATTCATTTAATAAACAGATCCCGTCTTACGGACTCATAAAAACACGTTATATTTCGTAAGGGAATGAAAGCACTCGAAAACAAAAAACTGGTAATCATCGGTGGCACAACCGGGCTTGGCCTCTCGGCCGCAAAAGCCTTTGTGGCGGAAGGCGCACGGGTTGTTGTGGTGGGCAGAAACCATGAAAGCGCAACAGAAGCGGCAGCAATTCTCAAGGAAAATGGAATTGCCCGTGTCGGTGATGCCTGCGAAGAAACCACTGCGCAATCAGCTATCGAAACCTGTCTGAATAAATTTGGAGGCTTTGATGGACTCTACCATGTTGCGGGTGGCAGCGGACGCAAGTTTGGTGATGGCCCTTTGCATGAGCTAACGCTGGAAGGCTGGAACAAAACTCTCGAACTGAATCTGACTTCGCTGATGCTCTCCAACCGGGCGGCTATTCAAACCTTTCTGAAAAGAAAAACAGCAGGGACTATTTTAAATATGGGCTCGGTATTAGGATACTCACCTTCACCTAAACACTTTGTTACTCATGCCTATGCAGCTTCCAAAGCGGCTGTTATTGGGTTTACAAAATCCACAGCAGCCTACTACGCTAAAGAAAATATTCGTGTGAATGTTCTGGCTCCGGCATTAGTTGAAACCCCCATGGCACAACGCGCTGCTAATGATGAAGTGATTCTTTCCTTTATTAAAACAAAGCAGCCGTTAGATGGTGGTCGCATCGGTACACCTGCTGACCTTGATGGAGCTGCCATTTATTTTATGTCCGATCAATCGCGCTTTACAACTGGGCAGGTGTTAGCAGTAGATGGTGGTTGGGATGTAAGTGAAGGTCAATATTAAACTATGGAAAAACTATCCATCGGCATTGACTTAGGGTGTACGCACATCAAAGCGATTCTGGTAAAGGAGGATGGAACAGTTTTAAAAGAACACCGCGAAGACACACAGGAACACAACGATCTGCACTGGAAGAATGCTGTGGCCCGAATTATAAAAGAATTTAAATCCGGAAGTCAGATAAACGCAATAGGGCTTTCAGCCCCCGGTCTTGCCAACGCAACCAATACATGTATTGAGTTTATGCCTGGCCGTTTGCCGGGATTGGAAAATTTCAACTGGTCGGATTTTACAGGCGAACGTATCTATGTTTTAAATGATGCTCACGCAGCGCTGATGGCGGAAGCAAAGTTTGGCGTAGCAAAAACTTTAAAGCATGTAGTTATGCTCACACTTGGCACGGGTGTAGGTGGTGGGATTTTAATTGATGGTAAGTTGTACCAGGGCGTTGGCCAGATGGCCGGACATCTGGGTCATGTTACTGTTCATGCAGAAGGTTTGGTTAAAGACGTAACGAACATGCCAGGTAGTCTGGAAGATGCTATCGGCAACCTTACAGTAAAGGAACGCACCAAAGGAAAATTTGAAACTACCTGGGACCTGGTAAAGGCTTATGAAGCAAAAGACTCCTTTGCCACGGAAGTCTGGCTATCTTCAATTCGAAAACTGGCGGCAAGCATTGCATCCTTTATTAATGTACTTTCTCCGGAGCTTGTTATTATTGGTGGTGGCATTTCAAAAGCCGAAGAATTATTGCTGAAGCCACTAAACGAATACCTTTCTCAATTTGAGTGGCGACCGGGCGGTAAACAAACTCCAATACGTCTCGCCCATTTCTCAGACTTAGCCGGAGCGTTAGGCGCTGCTGGATTTGCACTTTCTAAAATCAATCAGAAACTATGAATGTAATTCAGGAATATCTTGGCTTGAGCAGGCAACTAATCGATCGGGTATCGGCTCAGGAGGTCGCCATTCAACAAGCAGCTTCCTTGTTTGCAAAAACAATTCTGGCAGGACGAATGGTGCACGTATTTGGTTCCGGCCATAGCCGCATCATGGTAGAAGAAATGTGGCCTCGCTATGGATCGTTTCCGGGCTTTAATCCCATCGTTGAATTATCTCTCACGTTTCACAATCTTGTAGTGGGTTCTAATGGTCAGCGCCAAGCTATGTTTCTTGAAAACGTCTCGGGTCTGGCAGAGCGCATTCTGAGAAATTTCGATATTGAATCAACCGATTCTGCGTTGATCATTTCATCCAGCGGAACGAACGTTGTTCCGGTTGAGATGGCCGAGCTCTTTCAACAGAAAAAAGTGAAGGTAGTTTCAATCCTCACGAGCAAACACTCTGAGAGAAGCGAAAGCAAGCGCACAGATGGAAAGAAGCTTGGCAATTTTTCAGATTTGGTTTTAGATACCGGTGCGCCTGTGGGCGATTCGATGATTACCATTCCCGGTTTAGAAACTCCGGTCTCGCCTGGCTCAACCGTAGGCGGAGCACTATTGATCAACTGCATCAAAGCAGAAGTGGCACGTTTGTTAACTGAGGCTGGTCAGCCACCCAAAGTGCTAACCGCTGCGAATGTAGTTGGAAAAGAAAAAGCTATTCAGCTTTTCGAAAGTGCTTATGATGAACATGCCCATCGTCTGGCAAAACTGTATCAACATGTAGGGCAATCAAAAAAATAAACTTATGCAACCATTTCCTATCCGCACCACTGTAGTTGGCAGCTATCCGTTTCCGGGATGGCTTGAATTCGCTGTTAAAAACCTTCATGAGTTTGGCAATGCTGATCGCGAAGAACTAATTGAAGATGCTGTGATCGCTGCCATCCACGATCAGGTTACAGCCGGACTTGATGTGATCACTGATGGCGAACAAACCCGATTGGATTTCAATCTTTCTTTTTATGGATTCATTAAAGGCATTAAAGAAAATACAGATGAGTTAAGAAAGTTTGGTCCCGCAGCGCACGATCAGCGGGGCAAGAATTCAATCGTTGATACGCTAACGGCTCCCAATGGATTAGGTGCAGTAAAAGAATTTAAACGACTTCAAAAACTTGCTCCCAAAGGACCTGTATTAAAAACAAGTGTGCCCGGTCCGTACACGCTCAGCGGAAGATTGCTACCCAATGAAAAATACAAAGATCGGTATGCGATTACGGAAGCGTTAATGCCTTTCATCCGCAAAGAACTGGAAGACCTGGTCGCAGCTGGTTGTACTGAAATCACTGTGGACGAACCTTCCATGAGTTGCTATGCTTACAAAGAAGACACGAAACTTTTTGTCGATATTTTTAATCGTACGGTAAAAAGTGTAGTTGGAAAGTGTAGGCTTTCTACGCATTTATGCTTTGGAAACTTTAAAGGAAGGCCGGTTGGCTACAGAAGTCTTGCTCCTATGTTACCAGATTTCCTAAATCTTTCTGTTGATGAAGTTCATATCGAAATGGCAAATCGTGAATTTGCTGAAATAGAGTTATTGGCCGCGTTCGCTGAAAAGATGGATGTAGCTGTTGGCATTATTGATGTTAAAAACTACTACATCGAAACGGAAGAGGATGTGGTGCAGCGAATTAAAAAATGCCTGAAGTATGTGCCCGCTGAAAAGTTAGCTGTAGCCCCGGACTGTGGTTTGAGCCAAACCGCTCGCTGGGCTTCGCGACAGAAGTTGGTGAATATGGTGAAGGGAGCGAAGAAGGTGAGGGCTGGTCTGTAAATAATTAACCTCAGAGGCGCTAAGTCGCAAAGAGAATCATAACTTATTATGCCCTTTGCGCCTTTGTGCCTTTGCGGTTAAAAAAATGTGTTTATGTTAATCAAACCAATCAATCAAGGAGAAAAGCTTGCTAACGAAATCCGGGAAGCAAAGAGAAACGGTAGCCCCGATTCCTTCGACATCTGGTGGCTGGGGCAGAGCGGCTTTCTGATTCAGTGGAATAAAAAGTTCTTGTTATTCGATCCATACCTCTCGGATTCACTCACAAAAAAATACGCAACCACCAACAAGCCGCACGAACGGATCAGTGAATTAGTGATTGACTCAAATCTACTTGACTGTATAGATATCGTTACCTCCAGTCATAACCACACCGACCACCTAGATGCAGAAACCCTGATCTCGATTTTGTCAAAAAATAAAAACATCAAGTTCATTATTCCAGAAGCTAATCGCGACTTTGTTGTCGACCGGGTGAAGTGCAATCAAGAACTGCCAATCGGATTAACAGATGGCGTGAAGAAAGAAATCAATGGGTTTACATTTTATGGCGTGCCTGCCGCGCATAATGAAATTGAACGGGACGAACAAGGTCGTTGCAAGTTTATGGGCTATGTGGTGCAATTCGGAAAATTTTCGGTTTACCATAGTGGCGATACCTTGTGGTATGATGAGTTGGTAAAGATTTTAAAACCATTTCAGGTAGATGTTGCTTTTCTTCCCATCAATGGAAATGACCCAGCTCGCGGTGTTGCCGGAAACTTAAACTGCGAAGAAGCTGCACGGCTTGGAAAAGAAATTAATGCGAAACTGGTAATCCCACACCATTACGATTTGTTTAAATTCAATACGGCTGATGTGCGGGAGTTTGAGCGAGAGGCCAATACGGCTAAACAACCTTACCAGACATTGAAACTGGGCGAGCAGACTACGATTGAGGACATTGGACAATAAGGTGTATAGGAAATAAGTTGCCTATTATCTAGATGTTAGCGGCAAGCCCATAAAAATACAGAGTATCCTAACCAATCATGACAATATTTCCAGCAACAGAATCAACTCTATCTGCAAATCACGTTGGACGATTTCTCCAAGAGAGATATAACTTAAGTGAAAAAACTAAATGCAAGCTATTTCGGACAGGAGTGAATCATTTGTACATGGTTACTGACGGAGAGGTAAAATTTGTTTTTCGCGTTTACACTTTCAATTGGCGGACAAAGTTGGAGGTAGCAGAAGAATTAAGATTACTAGTTCATTTAAAACAAAATAACGCACCAACAACATACCCGTTAGCCGACAAGTCAAATGATTTTATTCAAGAATTTAATTCGCCAGAGGGGAAACGATATGGAGTATTATTTTCTTTTGCCAACGGGGTAAAAACAGCCCGATTTACACCTGAGACAAGTTATTTCATTGGACAAGCATTGGCTAAAATTCATAAATCGACAGAAGGATTTCCATTAAATCGTATAAAGTACGACACCAAAGTCCTCCTGACAGACTCAATAGAACGAACAAAGCAATTTTTTAACAAACCCTCAGACGAAATTAAATTTTTAGAGCAAACAGCTATTTTCCTTCAAAAGAAATTTGAAAAGATGGATATTACTAAACTCAGACATGGAGCCGTACACCTTGACTTCTGGTTTGACAATATGCATTTTAGCAATGAAGACGAAATAATAATTTTTGATTTTGATTTTTGCGGTAATGGGTGGTTATGTTACGATATCTCATATTTTCTATTTCAACTATACAGCACAAACCAAAATGACACTGACTATCAAGTTAAAGCGGAGAATTTTTTGAAAGGATACGAGACTGTGGTAGAAATAACAGATGAAGAGAAACGTATTTTACCATTTGTATGCTTAGCCATAATGACATTTTATATAAGTATGCAATGCGACAGGTACGATACCTGGTCAAATATCTTCTTAAATGATGATCATTTAAAGCGATTTGTTGGTACATTAAAACGGTGGACGACTTATAATCAATTGGAGATTGAATGACGACATATCATTCGTAGTGGAGTCTTCGCTTATCAACCAAATTCGTAATCTAAACTTATCACTATAAGATTATTCCACGGGGAGTTCGAAGCGAGACTCCGCGTGGAACAAGTCCTAAAAGAATTATCAATTCACTACCGGAGACTTCTTCACCATCACCACTTCCACGCCCTTCTCTTTTGCCAGGTTATTAATCCGACCTACATTTTTATCGATTGTGTTTCTTAATCGGCTAAGTTCTTCATCCACTTGCTTGGAGAGCATTTGTCTTACTTCTTCGCCCTGCTGCGTTGGGCGGAAGTCACCTTGTGCCTGCTCAACCATTAAATGAGCTAACCGGTTATTCACTTTGATTCCATAATTCAAAGGATCCTGCACGCTTCTATTTCGCGTATCGTGGATGTTATTTTCATGAGTCGTAAGTTCCTGTTCAAATTGCTTTACCAGATCCGCCAGTTCTTTGAACTGCGCTTCGGTACCTATCTTACTTTTCAGAAACCCGAGGTCTTCTTTGATCTTCCGGATGTCAATCACGCCCTGATTTGCCTCGCTTACCTTGTTTCGAACTTTCATTAAGAAATCAAACTGGGCCTGAAAATCTTCCTGCGTAGTTCCAATGCGCGGGTCTTTCAGAATTTCAAATTCCTGCTCGGAAGCATTTCCGCCTGCCTGTCCGGCAGGCAGGCCCACTGTTAATCTTACTTTGTATTTACCGGGGACAGCCTTTGGTCCCTGATTGGGGGATCCATAAAACACCAATCCCGGAAAGGTTGTATAACCCGAATAACGCATATCCCAAACAAACCGATTGCCACCACTCTTTACAGTGAGTTGTTCAACGCCTTTCGCTTTATTATTAAACGATTTGATAACCGTGCCTCCCGATTCAAGGATCTCCAATTTCACTTCTGATTTATCGTCTACACTTTTGAGATAGTAATGAATCATTACTCCGCCCGGATGATTCTCCCCTTCCAACTTGCGATTCACTCCACGCCAGCCAGCACCACCCGGCATCCGGTAACTAGGCATCGGTTTATATAAAACCAATTCCTTGCCACTCATTTCTTTTGCCAGTTGATGCAGGGGAGTAAGATCATCAATCATCCAAAAACTACGGCCATGCGTAGCCGCGATCAGGTTATCATTTTTTACCGCGAGGTCAGCAATTGGCACGGGTGGAAGATTCAATTGAAGTTTACTCCAGCTTGCTCCATCATCAAAGGAAATCCACATTCCTTTTTCTGTCCCAGCATATAAAAGTCCCTGACGCTTGGGGTCGGCCCGAACAACACGCGCAAATTCTTCTTTAGGAATGCCGTTCGTAATTAACGTCCAGGTTTTACCGTAGTCAGTAGTTTTATAGATGTAGGGTGTGTAGTCGCCAAACTTGTAAGAAGTAGCAACGCCATATGCTCCACCTTTCACAAATGGATTGATATCTATGCTGTTCCACATATTAAGTTTAGGAGAAATAACAGGGGTTACATTCTTCCAGTTCTTTCCGCCATCTACCGTGACTTGTAGTAAGCCATCATCAGACCCAGTCCAGATTTCATCTTTCGTGTAAGGTGATTCTGCGATCACAAAAATGTTCGCATAGTATTCCGCTCCCGTATTGTCTTGTGTAATCGGCCCACCAGATGATTTAATAGTTTCCGGTTCTCCTCTGGTTAAATCAGGACTAATTACTTCCCAGCTTTGACCACCGTTGACTGAAGCATGCAAATGATTAGAGCCCGCATAAAGTTTTTTCTGATCATGGTGGCTGAACACTAAAGGATAATTCCAGTTGAAACGATACTTCATTACCTCCACCCCAGAACCAGCCGGCAGAAAGGGCCATACATTGGTGCTGCGCTCCTGACCATTATCAAGATTCTGCATACTCATGTAACCCTTGTAATCACTTCCGTAGATAATGTTGGGATTGGTGGGATCGGGTGCAAGATGGGCACTCTCGCCAATGGAAAGCGCAGTCCAATCATTTTCAGTAATGCTGGTGCCCGAAGTGCGATGCGGAATGCGCACACTCGTGTTGTCTTGCTGCGCCCCGAGAATGTTATACGGAAAAGAATTATCCGTAGTAACGCGATAAAATTGAGCCGTAGGTTGATTGTGATAGGTGGTCCAGTTCTCGCCACCATCATTTGAAACCTGCCCACCGCCATCATCGGCCATTGCCATGCGTTGATTATTGTTTGGATCAATCCACAGATCGTGATGATCTCCGTGCGTAGCATCTTTTAATTCAAATGTTTTGCCGCCATCTTTTGAAACTCCATAACTAACGTTAAGTACGTACACTTTGTCTTCATTCTGTGTATCCGCATAAATGCGACAGTAATACCACGCACGTTGTAACAGCGCCCGATCCTGATTTACGCGCGTCCAGGTTTTACCGGCATCGTCCGAACGATATACACCCGGGGCTTCTGTGTTTTCAATAATGGCCCAGATGCGATTTGTATTTACAGGCGAAACGGTAACACCAATAATTCCATTCATGCCTTTGGGCATACCCGGTTTATCCGATAGATTCTCCCAGGTATCTCCGCCATCAACGCTCTTCCATAATTTCGAATCCGGCCCACCGCTATCCATACGGTAACCATTGCGCTTCATATTCCAGGTGGCTGCATAAAGGATGCGTGGATTGCCCGGATCGAAAATCAAATCTCCTGCACCCGCTGTATCGTTGATGTATAAAATTCTCTTCCACGTCTGGCCGCCATCAGTACTGCGGTATACTCCACGCATTTCATTGGGCTTCCAGAGATTTCCCATGGCCGCCACATAAACAACGTCCGGGTTTTTTGGATGAACCCGAATCCTTGAGATGTGTCTTGAATCGAAAAGACCAATATGCTTCCAACTTGCCCCTGCATCGGTAGATTTCCAAACACCCCAGCCGCTCGAAACGTTATTGCGCAAAGTCTGCTCGCCCTCGCCCGCATAAATTACATTGGGATCACTCTCAGCAACGGCCACTGCTCCAATGGTGCCTCCGAAATAGGCATCAGTAAGATTAGACCAGGTTTGGCCCGCATCTTTGGTATGCCAAACACCACCGCCCACTGCGCCAAAGTAATACAAGTTAGGATTGCCAGGCACACCCGTTACGGTTGAGGACCTTCCGCCCCGAAAGGGACCCAGTTCGCGCCAACGAATGCCAGAATAGAGTGATTGATCAAAAGATTGGGTACTCGCAGTTGTAACTGGCTTTTTTTGGGCTGGTGATCCAAAGACAATTAAAAATGCGAGAATAAGTAAAAGGGGGCGCATACGATTTTATTTAGTCTCTCGAATTACCTAAAAAATTCGCGCCTTCGGTGTACAATTATGCAGGCGGCAAGTCCTTAAAAAGAAGTCTGGTTTAGGCTATGTATTGCTAGCCAGGCGCTGTAAATTCAAACTGTTTGACTTATATTTATAATATGGACAGTCATACATTGGTTTCGGAGTTCTTTCTCTTCCGTTTATTGATCAACACAGCATTTATGATCCTTGTGGTTCGTGTGATTTACTTTAAAACCTATCATAAAAGCGATCTGTTCTTCACCTTCTTTCTCCTTAACTTCATTGTGTTCCTGCTTTCCTATATGCTCGAACAGGCGAAAGCATTTAATTCACTGAGTAGTGCTTTCGGTTTACTCGCAGCCTTTTCACTGCTTCGGTTTAGGACCGAAACCCTGACCACCAAAGACATGACCTACCTATTTATCATGATGGCAGTTGGGCTGATCAATTCGGTCATGAAAGGATCTTATCTCGAAATTTCCGGAATCAATTTAGCGATCGCTGCGGTAGTGTATGCAGTCGATGGCAATCAACTTATGCGAAATCAGAAAATAAAAATTGTGGAGTACGATAAAATTGAAAATATAAGACCTGAGCAACATCAACAACTACTAAGTGACCTAAAGGAACGCACCGGGCTGGATATTAAAAAAACCACCATTGAGCAGATTGATTTAGTGAAGAATAGAGCCATCATAAAAATTTACTACTACTAAGTCATGAAAAAATTCATTTGTTTAACCTTGCTACTCAGTGCCTACGCCCTCGTTGGCGAAGCGCAAAAGGCCGATGTGCCTCCGGTTTTTCAAAATCAGCAACCACTTACATTAAGTCTGAGTTTCTCTATTAAGGAGGTTAAGAAAAACACTGTTGACACAGTGTATTTTCCTTCTACACTCAAATTCAAAAATGATGAGGGGGCTATGGACTCAATCCCTGTAAGAATCCGTGCCCGTGGTAACTTTCGAAGAGCCAATTGCTTTTTCCCTCCCATTCGGATGAAAATGAAAAAGGGTGATGCTGAAAAAACAATCTTCACAGGAAATAAAGACTTTAAACTCGTACTACCGTGCCAAACGGCTAAGTCAGGCAATGATTTAATCATGAAAGAATATTTGAGCTACAAATTACTTGAACCTCTTACCCCCTATCATTTTCACACCCGGCTGGCTGACATTACACTTACAGACAAAAGTGGCAAGCCTAAAATCTATACCGTAAGGGGATTTCTTATAGAAGATGATGATTTAATTGCTCATCGATTTAATGGAAAAGTTGTTGAGCAACAGATTCATCCGATGCAACTAAATGACACTGCCTCTGTAGTGAATGACTTATTTCAATTCATGATTGCCAACACTGACTGGTCAGCAACAGGGCAGCACAATACAAAAATTATTCAATTACCACCAAGTAAAAAAATTCCGCTTGCTTATGATTTTGATATGGCTGGATTGGTAAACGCTCCTTATGCAACTGTTAATGAAACCCTAAGCATCAGCAGTGTTCAGGAAAGATTATATCGCGGATATTGCCGCAATGAAGCTACCGTTCAATTTGTTCGTTCAGAATATCTTAGACATGAAAAAGATCTTATGAAAGTAATCAGCGATCACCAATCTTATTTTAATGAAAGAGATTATTCTGGTATAAATAAATTTATCGAAGACTTCTATGCTATTCTGAAGAGTGATAAAAGATTCAAAGACGCTATTATTACAGGATGTCGCACAAAATAATCCCAACTAAAAAAGGCCTCGATATTGGGGCCTTTATTAGATCTAGACAATTTGACTCTAATTATTAATTACCGCGTCCTTGGTCTCAGTGATCACAGCTGGCAGGTTTTTTTCCTTAAACATGCGATTGTAGTTATTGATATCTTTTTGAATCAATTCAATCATCTGTAGTTTATACTTACCCCAATCAGTCTGTACATCTCGCGAACGATCCTGAACTCCCTTCGTCAGGCGCGGATCATGGGTATCGGCCACACCACGCAATTGCAGAAACTCAGAGTTTAACTTATTTGGAAAATTGATTACGTCCTGGAAGTTTTTTGAGCGCGGTTCAATCAGGTTTGATTCCCACTGATCAATCTTCTTGATCAAATTCTTGCCGTTTTGAATGATTTCTTTTGCATCCGGGTTATTCTTCAAGGATTCATTAATCGTCTCAACCTGTTTTTTCACCTGCCGCATATTATTCACTGACTTTTGCAATTCATCAAACTGTTCACCGACCTGTTTCAAAAATTCCTGCTGCGCAGCCCACTCAGCTGTGGTAGCCGTTACTTTCGGATCAGAGAGTATTTCCAAATCCGTTTCTGAAGATTGACCTTTGAAAGTAACCCGTGCTTTATACTTACCGGGCGCAACACGATGACCGGTGTAATCTCCCATAACAAAAACACTGGGTACTCCTGTCAATCCTTCTGTACGAAAATCCCAGGCGAAGCGATTAATACCAGCCTCTGCGGGAATGGCTTGCGGTGCTGACGGTCCACCAGGCCAAGGTTTAAAGGTCTCATCCTTTTTGTTCGTGTATTTGCGAATCAATTTTCCACTTGCATCCATGATTTCTAACGTCACTTTGCTGGTATCCGCTTTTTCCTTTAGGAAGTAATCCAAAATAACACCGTTCAACGGGTTGCGACCCAACCCGGGGATGTCACCAAAATATTCAGGAATAGTTACTGATGACAAACGATACGTAGGCTTAGGCGAATAGATTTTTACTGATGAAGTAAACGCCCCTTTCGATTGCTGAATCGCACCCAGATCATCCAAAATCCAAAATGCACGACCTGCTGTAGATGCTACCAAATCATTGTCTTTAATAATCAGATCTGTAACTGGCACGATGGGCAAATTCAATTGGAATTTGCTGAATGAAGCCCCTCCATTATAGGAGATGTAGAATCCTCGTTCTGAACCTGCATATAATAAGTCCTTTACTTTTTTATCCTCGCGGATAACTTTGATAAAATCATCAGCCTCAACACCATTGCCAATCTTTGTCCACGTTTTTCCGTAATCAGTCGACTTGTACGTCATATTTGAAAAGTCGTTAAACTTATACCGCGATACGGAAATATAAACGGTGGCCTTATCGTGGGGAGAAACTTCGATGGAGTGAACCATCCCCTCCGGCATACCAGCAGGCGTAACGTTGCTCCAGGTCTTCCCACCATCTTTTGTCAGATTCACATAGCCACAATCGCTGCCCGTGTAAATCACCCCTTGCTCATGAGGCGATTCAATCACATAATAAAGTGTGTTATAATTTTCGCCACCGGCTCCTTCATTGGTTATAGGTCCACCGCTGGTGTTTTGTTTAGTGGTATCGTTGCGGGTTAAGTCCGGGCTAATTACCTCCCAGCTTAAGCCACCGTTCGTTGTTTTGAAAAGCACATTACCAGCATGATAAATAACTTTGGGATCGTGCGGAGAATTGATTAGAGGTGCATTCCAATTAAACCGATATTTCATTTGCCTGGGTTTGAATCCCAGGTTAGTTGCCGGATACTCCTGAATGTCTTTAACCTCACCAGTCCGTGTATCTAATACATCAATTATCCCCTGATAGCATCCTCCATAAAGTAGCTCCGGATTATTGGGATCATTAAATGCTATCCAGGCACTCTCGCAACCAGGCCCGTTAAACCAATCCTTTTCTGTAATTCCATAACTTCCGTTACGGCTTGGTGTTGCCACTGATGAATTATCCTGTTGTCCGCCATAGACCCAATAAGGAAAACGATTATCAACATTCACACGATAAAACTGTGCAGTACCCTGATTATTCAATGGCGACCAGGAACGACCTGTATTGAAACTGATTTCTCCACCACCATCATCGGCCAACGCCATAGTGCTGTTTGTTTTTGGGTTGATCCATAAATCGTGCGTATCACCATGACCCACCCGTAGAGTGGAGAAAGTTTTTCCACCATCTATAGAACGAGTCATTGGCGCATTCAACACGTAAACGACTTCCGCATTAATTGGATCAGCAAATACTTCCATGTAATACCATGATCGAGCGGTAATTGTATGATCGCTCGACATTTGATTCCATTTTTTACCGCCATCATCAGATCGATATAATCCAGCCTTTGATTTCTCAGCCTCTATAATTGCGTAAACCCGATTCGGATTGGCACGGGAAACAGATACTCCGATCTTACCCATTTCTTTTGGAAGTCCTTCCATAATCTTGCTCCACGTTTCACCACCATCAGTTGATTTCCAAATCGCACAACCGGTACCACCACTCTCTACTTTCCATGGATAGCGCCTATGCTGCCAGGTTGCGGCATATAAAATCCGTGGGTTAGTCATGTCCATGCTCAAAGCAGAAACTCCCGTGTTTTCATCTACGTACAAAGTTTTTTTCCAGGTTACCCCGCCATCAATGGATTTATATACACCCCGATCTGAACTTGGGCCATGCACAGCGCCTTGTGCCCCGACCAAAACAATATCCGGATTAGATGGGTGTACTGCGATCTCCGAAATATGTCGGGTTTTTTCCAGACCTATATTTTTCCAGGTCTTTCCACCATCTGTTGATTTATAAATTCCATCTCCATACGAAGTCATTACTCCGCGCACAGCATGCTCACCGGTACCTACATAAATTACGTTGGGGTCGCTTTCGCAGATGGCGATTTCACCAATGGAACCTACCTTAAAGAATCCATCAGAAATATTCTTCCACGTAATTCCGGCATCATCTGTTTTGGCCATTCCACCACCGGTATAACCCACATAATACACATTGTCATCCTGTGGGATTCCGGAAATGGCATTTGCACGACCGCCCCGAAAGGGACCAATGTTGCGCCACTTAAGGCCTTTGAAATTAGCGGCATCAAACGAAGAAGCCGGTTGAGGATCAGACTTTGGTTTTGATTTTTGAGCAAACACCATGGGCACAAATCCCAGGCACATTGCCAGCAGAAAAGAGGATAGTTTTCTCATAAGAATTTTAGATTACAACTACAGATTTAACCAAAACTTACAAAAGAAACTACCTGAATTATGTATTCGGTACTATCGGTTTTTTAATTCCCGCATTGCCTTGGAGAAGGCTGCTTTAATTGAATGACCCCGAATATGATGTTGATCTTTTACTACCCACCGACCATTTACAAGGGTGCCTATAATACGACTGGAATCAGAAGTAAACACCAATGTGGATAGGCGATTTTTTTCAGAAGTGTCTGCTAAAAGGTGCGAAGTAGAATTGTACACAACCGCATCAAATGGTTGACCTACTTCAAAATAATTCGCTGACTTCAACCCCATTGCCTTTCTGCCCGATTCAACTTCTTCATTGACCAAATAAGCAGCAGCATCGCCTTCAAAACTGTTGCGTTGATTGGAAATTAACCGTTGCCGATAATCAATCATCCGAAATTCCTCCATCGGGTTTAAGCCGATGTGGCTATCGGTGCCAATACACCAGCGGCCTCCGAGTTTTACATACTCACGCATCCGGAAAATTCCATCTCCCAGGTTTCCTTCTGTAGAGGGGCACAAGACAACATTCGCTCCTGATTTCGCCAATGCTGTGAGTTCGCTATCATCAAGGTGTGTTGAGTGCACCAAATTGAAACGTTCATTCACATTCAGATTCTCAAGCAGCCATTGCATAGGCCGTTTAGCGCAATATGCAAGGCAGTCCGTCACTTCCTTCTTCTGTTCAGCTACATGAAGATGAAAAGGTAAATCCTTTGGTCCTTGATTAAATGTGGTTTTTATATCCTCCAAATCAACTGCCCGTAGTGAATGTACACTGAACCCCAACGAAGCGCTGCGGTAATTCTTAAGAGCTTGTTTAGAAGCTTCGAAAAGCTTGAAGTACTCATCAACAGTTTTTGAAATAAATCTTTTTTGCCGCAACTGTGGATCAAGACCAAATCCTCCATTCTGATAAAAGACAGGCACCAGGGTAATTTTTATTCCAGCTGTTTTTGCTGCTGAAATCATTCGCTCTCCCATTTCGGCCAGATTGCCATACGGCCTTCCATCTTTATCGTGATGCAGATAATGAAACTCAGCCACATGGGTATATCCATGACGCAGCATTTCAGCATAAAGAATAGCGGCTATTGCTTCAGCCTGTTCAGGATCAACCGAAAGCGCACATTGATACATCGCTTCACGCCAGGTCCAGAAATCATCAGAAGTACCTGCAGGATGATTCTCGGCTAGTCCAGCCATTGCATATTGAAACGCATGTGAGTGTGCATTTTGGAACCCGGGAAGAGCAAGACCTAAAACTGATTCAACAGCAATAACTTCTGCGGGTGGTTGACTTGATAAATAACCAATCAATCCGCTTTCATCGACACCCACGTAAGCAGGCGAGAGCCAACCCTCTTTCTGAAGAAGGGATTTGAAGCGGAAGTATTTTAGTCCCTCACCCCTACCTCTCTCCCCGGGGAGAGGGGTGTCCGAGGAACTAGGACGGGGTGAGGGACTATTCGCATTCATCTTATCTTCTTTGATTAGCTGATTAATTCAATTGTTCAATCAACTTTGCAAAAACCCGTTTCAATAATTCTTGCATTTTAGCAGCCCTCACTTTATCGTACTTCGTTTCGGTATCATCCAGGTAATTCACTTTTGTCATTTCCAACTGCAACGCATGCCTGTCTTTCGCTGGCTTTCCATAGTACCGGGTAATGTAGCCGCCTTTAAAGGGACGGTTGTGCGAAACCGTATGATCACTATGATCAAGTACACTCAGCGCAGCTTCAATGAGTCTGGGCGAAGCGGAAGTACCATCAGCGTCTCCTAAAATCAAATCCGGAAATTTTTCTTTCTGAATTGTAGGCACTACTTGTCGGATGGAATGGCAATCCCAAAGCAACACCTTCCCAAATTTCTTTTTTCGCTGTCTTAACAACTCCTTCAGCTTGCTATGGTAAGGCTGATAGTACAAATCCTTTCTTCGCTTTACTTCTGGTAACTCAACCTCCTGGCGTTCATCTCTATAAATATATTCTCCCAGAAAAGTGGTTGCCGGACAAAGACCTGTTATAAAGCGGCCATCCGTATAAAGGGGCTTACTGTATGGATCGCGATTAAGATCAATCACCCAACGACTATACTTCGCAGTAATCATGGTAATGCCCATGGATGGAGCAAACTCATAAAGCGTTTGTACAAACCAATCTGTATCATCGGGCGCCTTAATCAGTTTTGTTTTATACTCATCTTTAATCTCATCCGGAAAGGCCGTGCCACAATGAGGTACACTAATTATTATTGGTACTTCTGCGGAGGATGCCTGATTTATGGAATAGCCCATTGCTCAATTCATTTTGAGACCGATTACTTATTTTGATTTCAATGCCTTTATCTGTTCTTCCGCCAACGTGCGTTGAACCATAGCCTCATGCTGAGCAAGCTCCGCCATTTTCTGAAACTCCTTTGCTTTTAATTCCTGTTGCTCGGCAAGCTTAACTAACTCTTGTTTCTCCTTTTCACAAACTGCAGCTACTTCATCGATTTGCGATTTTTGTTGAAAAGCATAACCTAATGCAGCGAGAGCTACAAATGCCAGAGCAATTAAACTGAAGGTTTTGTTCATAAAGTTGATTTAATTCTTCTTCTTCCTTTTCTTTTTCGTGGTTTCTGCCGGGGCGGGTTGTGTTGTTGCAACACTAGCCTCTGCCTGAAGTTTAAGTTGATTCTGCAACCTGGCTATCTCAGCCTTGTAAGAGGCCACATCACGATTACCCATTCTTGCTTTCAATTGCAAGATTCGTTGAAAGGACTCATCTATACGCTCCGGTTTAATCTCACCTGTTGATACCAACTTCTTGATAATTTCGTGCACTTTGTCAACGGTACGTTCATCACTACCTGCAATGTTGTTTGAAAAGCACATAATATCAACACCTGCATTGATTGCCAGTTTAATTGTTTCTTCCAGTCCGAAGTTTTTGGAGATGGCATGCATCTGCATATCATCAGAAAAAACAACTCCATTATACCCCAATCGTCTTCTTAAAATTCCATCCAGAATATCTTTAGAAAGGGTTCCCGGATAACCTTTCGGGTCGAGATTCTTATTTACGATGTGCGATGTCATTACTCCATCGGCATAGCCAGAGTCAATCAACACTTTATAGGGCTTTATCTCCTGCTCGCTCCACGAATTTGTTACATCGGCCACACCAAAATGGGTGTCCTCTTTTGAACTGCCGTGACCGGGAAAGTGCTTCAAGGAAGTTACTACTCCGTATTTACGATGTTGTTTGATCACTTCCTTCGCCATCATAATAACTGTATCCGGATCAGCTGAGTAAGCTCGCTCGGGCTTGGCAATAACTGTGTTCTCTTTATTGATTGCTAAATCAACGCAGGGCGCAAAATTTACATTGAATCCCAACCCCGCCAGAGTAGCTGCTGTTGCATCTGCATAGAATCGCACTGAGTCAAGAGATTTATATTTACCCAACGAAGCAGCAGTTATTGATCGTGTAAAACCATATTTTTCTTTTAAACGATTCACTTTGCCTCCCTCCTGATCGATGCAAATAAACAAGGGAATTGATGCGGCTTTCTGGTATGTCCAGGTCATATTTTTTACACTGGCAAATGCATTGGGTCTATTGGGAATATTCTTTTCGAAGAAGATCAATGCCCCTACTTTTCCTTTCTTAACTTCTTCTAGCACTTTTTCATCCAGCTCGGCTTTTGGCATTCCAATCAAAATCATCTGGCCGATTTTTATATCCAGTATATCTGGAGTCTGACTCAATACAGGAAAGCTTAAAAAATAAATCAAGCACAAAAACACACACTTTTTCATTTGCTAATAATTCGGGTTTAATATTTCTCGTGGATTGTGAATAGTATTTTCTCCATACGCTTACGCACCTCTGAAGTGCTTGCAAGGTAATTATTATTCATCATGCTAAAGATGAAAATCTTGCCCTTGCGGGTAATCAGGTAGCCGCTGAGAGAATGATTATTACTCAATGTGCCTGTCTTCCCATAAATGAAGGGGGTCTCCTTTTTATACCAATTCTTGATTGTGCCATTTCTTCCGCCTACGGCTAATAAACTAAACAAACGATCTTGAGGAACTTGCTGATAAATTTTCTCCCACAGCTTTACGATCGACCGGGGGGTGATCAAATTATATCTCGAGAGTCCTGATCCATCTACCCAACTGGGTTCGTCTGGTAAATCCGCAAGAAAATTCTTTTTGGCATATTGAATTGCTATCTCTGGCTTTAAGGTATCGCTTACCATTGCCGCACATTGTAATAACAGTTGTTCTGCAATAAAATTATCGCTGTCCTGCATCATTACTCTATAAAGACTGTCGAGTGGAACACTCTTTATTGAAATTGCATCGCGGGGCAATGCCCTATTAATTTCCTCCACTTCTCTTTTTAATGTATCGCTAAGCAGATCCACAACGAGATCGCTACTGTAGTGATAGGGAACTTGCCAGCTTGTACCCGATGACTTTCCTTGAAAATAAGTAAGCTGATTATTATCGAGGTCCCGAATTACTTCTTCATACTTATGTAACTCTGTAGCAATTGTAAAGTGCTCCATGAAATAGCGAGGCCTGATGACAAAGTCAGAAGAGTCCTTCTCGATACTGACAAGATTGCCAAAGAGGGGGAAAGATGATCGTTCGGCTGAATAACTATAGGGATAATCATCCCAGGCCCAGCCAGGGCCCAACGACTCTGTTTGAAAATTGGAGGCTGAAAAGAATAATTTTCCGGGGGCCTGTTGCAGAAAATTTAGCGTGCGACCATTATCAAATGTGTTTTGATATAAAAAAGAAGCATCCCCCATACCCCAAAAAATCAGTGAATCACCCGTCTGTATGTACTTCAATGCTGTTGCAGAGTCGCCCAACATTTGCAACGAAGTGTAAAAGGTAAAAATCTTTGTGTTGGAGGCCGGGGTGAAATACTTATCTGATTGATAGTTTATCAGGTATTTCTTAGCCGATAGATCATAAAGCGCAAAACCAGCATGTTCCTTTAATTCGAGTTCGGCCTTTTTAACTTCTTTAACAATAATGCTTTTGGGAGAGCAGGCCCACCCCAACAACAGAAAAGAAATTAGATAAACCGAAATCCTCATTCATCAGGCAAGATACCGCTCTTTCAGCACATGACAGTGGTGTGTCTCATGTCCGGCAATAATAAAGCCTAGTGCTATTACCGATAGCTCATTCTTGTTTACAGGGCCTTTGCGCATCAGCATTTCAGGTGTAAGGCTTTCAAATAAGTCGATAGTGGACGACCGTAAATGTGCCATCTCGGCCGCGATTTTTTGCAAACTTCTACCTGAAGCATTGGCCTGCGTAGCATAATCGTTTTCTTCAAAAGGGGCCAGCGGGGTTTTATCATTTCTTGCAAACCGCAAGGCACGATAGGCAAAAATTCGCTCGGCATCAATCACATGACATAACAATTCTCTGATAGTCCACTTCCCTGATGCATACTGGAAATCAGCTTTCTCCTCGGAAATAGCGTGTACTAGCTCAAGGGCCCGATGACCAGAGATACGAAGGGCTTGTAACAGGTCCGTCTCATCAATTTGTTTAATATAGTTCTTATAGTAAGAAGGTACGGTCTCAAGGTTCAAGATCATAGATCGGGCTTTTAAAATTCTGTAAACAACGCATCTGGCAGGAACTCATCCACTTTTACGCTCTTCGGTCCAGCACCATCTGAGCGATCTCCCGATAACAAAATATTGCCGTACTTCTGATAATTATCCCACGGTCTTACAAAGTTCGCGGTGTCCTGACTGACATTGGAAAAATAGGCCCAATGGCGAACTAGTTTTTCATGTTTGTCAACAAAGAGTTTATACTTGTTTTGCGGAGTTACACCTACTTCTTTAAAAGTAAGAATGAGTGAATTAAACCGTGACCCCGAAAGGGTATCTTCGCCCATATATTTTATAGTTACGCCAGAGTCTTTGATCTTAAACGGCATCACTAACCAATACGAATCATTGATCCAGATACTCTTTGCTTTATCCAATAACTTCCTTAGGCTATCAGGTTCTGTAATTTCAGTTCCTTTAATTCTCACCCTTCCTTCTCCATTGGAGATATTTACAAGGTAGATAGTGCTGTCAGGCAGGCTCTCTATTCTTACCCGGCCGAGGTACTTATCCCAAATCAAATTTCTGCGACCGAAAAAATTCCAGGAAATAAAACGGGTTTTATCCCAATTTTCTCTTCCGCCCATTGCGTGCATAATACTATCTGCTAATTGAATAGCTGCCGGATCAGATCCTATAACGTCAAACCCTTCGGCTGCCGGATTTTGCTCGGCCAGCGTTTTAGTTGATTCCTTTGGTGTGCATGCGCAAACCAAAAAAGCCAGTATGATTGCAGGGATTAGGGTCTTCATGGGAATTGGTTTTTGGGGTTGGTGAAGATAATCAAAAATCTTAAAAATATGAGGATACAATTCTTTATTCATGGACAGCATTCTCTGGATTAAATCATTCTTCAATTTGATCTTTTTTGTCCCATGCTCGTGTGATCTGATACTTCCCTTGCGAATACTTCATCATAGCATTACGGGCAAAAATCTCAATCGGGAATACAACCAACGCTATAAATACCTGAATAATAAAGTCAATGACAGGTGATGTTTTAAATCCAATCAAGGAAGCCAGTACTGTCTGCAAAAACTGAATTAACATCACTACCGTGAGCAACGAAAGAATCTGACTAATGTACCGATACCGGCTATTGGCACGGGCTAAACGAAGCGACAGGATAACCAAACCACTGAACACGGTAAACTCCAAGGCATAAAACCACCAGCGCTGCCAATAGGGTGGTAACACCCGGAAATCTAATTGCTCTACTTTAGACTCGTTACCCAGTAAGTCGCGAGACTGAACAGCGAGCAGATATTCGCCCGGAGGCAAATAAGAAAATGTGATAATATTATTCGATGCAGACCAGAGGGACCAGGGGGTGTTGAGTCCCTTTACCTGATACCGGTATTGAGTCGTGTTTAATCCCACAAAGTCAGGTTGAATAAATTCAAAAGTTACCGAACCTTCATTTTGTTCAACTTCAATTCGTTGGGCAAGTTTAACTTCATGTTCCTGTCCGCGAATTCCGCGAAGAAAAAGTGGATAACTTGATGGGCTGGGTGTGTTGGAAGCACTGCTAAATTTATACAGTTCATTAGCTGCCGTAATTACCCATAACCCATCTTTTTGATTGTCTGGTGCTAGATAGCGCAGATTTGGAAAAAGACCCAACCATTCGAGCTTCAAAGACTTCATTCTTCTGTCTACGGTCCGCCACCGGGTTCCATCATTAAACCAGAAATATCCGCCTGTGGCAAAATACTTCCGCGGACCAGGCAATGAATCAAACTTGACAAAAGATGACTTACCATCGTACCTGCTGAATTGACCGGATGCTGCAATGTACAATTCATTACCATAAGCAAGTCCCACCGTTTCATCACGCGATGGATTATTAATCGGAAACGAAATCACATCCGTGATATCCCCATCAATCGTTTCAATTTTATAAATTTTAGTGCGACCACAAAGCCAGATATTTTCAAGGCGATCTTCAAACGTATGACTGATAAAGTCTCGCAGGCTATCAACCAAATTCGTTTCATGCCACCCCTCCGCTACCAATTCAAAAGTCTTTAGTCTTTCCGCGTAGGTTCCAATAAAAAGTTGCTGTAGCAAGGGTGAAAAGAAAACAGAGCGAACCGGCTCCTTAAGTATAGGAGTCGATTTCACTCCATCAACTTCATACAATCCACTCATACCTGATGCAAGCAGCTTGCCGTTGATCGCTTCTAACTGAATAACCTTCCCATCTATACCGGCAACTTTTTTGTAAGTAAACCTATCCGAACTCGGTACAGAGTCCTTCTTTAAAATAGGTATGGATGGTGCTTCTACTTTCTGCTTAGAGATGCCCTTTTTCTTCTTACTTACCGCCTGTGGGGGTGAAATGTCTTCTGATATCGCAGATCCAAACTCCACCAATTGAAACAACCCGAGAGTTGTGCCCACAAACACTTTTCCCTGATACGATTGTGCGCAAAGAAGATTGCCTTCCAGCCCCGGAAAGTGATCGAAGGAACGGAATGGAAGCCTTGGCGCGATTCGTGTGAACCCATACTCATGGGCCACCCACACTCCCTGACTGCGATCAGTCATTAAAGCATATACTTCGTTATCGGGCAGGCCACTGAAGTAATCTATAATTTGTTCAGTAATTCCTGTTTGTGGATTCACAAATAAAACTCCGCCACGCAGCGTACCGAGGGCAATTAAGCTATCCGTTACCCACACGCCATTCACCAATATATTTCGGGTAAGAAATTCCTGGTCCTTTAAAACCAACTCACGCAAGGCATTACTTTCATGAACAAAAACGCGATGATCATTCATGCCCACCAAAAATTTCTTTCGGTCCAGAGAGGGCGTTGAAAAAACCAGGTTCCCCGGAGTGATATCAGAAGCGATTAGTTTCTGGCCTTCTGCTTTAAGCAACCCGCGTTTTGATGTACTTACATAGGTATTCCCATTGACTTCATATATACCTGAAAAATTTCCTTGGGTGCTGTCCGCTTTCAAAATCCAATTCGTTGCATTTTGAGCAATCGAGTAAGACACTAATTGATCCTTATTACAAAAGAATATAGTCTCTCCACTTGATAGCGTTGAAAAGAAATCAA
The DNA here is from genome assembly GCA_040079965.1 of Cyclobacteriaceae bacterium. Lineage (GTDB taxonomy): Bacteria > Bacteroidota > Bacteroidia > Cytophagales > Cyclobacteriaceae > ELB16-189. Next base: position 22,715 of record JBEBJH010000024.1, read on the forward strand.
AGCCCGTGGCTATACTTTGATAAGGCCTTGGGTTCTCACTCTTGGCTCCCAACTTACCGATTCCTGTAAGGCTGGCAGCAAATACATCAGTTCCCCGGCTTGAAAGGGCATGCACAGCTCCGGGTACTGAAATAAGTCGCCAGTTTTTTCCATCAAATTCAAGTACTCCGCTTTTAGTAGCAAAATAAATCTCCCCCTGTTCGTCTTGCACAATGTCAACGCTGCGAAAGTCGATGCGGTCATCCGGAGGCAAGTAATGCGAAAGAAAGTAGCTGCCCGTTTGCGCCTGAACTGAAAAAGATAAAAGCCATAGACAGAAGCTGAAAACAGATCGCATAGGTAAACTAATCCTTTAAAATAGTTTAAATCGAAGGGAATAAAAAAGGTGAGGGTTGAGTCCTCACCTTCTTAAAGAGCATCCGAATTTAGCGCGCAACAAAAATAAAATCGCTCCCTGGGGCATTATCTCCAAACTCCCCAAAACGAGGCTGAATTTTTAGTTTTTCTACGTACGTAAATACTTCAGGCAACGTAAGAATTCCATCCCGGCCACCACGCGAACGCAAAGCATCAATAAAGTTTTTTGCAAATGGCGAGTGTTTTCCTGGTATACCATCAGATACATAAGTCTTGCCACCCGAAGTCAGAAACTTGCGTGTCTTGTACGTTAGTTTGCGTGTTATAAACTCGGTCTGATTTTGTTCTTTATAAACTTCATCCTCAGCACCGCGTGAGGATGCAAGTGCCTGATCAAATGTACCGCCAAAACACACATCCATAGCAAGGAAAATATGTTCGCAAGGAATGTTGTTAGCAATGGAACGCAGGCGATTGTGGGATAAGTAAGTGGTCTTGGCTTCATCATTCAATAATGATTCTTTAGTTACCACAAATCCTTCGCCAAACGTTTGGTCATACGTGCCGTGACCTGCAAAAAATATGAAGAGTTGATCTAACGGTTGATATTTCTTCTCGCCATACTCCCTGATTTTTCTAAGCATGACAGACTGGGTAGAATTCTCAATCATCTCAACTTTAAAGCCATACGTTTTTCTAAGTTCCTCCGCAATGGTGCGTGAATCAAAAATTGGATTTACAAGGTCCGACCAGTTGTCGTACTGATCTGTTGCAAATATGAGTGCATAGTCTGTTCGGTTTAGTTTCGTTGCATCTGCCAACGAGGCGCTGCCTACATGAACCTTTTTATAACTGATGGTCTTAGTTCCATCCATATTTTCAGCAACAATTTCCAGGATGTTCTCGCCATCCATGAGAGTAAGTGATTTTTCAACCACAGAATTATACATTTCGTTTCCTTCAGGTTGAATACTCATTGACCCGCGTGTTGCGGATTCGGTCGTTTCCTTAATTGAAATGGTTATGTTCCTCAATGGGGAAACTGATTCAATCTCCACTTTGATTTTAAACTTATTATCCTGCGCAAAGCTTGTTTCAGGAACCGGAGTAATCCAGTTTATAACGGGGATCGTTGTGCTCACCAATTTCTTAGGATCGCTAAAGTCGACCTCGAACTCATTAGTACGGGTAGTTACGGTCTGGGCCATACTCCATATATTCAGAAGCAAAAGGCCAACCAAAAAAATCCAATTCTTACTTTTCATATTCTTATCGATTGATGATAATCTTTTGTGTTAATACTTTTTGCACTCCATGTGCCGAAACAGTCAGGCGGTAGAAATACAATCCATTTTTATTATTCTCCGAATCCCAAACAGACGTGTAAAAGCCAGCCTGCAAACTTCCGTTGGCTAAAACTGCGGTACGTTGGCCTACTGAGTTATACACTTCTAGCTGAACCTGGTATGATGATTTGCTTTCCGGTAAAGAAAAGCCAACGGTTGCTTTGTCACTGGTTGGGTTGGGGAATGGATTACTCAACGTTACGGCAGTGGGCTTAATTTTATCATGCAAATCCATACCAACATGAATCCGAAATGAATTTCCCTCTTTCGCATTAAAGGAATACGATGGCAACTCTTTCATATCAATTAACTTCTGGCGATCAAGATCAAATAAAATCAAATCCTTATCGCCCGTGATAGAAGTATTATCCCAATTTAGTTGAGTTTGTCCTTCCGAAGCATTTACGCTAAACTCCCACACATACTCATCTTGTGCCGGCACCACATCTTTTGCGAGGTGATAGGTGTTGTACTTCTTGTTGAAAGCCAGTTCCGCATAATCAATAAAGCGGGGCGGGTTTATATCATCAAATTGATCCCAATCGAGATTAGCATTTTCGTTCATACCCACGCCACCCATCGAGTTAGTGATCTCATTGCTTATAGCCGAGATTGGAATAACCCAATTGGGTTTTGAGAGATCGGTTCCTTCATTTTTTGCCAACCGACCGCCAGTAGTGATACCTTTAAATCTTACCACAAGATCGTTGACTGGTGAACTTCCGCTAACAAAGACAAATGCACCTTGATAAGGGAGTAATGCGCTTTCATCAGTATAACTGCTCCCGTTGAATATTTTTAATTTTCCAATGGAAGCATTTCCTGTCTTTATTTCATCCCAATTTATTTCAACGGGATATGGATTACCAATCTGATTCCATCCTGCTACCAGATCCATTTTAAAGAAATCCGTCCTGTTGTTGGCTGGGGTGGTTGCTCCATCAATCTTAATTTCTCCAGGACTATTTTTTACATTTATCCAGTACCCTTTTCCCCTGATAAAGGTGGTTGGATTTTCTGTGAATTGATCACCACCGGCATACGTAAACAGGCGCCATTTCTTGATGTCAGCCGCACCCAGTTCGTCTAAGATTGTCAACACCTGGTTGTCCTGCAGCTCGAAGGGAACAGAGATCATCCGATAGTTATTGGCTTTACCACCCAACGAAATTCTTGATGAAGGCAATATGGGACTTGACGCGGTTGGATAGGTTACATAGGAATAAAGGTAGGTATTTGCTGCTGCGGGTGCTCGTTTCTTATTTCCTGATGCATCCTCTGCTTCAAAATAAAACTCAAGCCCCATTTCATCATACCAATTGTCCTGGGCTTCAATGGTAAAGGTAGTAGAAATTGTACCGCCTCCCGAAACAACACTTAACGTGGCAGAAGTAAAAGGCTCAGAATCAAGCTTTGCAATGCCACGATAAAAAACTTTAGTTTTATCGACCGGTAGATTCTTATTATCCGTAACCGTTATATCAACACGTTTGGCTGCACCTTTTGTTTGCTTTAGGTCGGCTGTTGCAATTACAATAGCGGGGGCCTGGGTATCGGGCTCTTCCTGAATAGTAAATCGCCATATTGAATTAGTGGTTATCCCCAGAAAGGTGTTTCCAAAAATATCTGCAAATCCCCCGGCATCAACGATTACAAAATACGTTTTCAAATAACTTAAGTCAGCCGCCAACGTAAATGTCCACGATTTTTCTGCGGACCTTGTTGCTTCGTTAACATCCATGATAACCACGGGCAACGCAGGTTGAGCAAGATCAAAGATTCTTACCTTTTTACCTGCAACAGCATTCGTAATCTCATCAAACGTGATTGTTATGGCTGGTCTGGCAACAACATTGGTTGCATTATGTAGCGGAGAAAGAGTAGCTGTAACGGGCTTTATGTTATCATTAGGGATCACAACGTTTCCGCTTTTCTTAACGACACTGCTTGACAGCGTTGCATAGGCATACCCGTCATACGGATTAACGGCAACATCCCTGAAGTTTACTCCCGATAATGGTGTATCGCCAACGCTTTGCCATGAGTTTCCATTATCTCTTGATAGCCACAGTACCGAATTACTTGCCGTTACAAACAGGTAATTGTTGGTTACAATTAACGATCCTCCGGCAGGTGCCGAAGATTGTGTCCAAACCTCACCATCGGTTGATTTATAGATTATACCATCTCCGTCATACAGGTAAATCTGGTTATTGTAATAAAATATGGAGAAGGGATTTTGGGTTCCTATTATGCTGGAGATGTTTGTTGCCGATCCAAATACGATCTTATAAACTTCTGCAATTCCTGTTTGGTTATCTGCTACTATAGCATACACGCGGTCGGCATCATCGATAACCATGTCATTAATAAAAAAATCATTTTCATTGGGCAATCCTGAGAGAGGAGATTCAGTCCAATTAATTAAATCGGTAGAATAGAATAATCCGAATTGAACCGAGGTGCCCGGTATTTCACTATTCGAAAATGCCCAATAGGCATTTCCCGTTTTGCTTTCTGTTACAAAGGAAAAATACCGATCGTCTCCGATTTCTGTATAGGTGTTCCCGCCATCAGTCGATTTCTGTAATCGTCTGCTACCATAGGCAATAACGCCATCATTGGTCTTTAGAAAACTACCCGCTACCTGGGGTGTGGCCAATGTAAAACTTGTTCCAAAATTGCTGGAGTGGTAAGGGCTCGTTGCGCCAACAATCAAATCCTTTCCATTCAGTATTTCGATGTCAAAGGCTGAGTTAATTGGCATTCCGGTATTTACGGTTGAGATTGACAATCCTCCATCCGTTGTTTTCTGAACCCCTTTAATGGCTCCCATGAGGTAAGCTGTTGATCCAATGGCATCAGAATATGTATAGATATCTCCAAAATTACCAATATTCGACCAAGTTGCTCCATCATCAGTTGATCGGTAACAGTCGAAAAATGGGCTTTGAAGTGTCAACAAGTACTCTCCCCCTGGCAACACTACAAACCGCTTTCCATAACTTAGATTAGTAGTAGGACCGGGTGTTGTTACAACCGACCACGTGTCACCATTGTTCGTTGATTTAACAAGATTAGTAACCCAATTAGGAATGCTTGAATCGAGTATAACCGTTGCCAAAAGTGTTGTGCCATCAAAAGCAAGACTTCCAACAAATCCCGTTGGGCCTACGATTGAGGAGAATGATTTAACCGCCCAAGTGTCTCCTTTATTTAGGGAAATAAGAAGTCCTTCACTGACGTTTGATCCAACCGTTACTACAACACCGCCTGCACTTTCAATTGGTATTCTGGTATAGTTGGTATTTAGAGCGCTAACAAACTTTTGGGTAAAGGTAGCTCCTCCATCAGTAGACTTATAGATTCTGCCAAGCCCCCCACTATTGCCAAAAGCAAGAATAGAACCATCAGAAAGGATCTCCATTCTTCTTACCGAAGATGATGTTGGAGATGGTGAGCCCAATCCTGTACTTGTCAAAGGAGTCCAGTTAACGCCTTTGTCAATGGACTTATAAATTTTTTGTGGATTGATTACAGGCAGGATATAAACATTGCCAGCCGCATCGATGTCTACATCAAAAATTGTAGTAACCCCAACAATCGGGCTTAGGCGGGTCCAGCTTCCGCCACTGTATTTCCAAACAAAATTTCCATTTGCTATCGCAAACAAGGTTGTACCATCGGGATGGGCCTTAACTCTTGTGATGCTTCCTCCATAAGGGCCATTAAGCGGTTGCCAATTGAAATTAATATAAGGTGGAAGTGTTGCAGGGTTAACTAAAAGCTCGTCCGTAAACTTCAATACCGAGGCCCCATAAGCAGTAGCAAAAAAATCACCGGCAGTATTTGTTGCTATGTCGGTTATGTAGGCGGTACTAACTGGCAAATTGGTATTGTTCCAGGTGCCTCCATTATCTTGTGTAACTTGAAGAGCTCCGTTTTTTGCCACGGCAATTCCGGAATATGAAGCATTCTTTAACGGGAAGACAGCATTGCCGGAAAAACCTACGGTTGTCCAGGTGGTTCCTAAATCTGATGAATAATAATATGCTGAAAACTGAGAGGCATAAAACTTACCATCAAGGTAAAAGACATTATTAAAGGAGCTTGTGTAGGGCAAAGTTATTGCTGTGGCGGTAGTACCTACAATTTTGTAGGTCGTGTAGGCAGATCCGTCCCAGCCATGAACCATCATATTTGTTGTTGCATCAATAGCTGCTTCATTAGGTTGCATAGTTGTTGGAAGCCCCGTAATAGTTAAGTCTGTCCAGGTTACCCCCTTATCTGTTGACCTATCAATTTTTCCATATTTAAAGCCATACAAATCCCCATTGGCTGCTTCAACGATTTTATAATGGCCATAATAAGCAGCACTTGTGTTAAACGATGTTCCATTATCGGTCGATCGAAACACTCTTGACCCATACATAATTATAGTGCCATCTGTAAGTTTAAGAATCCCGTTTACATAGTCAGACAGGACACTTATAGTCCAGGTAGTGCCACCATCTGTTGAGGTCCAATAGCTCCGGCCTCCTTTAACGACAAGTAAACGGTTGGTCGTGTTGGCTACAACGATCCCGGTTGTGTTAGCTCCTGTTAAGCCATTACTTTTAAATTCCCAGGTTGACCCCGTGTTTAACGTTCTTAGGACACCATCTCCACTGGTCCCCATGAAATAGGTCGATGCCGTTGCGAATACAACCGATGTTGGTGATGACCCATAATCATATGCTGGGTTTGCTGTATTTGTCCAGGTAGTTCCTTGATTGATTGATTTGTAAATTTTATCGTAGAGAAAAAGAGAAATTGAGTTGTCGGGGGATGCTGCCAATACTCCATAAAAATAAGTGAGGGGCGAGAGATTTGCCTTGATGGAAGTAAAGGAGGTACCGGCATTCGTTGACTTATAGAAATCATAATAGGATGCTACATATAAGTTCCCGGCTCCGTCAACAGTCATTGAATTATGATAATCTCCACCGGCCAGTGTTAAGGTGGTTTGAATAAAATTAGCGGGTAACCAGTTTGCTGTTAAGCCTTTATACGCGTGCTTAAACAGCTTCCCTGAATTTGTTGTGTAAAAAATATCTCCGGCTGCATTTGAAACCAATCCTATCCCGTTTGATACCTGATCTGTTGAAATTTGTGTCCAGGTTACTCCCTTATCAATAGAAACATAAACACCCGAATATCCCCATACAACGAATACCTTGTCTGGGCCAATCTTTTCTATCTTAATACCATTTTGAAACAAGTTGCTGGCTGTTGTTGTCCAGGTGATACCATTATCGGCAGATGTGTAAAGAGTAGAATAATAAACTGCATACATCTTTCCATCTGTGTCAATCATCAAATCATTTAGGTACAGTTGTGTTGGCGTAGTGGTTGGTGTCAAAATCCAGGTATCGCCATTATTAGTTGACTGATATAATCGTTGACTGATAACAGCATAGAGTGTTCCTGTAGAAGATCTTTCTAAATTTGAAACATTACCGCCAAACGGACCATTTGTAGCTGTCCAATTGTTTTGCGCTAAGGTCTCTCCAAAAAAAATTATACTTGCAACAAGTAAAAAGTATTTCATAATTCTATCCTTTCAAATACAACTCAATATTCAATTCCCTGTTGGTAAAGCCGGAACCCCTGGTATTGTATCATCTACAGGATCAGTTCCACCACCGCCACCCCCACCGCCAGATGACGCAATCGTAAGCGTCCTAGTGGCTCCACTTGAACCCGGCGTAATCGTGACGTTCGTTCCGGCGATCAGTTCTGCTTCTACCTGAGCTCTAGTGGCAGAATTAAAATCGGAGATCGAAGCAGACGTAGCAGAGAACGTACCGCCAAGGGTGAGGTTACCAGCTGTAGTCACAGTTCCAGTAAGCGTTAAACCGGAGACCGTACCAGTACCAGTAACGCTGGTTACAGTTCCTGAGCCACCACCTCCTCCTGAGCCGGGGAGATACCCGATACCCGGAGGGTCAATTGTGATACCTGCTGTATCGACAGCGCCGTTAGCCGGAGTAGTGATAACGCCTACGAAATGCCTGTCGTTGACTTGTACCGCGGTGAACTCTGACGTAGTAGCGAAGTACTGGACAGAGCCACCTACTCTGGTTGGTTGGTCGTAGTAGACGTAATACTGCGTAGAAAACGCCAGCCCTAGGACAGACCCGGTATTTACGATTACCGTGCTACCGTCACCATACACTCTAGTATGTGAAGACACTGTGATCTTAGCGTCGGTGCCGTTGTCGGCTCCTGCTAGTGTACAGGAGATAGTTCCTGAACTGACTAGAGCGGCGTTCTCAGCAGCAGCAAGGGCGTCCGTGATGGACGTATCCAAACCTGTGATAGCGGAAATCTGTGCGGCTAGTTCTGTATTGCTTGCGTCTTGATTCCGAGC
>JBEBJH010000259.1:0-6215 GCA_040079965.1 Cyclobacteriaceae bacterium
CGCCCCGACTGCTCAAGAATCTGCAAAAACGAGCGGCCGAGGTTACTGGAATCCGGGTGGAAGTTCAAGTTGGCCGGGGTACGCCGGATACGGCTGTCCAGCCCGAAAAACCACAGTTACCCATTGATTTAATTGAAAATTTTGAAGGAGCCTCAGTCTGGCTCCTTCTTTCATTATAAAGTCCTGAATCCTATTCTTATATTTACTTTTTGCCAAATTATTTTGTTAACGGTAAGATGATTTTTTAATCATTAGTTATTTTTATCTGATTGAGACTAACAACCATAAGGCCATTGATGAGACCTTTGATAAAGCTGACCCAACTAGTACTTGTGGTTATACCTTCGCATTCTATCCTTGTGGCTCAAAATCTATTGCCCGATTCTGTCATCCGGCAAACCGCCATCAATTCTGTAATCAAACTTTACGATCAGAAGATCAGCGAAAACTCGCATTTATATAATGGAACCGAGTTCATAGATCCCTTTGAAAGACAGTTATTGAATGGCCATGCATATTTTCTTACCGATGATTGGCAAGAAGGATTTATTTATTATGACGGACAGCTTTATGAAAATGTGTTGTTGAAGTATGATCTCTTTAGAAACAAGGTGATTGTTGAACACCCTGAAAGCCATCAGGAAATCGAATTAATATCTGAGCAAATTAAGTATTTTGGGTTAAGTGATCAATTCTTTGTAAGACTTCAATTACCTGCAGTTGGATTCTACGCCAGGATTTATGATGGAGACATTAAAGTTTATGCTCTCCATTACAAAACCACCCAGGATAATTTGACAACAAAGACTAAAACAACTGAATTTTTGACTAAACGAAAACTGTACATTTTCAAAGATGAAACTTACCACCCGGTAAACAGCAAAGGATCTGCGCTAACAGTATTAAAGGAACAAAAAAGTGAGTTAAAGAAAATGATAAATCAGGAAAACATATCATTCGAAAAAAATAAAGAATTTGCATTGAGGAAAATGGGAGAACGATTTGATCAATTGAAACGTAGCAAATGAAGTTAGCCCATTCTTTTCTGATTTGTCTTTTATTCACATGCCTTGCAATTACCCAGGCATTCAGTCAGCGGGATAAGTTGATTAGTGGTGAATTCCGGAATCAACCCTTTAGCCAGCTTGTACGTGAGCTGGAACAAAAAACAGACTATCGCTTCTTCTTCAACCAAGCTTCAGTAGATAGTCTCGTGGTTACGATTTCTGTATCTAACAAATCGGTTTCGGAAATTCTGGACGAAGTTTTTAGAAATTCAGAATACCGGTATGCAATTGATGAAAATCAGTATGTATACGTCACTACTCAGGAACCTATTCTCACCGAATTGCCCTCTGATTTCTTCAGCAGAACCGGGTCCGCCTCAGACAGACTACGGAGAAAAACTGACAACTCACGATTTGAAGACGCTGAGAAAGTCAAGATTGAAAAACTAATCACAATAGGAGTTAGGGGATCAACCAACAAAACAACAGCCAGTATTGCTGGTTATGTGCGAAATAAAAAATCAGGCGAGCCGGTAATTGGTGCCTCCGTGCTGATCGAAAACCCTTTGATTGGTGTTGCTACTGACCCCAATGGCTATTATTCCATCACGCTTCCAAAAGGAACACACCAATTAAAAATCAGAAGCATGGGGATGAAAAACAGCGAACGAAATGTGTTGTTACACTCAGATGGAAAACTGAACATTGAAATGGATGAAGACGTTTTGCCTCTCAAAGAAGTCGTTATAGAATCAGAACGGGATGAGCGCGTTTTGGGGTTACAAATGGGGTTGGAGAGAATCGATATAAAAACCATGAAGCAAATACCTGTGGCGCTTGGGGAAGCAGATATTCTTAAGGCTGTACTCACGTTACCGGGTGTACAATCGGTGGGCGAAGCAACGGTTGGCTTTAATGTGCGTGGCGGTGCTACCGATCAAAACCTAATTCTGTTTAATGAGGCTACGATTTACAATCCCTCCCACCTCTTTGGATTCTTCTCTGCCTTCAATGCAGATCTTATTAAAAACGTTGAGTTGTACAAAAGTGGAATACCTGCCGAATATGGAGGTCGCATTTCATCTGTGCTGGACGTAACTACCCGGGAAGGAAACAAAAGGAAGTGGGGCGGTTCGGGGGGCATTAGTCCGATCACGGGTCGGTTTGCTTTAGAAGGACCTATCGTGAAAGACAAAAGTTCATTTTTAATTGGCGGACGATCTACTTATTCAGACTGGATTCTTAAACAATTATCCTCCTCACAACTTAAAAACAGTGAAGCCTCGTTTTATGATCTTAACTTAAATATCAGTCACGAAATAAATTCAAAGAATAACATTTACGCTTCCGGATACATCAGCAAAGATCGTTTTAAACTTCAAGGCGACACATCATACAGTTACAGCAACAAGGTTATCTCCGCCAAATGGAGACACATTTTTAGTAATAAATTCTTTGGCGTACTCACCGGTAACTACAGTGGGTACGACTATACTATATCAAGTGAAAATAATCCTGTGAACGCATTTGACCTTAGCTATACGATACAACAACTTCAGGCAAAGGCCGATTTCAGTTATTTTCTCAACGCAAAACACACACTCAGCTTTGGTGTGAGTACAATAAACTACAAACTCTCGCCCGGAACACTTTCTCCCACAGGAAGTGAATCATTGGTTATTCCTGATGTTCTTCAAAATGAACAAGCATTGGAGAGCGCTCTTTATGTGGGCGACAATTTTGAAGTTAGCTCAAAACTTTCTTTATATGGAGGACTGCGATATTCTCTTTATCGCAATTACGGTCCTCGTGATTTGTATGTGTATCAGAATGGGAGCCCTAAAGATGTGAACTCAATTATTGATACTGTATCCTATTCTGCAGGAGAAAAAATATCCACCTCCGGAGGGCCAGAGGTGAGACTTTCGGCACGTTACAGTCTCTTACGAAATACCTCTATAAAAATCAGCTACAATAGGATGCGTCAATATATTCAAATGCTATCTAATACTACTGCCATTTCTCCTACCGATATCTGGAAATTGAGTGATCCATATATTAAGCCCCTAATCGGTGATCAACTCTCAGTGGGTTATTACCGTAATTCAAGAACTAAATCTATCGAAGTTTCTATCGAGGCTTATTATAAAATCATGGAGAATTTTCTAGACTACAAAGGGGGCGCTGAATTGATACTAAATCATCACATAGAAACAGATGTACTGAATTCGATGGGTAAGGCCTATGGTGCAGAATTTATGGTGAAAAAGACCAGCGGCAAACTCAATGGATGGTTTAGCTACACCTATTCGCGTTCATTAATTAAAACCAAGGGGGACTCCGATGCGGAAACGATCAATCGGGGTGAATACTACCCCAGCAATTATGACAAACCGCATTCGGTTAATTTTATAGGCAATTATAAATTCAATCGCAGGTTTAGCACATCGGTGAATATGGTTTATAGTACCGGACGACCCATTACCTTACCTCTGGCCAAATACAGCATTGATGGATCCGAACGGTTGCTGTACTCCGATCGAAATCAATACCGGATTCCGGATTATTTCCGCACCGATGTTTCACTAAATATCGAGGGTAATCATAAAATAAGAAAACTTGCCCATAGTTTCTGGAGTATATCCGTATACAATCTTACTGGAAGGCGAAACGCTTATTCAGTTTATTTTAAATCAGAGAATGGAGTGGTAAACGGTTATAAACTCTCAATCTTTGGAAATGCAATCCCAACCATCACCTATAATTTTAAATTCTGATGAAGAGATTGGCATTTATGTTTATTTTTTTAAGCGGATGCATTGATCCTTATGCCCCTCCGGGATTAAAATCATCAGAAGCGATTTTGGTCATTGATGGTTTTATTGACGTAACCAATGAAAGCACGATTAAACTTTCCAGATCGCAAAACCTAACTGATAACAACTTGCCAAAATCTGAAACCGGAGCCACCGTATGGGTTGAAGATGATAACGGAAACAACTTCTTTTTATCAGAAGGCCTTGATGGTGTGTATTCCTTACCGGCCCAGTCATTTAGCTCAATAAAATATAGGCTGAATGTTAAAACTTCAAACTCAAAATTATATGTATCAGATTTCGAAATGGTTACATTAAGTCCTCCGATCGATAGCATTACCTGGTCACTTACCGATGATTTGGGTGTTCAGATCCATGCAAACACGCACGACCCAGAAACAACTGAAGGCTTTTATCGTTGGACGTTTGATGAGACGTGGTTATATAGATCAGCTTTTAGTTCCGTTTATGTTTACGATTTTGAATCACATAGTGTCGCACTCCGAGCAGATGATATCTATAATTGCTGGCGAACCGCCAAGTCAAATGATTTGTTGATTGAGTCCACTACTCGCTTGAGTGAAAATCGCGTTAGTCAATATCCAATCGCCTATATCAAACAGGATGACGAACGTCTGCGATTCAAGTACAGCATTCTGGTTAAACAATATGCTATCTCAAAAAATGCATTTAATTATTGGCAGCAATTAAAGAAAACTACAGAAGACCTGGGGACTCTTTTTGGCCCATTGCCCTCTCAGGTAACTGGTAACTTCAAGAGTATTTCTAATCCTGATGAGCCTGTTATCGGCTACTTTTCTATTGGGTCCACAACATCTAGTCGCATCTTTATACCGTGGCAACAACTAATTGCGCCCCCTTTCTACAATACACCTTACCAGGATTGCGAGAGTTACAGCCTCATGATGCAAGACGTACCCAATTTTAGTGGTCCATTCTTATTAACCTATGGTATCCCAAATCCCAATGGGCCAGGTATTATTGGATATTATTATGGATTAACCTCATGCGTGGATTGTCGCTTGAGTGGGGGCGTCAATGTTGAACCTGATTTCTGGGAATAATGAGGCAATCACAAATTCTGTTTTTTACATTTCTCCTTTGCTTATCGGGCCCGGGTTGGTCGCAGTCGCTGCTGGATCAATACATAAAAAAGGTTAACGACCACACTACAGCCAGGCTACAAGAAAAAGCTTATGCTCACCTGGACCGAGCTTTTTATGCGGCCGGAGAAAAAGTCTGGTTTAAGATTTACCTCGTTGATGGATATATTCATCATCCAGTGAATAGTAGCAAAGTAGCTTACCTGGAGATTCTGGATGCTGCAAAAAACCCAGTAGTTCAAACAAAAATTGGCTTGCAAGAAGGTAAGGGCAATGGCTCGGTTACATTGCCAGCTTCGCTCAATTCCGGCAACTACCTGGTTCGTGTCTATACGCAATGGATGAAAAATTTTAGTCCCGATCTTTATTTTCAACAACCCATCACCATTGTTAATGTATTCCGAAGTCTGGATGAAAAACGAAGTCTTTCTGAATCCAAACTGGATATCCAATTTTTCCCCGAAGGTGGTCAACTGATAGATGGTGTACGATCCAAGGTTGCCTGTCGGGTCGTGGATGTAACTGGTAAAGGAGTCTCTTACAAAGGATCCATCATTTCCTCTAACGGTGATACGGTAGCCAGGTTTGCTCCGCTAAAATTTGGAATAGGAAATTTTAAGTTTACCCCCTCGCTGGTAGATCAATACAAGGTAATCATTCAGGAAACAAGTGGACGCAAGACTTTGTCGGAACTTCCTGCAATTCTCTCCTCGGGATACACTCTACAGGTGACCGATACATCTCAAAACAGATTGTCGATAAAAATCCAGGGAAGGGGTAAGGAAATCAATTCACCATTAATCTATTTTATTGGACATACCCGACAAGTGATTAAAGTAGCAAACACAAACTATTTAAAGGAGGGTGAATCTAGTTTTATTATTTCCAAAGACCAGTTGGGTGAAGGCATTTCTCACCTAACCGTTTTCAATGCAGAGTTCAAACCTGTTTGCCAACGACTTGTTTTTATTCGCCCTGAACATACTAGCCTGCTAAAAATTACTACCGATCAGGTAGTTTATGGCACCCGGTCAAAAGTCAAACTGAATGTGGTGTCCGATAAAACATCAAGTAAGCAAGTGAATCTTTCTCTCTCCGTATTTAAGAATGATTCTTTGCAACAATTTGAAGTAACAGACATTCAGACTTATTTATGGCTCTCCAGTGAGCTTAAAGGAAACATTGAATCACCTGAATACTATTTTTCAAAGGATGTTGCCGTCTCTGCTGCCAGCGACAATCTCATGCTAACCCATGGCTGGAGTCGA
>JBEBJH010000260.1:0-6180 GCA_040079965.1 Cyclobacteriaceae bacterium
ATGTACAGTGGCTGCGAAATCATTCAGATTAATAACATTAAATTTTATAACCTGCCAAATTGTGAGATTGAGAAGACATTTCGCCAAATGAAAAAGAATAACATTATCAAACTAGTTTACCTTGACAAGAATGGAAGAAGCCGGAAGATCAACGTCAGAAAGGTTATATACTAATTTGAAAGAACGTTGAATATGCGTTGATGTTTGACTCTATAATTTACTAACTTTTAATCCTATAAACGTCCAGCAAATAGAATAGTAATATAGGTTGGTGGACTTAAACAACTAAATATCTGTTTTCTACTTACGGTTTAATGTAAACAAAGCTTGGTGAAAACTCTGATTTAAGATGAGCACTATCAGGCAATGTTCCATTAGCATTCAAAAACTGCTTGATTGTCTGAAGCATTTTGAAATAGCCTTCCGCCTTTACACTATCTTTATATGGAGTTTCTAAAGACCTGTATGACATGAAGTCAAGGTGATTGAACCCTTTCATCTTAACAAGATAGGCAGGAGCTTTTTTGAGCTGATCAAAAAATCTGAAATCGACATGATCATTTCCCTCAGCACCAAACAGTAATACGGACCTATCAAACTCTGAGGGGTTAAAACCAGGCATTTTTTCTGCTAATGAGTAAAAGAACCGAATGGATCCATCTAAACTAACTACTGATTTGATAGACTTGTTTCGAAAGGCGGTCATAATACTACTAAGCCCACCCCAACTGAAACCTATGAGCGAAATATTATTTCTGTCCACGTATTTCTGCGATGTTAAATAGCCAATTGCTTTTTGGATATAGTCTATTTGAATTTCCAGCCCTAAGGAATCAGTTTTATATTTTACACCCAGGGAAGGTACCGCAGCCACTATGTACCCTGATTCGGCCAACATTTCACATAGGAGCGAATTCTCAAATGACAATCCACGATACCCCGGAGCATAAATAATGAGAGGATGCGTGACCTCAGTTTTTAAAGGACTCAAACAATTAGAGGCCTTAATATTTATGATTTTCGAGAAATCAATTTTCGTATTATAGACATACTGCGATAGGTAGACATCCAAATATTCATTAACATTAGGTTCTGTCTGGGTTGATAAATATTTTACGTTTACATTTTCAAGATAGTTCTGATAATGACACACTACTGTGGTTGCCGGATACCAAACACTTAATTGCTGTGTGTCATTAAAGGTATAGGTAGAATACCCAACATGTTGCGAATAAGCATACTGTACAACCAGCAATTCGATTAATATTATCCCTAAATACTTTTTGAAATTCTTGCCCATAACTATAAGGGATTATTATGTCTTGTATATACTTCCTTTCTTAAAAACGGATTTATTTGTAGTGTGAATCGATTGGTAGTATCTTAAGTATCACTTTGTAGCTTAGAAAACTAAAGCTTTGCTATCCAATCCGCTATTGCTTTCCCAATGTCATCGGGACATTGTTCCTGAATAAAATGATTACCCTTAACCTTGACTTCAACCAGGTTTGGCCATTGACGAATAACGTTCTTTCGCGACTCATGCCCTAGCATCGCACCTGGCTCCGCACAGATAAAAAGTTTTGGGATGTTTGTAATGGACATAAAATTCATATTCTCTACAAAAACCTGATGCGTAAAATCGGGATCCGAATCAATGGGTGCCTGCCTCGGCCAAATTAAGGTTGGAAGTCTTGCTTCTCTCGTTCCAAAGGGCCTTCTGTATTCCAGCTTATCCGCATCCGAAAGATTGGGTAACGACTTGATCAGGACATTCTCAACAAAATGATTCTCACCAAGTACCTTCTCCTCAAATTCAGCATTTCTAAAATTCCTGAACCACTGAACAACCGCTTCAGGTGTCTGTCCTGTAATATTAGGCTGTAAAAATGTCTCCATAATGACCAACCCACGCACTTGCTCTTCATGTTGCCGCGCCCAATCCTGTGCAAGCACACCACCCCAGTCATGACTTACTAAGACAATTTTGTCATCGCCAAATGACTTTCTGATAAACTTATCCAGAAAATCCCAATGGCACTTATAAGTGTACCTGTCCGGATACCCTGCATCCAATTTTTCTGAATCTCCCATCCCAATCAAATCGGGAGCGATACATAAATGCGAGCCTGAAATAAAAGGAATTACGTTTCTCCATAAATAAGAACTCGTTGGGTTCCCATGTAGAAAAAGTACCGGCGTTCCTTTGCCTGCTCTATGGTAAGCCATCTTTTTGCCATTGATTCTTATGTATTTTTTATCAAATCGAGATAAAGAATATCCCTGAGTCAGTCCCGGCAACAGGGTCGCTCCACAAAGAATCCGACTAGCGTCGAGGAAAAATTTTCGTCTTGCAGGTATCATACAGAGTTCGATCTTACCATTCGATTCAGAAGGCAATTAATAAAATGCATAACCACCGATTCTGGGAAATGAGTCTGATTCAAAAGTAAGGCTAAGAGTAATTGGGCCAATCCACCATTTGGGTTGATTTTATCCCATAGCAAAACACTTTGCAGGGTGGTTGCCTGCCGTTCAGATCAGTCGCTGTTCCTGGGCTTTCGATATAGCATCTGACTTCTTGTTTACCTGAAGCTTGTTGTAAATATTTCGTATATGAGTCTTCGCGGTCTCCCGGGCAATAAACAATTCATCGGAAATTTGAGAATAGGTTTTACCATCAGCAATCATTCGGATAATCTCCGTCTCTCGCTTGGTAAGGGGCGAGTCCATATTCAAATGAAAATTATGAATTACCATCCTTGCAATCTTAGTGCTCATCGGGGCCCCGCCTTTTACAATTTCTTCCAGGGCAGCCAACAATTCTAAATAATTGGCACTCTTGGTAATATACCCCGAAGCCCCTGCCTTCAGAGCATTGAATACTAATTCATTGTCTTCATAAACTGTAACCATGACGATTTCAATGCGAGGATATTTTTCCTTAATAGTCTGTGTGGCAACCACACCATCCATGCCGGGCATTTGTATATCCATTAAGATAATGTCCGGCTTCTTTCTTGAAATTTCATGGATAGCCTCTTCTGCCGAAGCATAGGAACCCACTACAATAAACTTATCAGCATTGTTTACAATATGAACAAAACTATTCCTCAATTCTTTGTCGTCTTCAACAATGAAAACCCTTCTAGCAATAGTCATATCATGTATTTAGTGTTAACGCTAATTTAATTACAGTGCCGCCGGCCTCAGATCCCTCAATGAACAGATCAGAGTTAATTTTGCCAGCCCTTGTCCTCATATTCTTGAATCCGTCACCAAGACCAACGGCAAATTCCCCAAGTCCTTTGCCATCGTCCTCCAGAATCATTATGGTCGATTTTTGATTTTGGTGTATTTTGAAATTGACTCTTTTCGCACCTGAATGCTTGAAGGCATTTGTGATTGCCTCCTTAAAAATTAAATTAATTTGCCTGGTGTAACCAAAGGGAAGTTTAACACGGGTATGTGCATCGGAATAATACCTGAATTCAATGCCCTTCTCAATCATCAATTTTTCTCCAAAATCACGAATGTGTATACATACACTATCCAAATTGTCATGAATAGGGTCAATCGACCAAAGAAAATCTTTAGTCCCGGTTAGCAGGTACTTGGAAGTCTCCTCCATCTTTTGCAAAACTTCTCCTTTGTTTGGATAAGTCGACATCTTTAGGAGCCCGATATAATTGATTATGCGGGCAAGTTGGTTTCCAACCTCATCATGAAAATCACTCCCAATTTCCTTCCTCAACTTCAAGGACTCATCATTCCTTGCCTTTTCAGCAAGCATTAGTTGATGAACCCTCATCCGCGCTCGCGTATAGACCACAACAAACACCAGCACAACCAACGAAATTACGAGAAAGAACCTAAACCAAAACTGTTGGTAAACAGGAGTTCGGATCTTAAAAGGAAAGTTAATTTCTTCCAACCAAAGCCCCTCTGGATTAGCAGCTCGCACCCGAAAAGTATACTCCCCAGGCAATAACTTGCCAAATACAACGGGATGATTTCCTGAAATCCGAATCCAATCCTTATCCCAGTTTTCCAATTTATACTCATAGCGAGAAATTGACCCTTGCTTATCTACTTTGTTGAAATTGAATTCAAATTCCGTTTGATCACTCTCGAATACCACATCGCGAAGTTCCGGATTAATATACCCCGGTTTAGTTCTTATCTGAACAAAATGCAACGGGAATGTTCCGTTCTCAGAAGGGTTGGTAGGAATATACCTATAGGCACCTTCAGTCATACCAAAAATTTGACTGTTGGCATCTAGAAATATGGAATTCGTATTAACACCATTAGAACTAATCCCACTTTGGCTGTCAAAGTGGACCAAGCCTTTTACATTTAATTTTTCATCAAGGGACAGATTATCAATTCCCTTAACTGTCCCAACCCATATAGGATCAGTCTCATAGGAGTCTGAAAAATAAATAAAGTTGGAAGCTATTCCATCCCGGGTTGTAAGGATTTTATATTCATCGGTGAGTAAATTATAAATGGCCAAACCTGCACCACCACTTCCAATCAACGCATAGTCAGATTTGTAAAGGCCAAGAGATAAAAGAATTTTGTTCTTAAATTCAGGAATGTTCAGCAATTGGAACTTTCCATTCACAAACTTTTGCACACCTAAATCAGTACACACCAACATGGTTTTCATGCCTGGGTGATATTTTAAATCCCAAACAGATTCTACCAATAATCCATCTTCCTCGGTAATATTTTTGATACCTTCTTCGTCAATGATACTGAGACCCTTTCCCTGATTATAAGCGACCCATAGGTGACCTGCCATATCTGTTTCTAACGCTCGTATGGCGTTGCTATTCAAGCCATCTTCCTCAGTATACCAGGTTAATTTTCGGGCTGGATCAAAATGAGCAATCCCACCAAGAGTCCCAGCCCAAATTGAACCGCTATTTTCTGTTACTAAACTAGTCACACTGTTTCTCTCGTCATTGCCAAATTTCAATTGATGCTTAAGCTTATATTCAACGTCGTAGATATCAATCCCCTGTTGTGTACCAACCCAAACATTGGATTGTTGATCTTTTGCAAATGAATAAACACTTGCTTGATCATCGTTCAATTTCGTAAATGAACCTCTTGAAATCCTGTACAGCCCCTTGCCAATAGTACCAAACCAACTATTACCCTCTGAATCAATCAATGTAACTGCGGATTCAAAAGGAGGGACCAGGTCTTCTATCTTCCAGGTTGAATCTGAAAATGAATATTTTTTTAATTGACCGCCATTCAATACCCAGCCTGTGCTGAAATCGTTGTCAATTGTGATCCAATCAGCCTTTAGATCTGAGTAACGTTCTAAAATCCCCGCATCTTTGAGATCTACAATGCCTTCGTCAGTCAGCGCATGAACACCCCACCTTGATTTAAAGAAGGTTATCACATGCATGCCAGAGGCCAGCTTGACCAGACCATCGGTTTTCTTGATAATGTCCCCGTTTGCAAGGTTTATATAAAGAGTATTGTTATCAGCAGCAAAGACATTGACAATTGGCTCTTTCTGTCGGAAAGTATAGCCACTCCCTACGATCGAATCCCCATAAATAATTCCAAACCTCCAATCATTTTTTGCCTTAAGTACACTATAAATTGTGTCATGGTGTTCCAATACATCCATCCCGAAAAAACCTCGTTCAAAATGCCCGCGTATGGAAATGAAGGTAGTTCCATCAAATTTTGAAATTCCCAATGGCGTACAAATCCAGGTATGTCCCTTGGAATCCACCTGTATCCCAAGTACCACGCTATTGATTAACCCATTTGATTCATCAAAAGATTCAAATTGACGCCCATCAAATCGCGCTACCCCTCCTCCATAGGTACCTATCCATAAGTATCCCTTACGATCTTCATGTAATTTGACTACCCTTGAGTGTGGTAATCCATCTTCAACACTGAAATTCTTAATGGAATAATCCTGAGCCTCAACAAGGGGAATGATTCCAAGGCTAACAATACTCATCAGTAAAATAGCTTTGGAGTGCACAATCATAAGAAGCAAGTTTTGCATTCACTTCATTTTATCCAAAGAGCTATTACAAAAATCCCCCTAATTGGTTGATTAAATTAACCAAAAATTTCATGAAATAAATTATTACTATCTTCTTGATTGCCTCTATTCAATTAATATCTGTCTCT
>JBEBJH010000261.1:0-6121 GCA_040079965.1 Cyclobacteriaceae bacterium
GGTACAGTGAGTACAAACTGGCCCTGTGCATCGGTGGATGTACCGGCTATCAGTTTATCTTTTTCAAAAACTGAAACACTGGCACTTACAAGAGCAGCCCCTGAGGTTACATCTTTTACCCGTCCGCTTACGGATTGAGTAATGTCCTGACCAGGAGATAAAAAAGAAATAAAGATGAAGCCTATAAAAAAGATGCGGGTCATGAACACAGTGAAATTTGTCTCAAAAGTAACATAGATTCTGAAATGCTGCTTAAAGAAAAAAGGCGTCTGACCGCTTATTGCTAAATACGTTTAGCGGTCTGACGCCTCATTACAGGCTGATAAACAGCAGCCTGGAGAAGATTAAAGAATCGTCTTAAGGTACTTGATACAATTCTCTGCGCTTTGCATCGGGTTTGCGGGATAGGTCTCCTGCTCCACAAAGAAATTCTTCATGCCTGATTGCTTTGCTTTAGTAAACAGGTTTTTGAAATCAATCGAGCCCGTACCTACATCAGCATTCCGTTCGGCATCTGATTTATCCATATCCTTCACATGCCATAACTGGAAACGACCCGGGAATTTTTCAAAGTACTTAACAGGATCCTGTCCGGCTCTTACTACCCAGTAGATATCCATCTCCCATCCTACCAGTTTTGGATCGAGTTGTTGCAGCATGGTATCAAAAATAACTTTGCCTTCTACTTGCTCGAATTCGAATGCATGATTGTGATAGCCCATTTGTAAACCATATTTTTTGGCCACCTCGCCCGCTTTATTGAGTGAATCGCAGGTCTTCTTTAATACATCCAATGAACTATAGTATTGCTTGTCCATCCAGGGTACCACAACATATTTCTGCCCCATTGATTTGGCATCGGCACAAGCCTGCTCCCACTTACTGCCGGTGGCAAGGTCAATTCCATAATGTCCACTCACCACCTTTACGCCAAGTCCTTTCATGTGCGCGCTAAACTCAGCCACTGGCAAACCAAATAGTTTACCATCGCCATAGCCATACGTCTCCACTTCGTTATAACCCCAGGCAGCTACGGATTTAAGGGTACCTTTAACATCGCTCATGATCACATCCCGCAAGGTGTACAATTGCAACCCGATGGCTTTTTTGCTTTTTGCCTCAGCTAAAAAAGAAGGTACTGTCAACAGTCCTGCCGTAGCTACTGCGGAGGTCTGAATAAATTTTCTGCGATCCATAATTTTTTGTTTAGTTATTATTTACCCAACATCATCTGTGCGAGAGTGAAAAGGTTTTCTTCACCCGCCTTTGCATTCTTAAATACCAGGATCAAATCGTGTTTACCAGTCACCGGTTTAAATGAAATACTGGAAGGCCTCATGAAGATACCACTCTGCACTTCCATTTTCGGAGCACCTGCAAAACTTACTGTTCCTAATTTTGTTCCTTCTGCGGAATCAAGCCATACCTCAATTTCTCCACTTTTCGCAACTCCCATTTCGATCACTACAACATTAAGTTTGCCCACGCCTGAGAGGTCAATATCTGTAAACGTTGCGGATGAATTATGTTTTATGTTCTCCACAAAATCATACCCAGCAGTACTCGACTTTCGAATGCCTCCTTTCAAATCAGTTGCGTCCACCATACTTATAGCCGGAGACTTAAACATAAATTGTTTAGTAGTTGAAAGTGAAGGCATGCCGTTAGCCCCATTGTCTTCGTAGGTAGCGGTAAGTACATAGGCCGAGGTTGATGTTGGACCCGGAGGCGGTATTACCGCAAAGTTTGCTTTCCCTTTCAATGGAAGACTCACTACCTTTTCTTCGTTGGCCAGGGATAAAATGTATTCAACCATTTGCACCGCCAGAGCTTTGGTAAGTTGTGGATGCGCGGCCATGGCCACTTCGCCCCATACGCCCGAGCCACCCTTTAATACTTTATCGCTCAGTACTTCAATCGCCCTTACTTCTTTGGCATACCGCTTCGCTACATCCCGATACGCAGGGCCGGCTGATTTCTGATCGATTAAGTGACACGACTTACAATCGCTTTCTGCAATTAACAGTTTGCCTGGCAACTCTGAGCGTTGATGCCCTTGTGCTATTTTAGTCATGTCATAGCCTTGCGGATGGAAGTCTGACGTAACCAGCACACGAGCTGAAGAAATTTTTCCATCAGCCGTGCTGCCATCTTCTTTATCTGTAACGGTGATAGCATAATTTGAGAAACTACCTGGCAGAAAGCGATCGTTGCCGTCTACGCTTATCTCAATCACCGGAGGTTCATTGCCTGCAATCACGGTAACTTCGGATGTAGACTTAGATCCTTTGGCATCGGTGGCTGTTAACTTAGGGCGGTAAATACCGGCCTTGTCAAACGTAAATGTAAACTCAGCATTGGTGGTCTTTAATACCTGGCCGTTTATTTCCAACTCATACGTTACGGCATCCCCATCCGGGTCTGAGCTTTCGCTGGCAGTAAAAGTAACAAGCAATGGAAGAGCGCCTGAATTTTTACTTGCCTTCAGAATTGCAATCGGTGCACGATTGCCAGCATTGAAATCAATGCGCGCCAACCGGGCATCGGTATTTTCTTTAAACCACTGCGTTCCATACTCCAGTGTGTATAGTTTTCCATCCGGGCCATACTGCATGTCGATGGTGTTGTTAAACTGCGTTCCCTCCATGAATGGCTCGATGTCCATGATGGCACCTTTGTCATTCATCGTTACCAGGCGCATCCAGTTGCGCATCCAATCGTAGATCAGCACCTTGCCATCCAGATACTCGGGGAACGCACCTTCTTTGCCTTTATAGTTTTCAGAATAGTACACAGGACCGGCCATCGCATTGCGGCCACCTGTTTTCATCAACGGAAAATCAGGGGACTCGGCATACGGATACCAGATGAACGGTGGACTCACTGAAGGTAATTCTATTTTACCTGTATTGTTCGGTGATGAGTTGATTGGTTTGAGTGGATCATGGCGTGGGCCTACCGTCTTTTTATCAAAGTCATATTTTGCATAGGGATAGTTGCCGCCTACAAATAAAGGCCAACCAAAGTAACCCGCCTTCTGGGCCTGGTTCAATTCATCATACCCACGAGGACCGCGTAGTGCATCGTCATTGCCGGCATCGGGTCCTACTTCACCCCAATACAGGAAGCCCGTTTTCTGATCAACCGAGATTCTATACGGATTGCGATTGCCCATCACATAAATTTCAGGACGGGTTTTCTCTTCGCCTTTCGGGAAAAGATTTCCCTCTGGAATAGTATAGGTTCCATCGGGTTCAGGATGAATTCTTAAAATCTTACCGCGTAAATCATTTGTGTTTGACGATGATCCCTGCGCATCAAACGGATGCCGGCCTTTGCGTTCGTCTGCCGGGCTGTATCCATCCGATTCAAATGGGCTTGTGTTATCGCCCGAAGAAACGAACAGATTTTTACCAGGACCAAACACAATCGAACCACCCGTATGGCAACAGGTCTCGCGTTGGGTAGCCACTTCGAGCATCATTTTCTCTGAACCCTGATCGATCTTTTCACCATCAAAGACAAATCGAGATAATACATTGGCCGATTTTTCAGGATGCGAGTAATAAATATAGAACCATTTGTTTTTTTCAAAGTCGGGATCATGAGCAATACCCAGCATGCCATCCTCAAACTTCGTATTCACGTTGAAGGTATTGATTACGAAGATGGAGTCAGTTTTAGGATCGTACATCTTCACTTTTCCTTTCCGCTCAAGGAAAATGATCCGACCATCGGGAAGAATATCCATTTCGGTAGGTTCGTCAAATAAAGATCCTAATACTACTTTTGTGAAGCGGTTGGCTTCCGGCATCTTCTTCGTTTTTGCTTTCGCAAAATCAGGCTTCCCTTCTCCTATTGCATATAAAATTCCCTGGTACACATGATCAACAAAGAGCGGATCAGAGAACGATTCATTGGTATGCCCCATACCCGTGTAGAAGGAACGACCGCCATCAAAATCATGATACCATGATATCGGGTGATAGTCGCCATTCTCTCCACCCTCATACGAGGTTTCATCGAGTGTGTAAAGCACATTGATCTCATCTGAAATCTTTTTGTAGTTATATAACTCATCCGTTCGGATCCATTCGTCCGGCAGGTTGGTGCCGGTACCAAATGGTTTCACCTTTTTGAACTTTGCTTCCTGAATTTGCGGGTGACTTTTGAAATAAGCCCCCACTAATTTTCCATACCACCACCAGTCGTATTCAGTATCCGCAGCCGCGTGAATACCCACGTAGCCGCCACCACCTTGTATAAACCGAATGAATGCATTTTGCTGCATCTGATCCAGCACATCACCGGTAGTGCTCAGGAACACAACCGCTCTGTATTTCTTCAGGTTCTCTTCATTGAAATCTTCGGAGACTTCGGTGGTATCTATGGCAAATCCTTTCTCCGTACCCAATTTTTGCAGAGCAACTTTACCGGCCTTTATGGATTCGTGCCGATAGCCTTTCGTTTGAGAGAAGACCAGTACACGGGGCTGTTCTTGTTTACAGGAGAAAAAAAGCACGAGCAGTGCCAATACAGGGATTATTCTTTTCATTTCCAGATTTATGGAGTCTAATGTGATGCCCAAGGTTTCGTCCCGATAGCTGTCAGGACGAAACCTGACATTTAAATTCATAATTTTTAAGTACTATGTTAGGTCAGAATCAATGTTCTTTTTCACCATCCAGCGACAACACATAACGCGCCATCTTTTCGGCATCGGCCTGGGAGAGATCAGCATGCGGAGTCATTGGAATCTCGCCCCAAACACCTGTACCGCCACTGATAATTTTACCTGCAAGCAGCGTTACATTTGCCTGCGTGAACTCATATTTCTTGGCTACCTCGGTGTGCGCTGGCCCAATCAGTTTATTTGTTGGATGATGACAGGTTTTACAATCGCCAGCATTAACCAATGACTGGCCCTGGGCAATAACATCTCCTGCTACGGCCTCAGCACTCTCATCGGGCGTGCCATAGTCTTCGGTGGTTTTAGTTTCAGTCTTCGATCCGCAGTACGCAAGCGAAATCATCAACGTGATTATCAGAGAGAATTGTGTGATTTTTTTCATGGAGTTATTATTTTGTTATGCCTAATACTTTTTTGTTCAGAGAAGGATTCTTTCCGGTGGATGCAAAATCATCAAATGCTTTTTCAGTTACCCGGATGATATGATCTTTAATAAAGGGTGCACCCTCGCCAGCCCCCTGCTCAGGATGTTTAATGCAACACTCCCACTCCAGCACAGCCCAGCCTTTGTAATCGTACTGTGCCAGCTTAGAGAAAATAGAAGCAAAATCAACCTGACCATCGCCTAATGAACGGAACCGTCCAGGGCGATTTACCCAATCCTGAAAGCCACCGTATACCCCACTCTTTCCTGTTGGATTGAATTCCGCATCCTTTACATGGAACATCTTAATAAACGAATGATAGAAGTCGATGTATTGTAGATAATCTAACTGTTGTAATACAAAGTGACTGGGATCGTATAATATGTTCGCTCGTTTATGTTTACCCGTTGCTTCCCAAAAGCGTTCGAAGGTAATCCCATCATGCAGGTCTTCGCCCGGATGAATTTCATAACATACATCAACCCCTACTTTATCGAAGGCATTGAGGATAGGAAGCCAACGCCTCGCCAATTCTTTAAATCCATCTTCTACTAATCCCGCAGGACGCTGCGGCCAGGGATAGACTGTATGCCACATCAACGCACCGGAGAAGGTTGCATGTGCATTTAAGCCAAGATTCTTGCTTGCTCTTGCTGCGAGCTTCAATTGATCAACGGCCCACTTCGTACGTTCCTTAGGCTTTCCATGCACCGACTTGGGAGCGAAGCCATCAAACATGACATCATAAGCCGGGTGTACAGCTACCAATTGCCCCTGCAGGTGGGTAGAGAGTTCAGTGATCTTCAATCCACTGGATTCAACTGTCTCACGGATTTCATCTGCATAATCTTTACTTTCGGCTGCTTTACGCAGATCAATGCAACGGCCATCCCAACTTGGAATCTGCACGCCTACATAGCCCAGGGATGCGGCCCATTTACAAATTGATTTCAGGTTATCGAATGGCGGTTCATCGCCCATAAACTGGGCAAGGAAAATGCCGGGT
>JBEBJH010000025.1:0-30302 GCA_040079965.1 Cyclobacteriaceae bacterium
CCTGAATATGGCAGAATCGTAGTGTGAAGTAGCATTTGATGTTACTTCACACTACGATTCTGCCATATTCAGGTATTTCAACCAGGAGCAACAGTTGCCAAGTTTCAAATCAAGTTTCCAGCAAGGCAAAGTGTTACGGTATGGCGAAAATCCGCATCAGCAAGGTGTGTTTTATGGTGATTTGGAAAGCCTGTTTGACCAACTAAATGGCAAGGAACTTTCATTCAATAATCTGGTGGATGTCGATGCGGCAATTAATTTGGTGAAGGAATTTGAAAGCGAAACCGCTTTTGTGATCATCAAGCACACTAATGCCTGTGGAGTAGCTACCGCGGCTGATGTAAAGACGGCTTACCTGAAGGCTTTCCAGGCAGATACCATTTCTGCATTTGGAGGCGTGCTGGCTACCAATCAGAGAATCGATTTGTCAGCGGCCGAAGAAATCAACAAACTCTTTTTTGAAATTTTGATTGCACCTGAGTTTGAACCTGCAGCTCTAGAGCTGCTCAAGTCAAAGAAGAACAGGATCATTCTTAAACAGAAGGAAGGACTTACTGGTCGGAAGCAGTTCAAAAGCCTCTTAAATGGAGTAATCGAGCAGGATATGGATCTTAAAACTGATGCAAAGGAAGATTTAAAACCCGTGACAAAACGAATTCCGTCATCAGTGGAAGTTGAGGCCTTGCTCTTTGCCAGCAAAATCTGCAAACACACCAAATCGAATACGATTATTTTGGCAATAAATGGCCAGCTACTTGCCAGTGGTGTAGGCCAAACAAGTCGGGTGGATGCTTTGAAGCAAGCTATTGAGAAAGCAGGCGTTTTTGGATTTACCCTTAAAGGTGCTGTAATGGCTTCTGATGCTTTCTTTCCATTCCCCGATTGCGTTGAGATTGCTCATCAGCATGGGATAGAAGCAGTGATCCAGCCGGGCGGGTCTATCAAAGATCAGGATTCGATCGACTACTGTGACCGGAAAAATATGGCGATGGTATTCACCGGCATCAGGCACTTTAAGCATTAATACGCTGTAAGTTTTTCGGCAGTTTACACTTAAAATTCCCCGGATTATTTCAGTAATTTCGGGCTTTATAACTTTTTAACCTTACGGGAACGAATGGGACTTTTTGATTTCTTTACTCAGGACATAGCCATCGACCTGGGAACCGCCAATACGCTGATTATTCATAAAGATAAAGTAGTAGTAGATGAGCCATCTATTATTGCCTTAGATCGGGCAACCGGTAAAGTACTTGCTATCGGTCGCGAGGCAATGCAGATGCATGAAAAAACGCACGATAACATCAAAACTATCCGTCCGCTAAAGGAAGGTGTAATTGCCGACTTCCATGCAGCTGAAATGATGATCCGGGGCATGATTAAAATGATAGACACGGGCCGAAGACTTTTTCCGCCTTCTTTGCGAATGGTGATTTGTATTCCTTCGGCTATCACTGAGGTGGAGAAGCGAGCTGTTCGTGACTCTGCAGAGCATGCCAACGCAAAAGAAGTGTACATGATTCATGAGCCTATTGCAGCCGCTATTGGTATCGGTATTGACATTGAACAACCGGTTGGTAATATGATTGTGGATATTGGTGGTGGAACAACCGATATTGCTGTTATCGCTTTATCAGGAATTGTTTGCGATCAGTCAATTCGTATTGCCGGTGACACATTCAATCGCGATATTCTGGATTACATGCGCAGACAACATAATCTGCTAATCGGAGAGCGCTCAGCGGAACGTGTTAAGATTGAAGTAGGATCTGCTTTAACCGAACTCGATGACGGCCCGGATGATTATGAAATTCGTGGCCGCGACCTTATGACAGGTATACCAAAGACAATAAAAATTTCTTATTCGGAAGTTGCCTTTGCCCTTGATAAATCTATTTCAAAATTAGAGGAGGCGGTGCTCAAAGCGTTGGAACTTTCGCCACCCGAACTCTCTGCAGATATTTACGAGCAAGGCATTTACTTGACAGGTGGCGGGGCCATGTTGCGAGGATTAGATAAGCGACTTTCTTTAAAGACCAAGTTACCCATTCACGTAGCGGATGATCCACTCCGTGCTGTGGTGAGAGGAACCGGAGCTACCCTAAAGAATCTTGAACATTACAGAAAAGTGTTGATGACTTAATGGATGGAGCGGCTCTTAAATTTTATTTACGAGTACCGGGCTTTTTTCACTTTCTTACTTCTGGAGTTATCATGTGCCTGGCTGGTTATTGAGAATAATCAATACCAAAGCACTAAGTATTTTAACTCCTCCAATCAGTTAGCTGCCAATATTCTGGGTTTCTCTCAAGGCGTAAGAGAATATTTTTCTCTTCGCACAATCAACGAAGAACTGTCGCGTGAGAATGCCACCCTGCGCACACAACTCGAAAAGAAAAGTCAACAAATTCAAGGGGTAACGGATTCGGCCCGTGTCAATCAGTATGAATATGTAAGTGCGAAGGTGATGGGCAATTCAATCAACTTATATAAGAACTTTATCACTATTAATAAAGGAGCAGCCGATGGTATTGCTCCGGGCATGGCTGCCATCAGCGATGCTGGGGCAGTAGGAAAAGTGAAATCAGTTTCTGAACACTATGCAGTTCTGATCTCGCTCCTGAATGTAGATGAACAGGTCTCCAGCGTAATAAAGAGAACAAATCAAATTGGCAGTGTACGGTGGGATGGTTTGGATATGCGCTATTCAAATTTGCAGTTTATCCCTCGCCATGCTGAACCGATGGTTGGTGATTCGGTTGTTACTTCAGGGTATAATGCCGTATTTCCGGAGGGTGTACTCGTGGGCATTATCCGGGAGGTAAACTTAAAGGAAGAAACTCCTTTTTGGGATATCCGGTTAGAGTTGTCACAGGACTTTGGCCGGTTGGCATTCGTGGAAATAGTGAAGAGTCGTTTAAAAAATGAAAAAGATTCGCTGGAACAAATAACCATAGGAGATCCAAAATGAGTCGCTTGGGCGTCATACAGTTTATACTATTTTTTATCTATGTGCTCGTGCAGGTACTTGTGCTAAGAAACCTTGTGCTTTTCAATTCTGCATTTTGCTTTTTGTACATAGCGTTTATCTTATTACTTCCTATCGAACTTAATTCATTGGTTTTAATGTTGATTGGTTTCGTCCTTGGATTTACAATCGACATATTTTATGATAGTATGGGCTTGCATGCGCTGGCAACTGTGTTGGTTTCATATTTGAGAAATTCCTGGCTTGCTACCATTACTCCTCAGGGCGGTTATGATTCCAGCTCTTCGGCTACCGTTATGGCAAATGGGTTGCAATGGTTTTTGGTTTATTCGCTTCCATTGGTATTTCTTCATCATTTGGTGTTGTTTTTTGTTGAAGCATCTGGCTTCGCATTTTTCTGGTACACCATGTTGAAAATTGTAGGCAGCTTGTTGTTCACCATGGCTACAATTGTTTTACTTCAATATTTATCTCCTCAGCGCAGACGGTCATGAATGAAGGAAGAAAGGAAATAGTGCAGGTTGTATTTATGCTGGTGGGCATCATTTTCCTAATCAAGCTTTTCTTTATTCAGGTGTTAGATAATCGGTATGCTGAATTGGCAGACGGAAATGCAATTTTGAGACAAGTGGAGTATCCTTTCCGGGGTCTCATCTACGATCGCAACAAAAAACTAATTGTATTTAACTCACCGGAGTACGACTTACAAGTCGTTATGAAAGACATAAGGAAGTTTGACTCAGCAAAATTCTGCAGTGTATTTGAGATATCGTACGAAGAGTTGAGGTTAAAATTCAAAGAAATGAAAGCGCGAAAAGAGTACTCTCCTTTCAAGCCTACACTTTTCATGAACCAATTGTCAAGCATTGATTTTGCAAAAGTACAGGATCAGCTTGATGAGTTTCCTGGTTTTTATGTACAAGCTCGTACCACCCGATCTTATGCGGCTCCCTCGCTTGCCAATGCGCTTGGTTATGTAAGTGAAATAAGCAAAGAGAGTTTATCCAAGGACGAGTCTAAAATTTATAAACAGGGTGATTATGTAGGACAAAGTGGCATCGAGGCTTTCTATGAGGAGCAATTGCGGGGTAAACGTGGGGTGAGATTTAAGTTGCGCAATGTGAAAGGAATTGAGAAGGGTTCGTTTAAGAATGGCGAATATGACACTCTTTCTGTCCCGGGCCAGAATCTTATTACGGGCATTGATATTGACCTCCAGCAATATGGTGAGTTTTTAATGAAAGGGAAATCTGGAAGTATCGTGGCGGTAGAACCTTCATCAGGCGAAATCCTTTCCCTGGTTTCGGGTCCCTCATATGATCCAAACCTCCTTACGGGAAAGAGCTACAGTTCTAATTTTAAATTAATCAGTAACGATACACTGAAACCGCTCTTCAACCGACCCCTAATGGCTCAGTACCGACCGGGTTCGATTTTTAAAATTGCTCAGGCCATGACAGCGCTTCAGGAAAAGGTTCTCACGCCTGACACACGTATCCGGTGTGATCGTTCGGTAATTAATTGTCATGGTGATCATAGCAACGAAGATCTGCGCGGGGCCATTGCCAATTCATGCAATCCATATTTCCACAATGTGCTAAGACGCATGTTGAATCAGGGCAAGGTAGATGATCCTTATGGGGATACACGAATTGGCTTGGCTGAATGGAACAAACACATCATGAGTTTTGGCTTTGGTAAGAAGCTGGGTATCGACTTGCCCAATGAGAAGGAAGGGTTAGTGCCAACCCCAGCCTACTATGATCGCGCTTATAAAAGTCCGGCCTGGAAATTTTCTAATATCTACTCCCTTGCCATTGGTGAAGGGGAGAATCTTGTTGTCCCTATTCAAATGGCAAACTTTGCAGCCACAATTGCAAATCGTGGCTACTATTATACTCCACACGTGGTAAAGGCCATTGGTGAAGATGGTAAGCCCCTGCCACAATATTCTGAACGACATTATACTACCATTGATCCTTCTTATTTCATAGTGGCAGTTGATGCAATGCAAAAAGTTGTGGAGGAGGGTACAGGTCAATATCGGGCTAAGTTGGCCGATGTAATTGTTTGTGGAAAGACCGGCACCGTTCAGAATGCGCCACCACTTTTTGATCATTCCGTATTTATTGCATTTGCTCCTCGCGATAATCCTACAATTGCAATCTCAGTCTATGTCGAGGATGCCGGTCAGGGTGCTCGTGCTGCTGCTTCTATTGCAAGCCTCATGATTGAAAAATATTTATTTGGAGCAACCAAACGACCACACATCGAACAATACGTACTCAATGGCAAGTTTGAATGAGAAACGAACTTGACATCTCGGGTAAGTTGGATTGGGTGGCAGTGTTATTATACATATTGCTTGTGGCATTGGGTTGGATAAATATTTATGCCGTAGTGTTTGATGTGAGCGCAAGCCAAAATATCTGGGACATTTCTCTTAACTCTGGCCGCCAATTAATTTTCATAGCCGCATCATTCATCATTATTTTAGCAATTATCATTATTGACATGCGTTTCTATGAAACATTTGCTTATCTGTTTTACGGCATTGTGTTGTTTGCACTTTTACTTGTGCCCATTATAGGAAAAGAAGTCGGTGGTAACAAGTCGTGGATTGGAGTTGGCTCATTCAGTGTTCAACCGTCTGAGTTTGCAAAGTTTGTAACCGCTCTTGTGGTGGCTAAGATTATAGGGTCAGTAGGCTTTAAAATGGATAACCTTCGTAGTCAGGCCTTACTCCTCTCCATCATTGTTGTGCCGATGGGCCTAATCCTATTGCAGAAGGATTTTGGAACTGCAATTGTATTTGCCTCTTTTCTTTTAGTTTTTTATCGGGAAGGGATGTCTCCATTTCTTCTCATTGTTGGAGTTTCCATGGCCATCATTGCCATACTTACCTTAATTATAGAAAATCAATTGTATTTATATGGAGCAATTGTACTGGTGCTAACAATAATCATATTCTTTGGCAAACGTAACGTAAAAAGAATTTTAGCATTGAGTGCAGGGGCTTTGCTAATTATACTGACCATTCAGAGTTTTGATTATGTAATCAACAACGTATTACCAATTCGGCATAAGAAACGACTCGAAGCATTAGTGAATCCGAGTTTTGACCCCATGGGAATAAACTGGAATGTAACTCAATCTAAAATCGCCATTGGTAGTGGTGGTTTTATGGGTAAAGGTTTCCTGAAGGGGACTCAAACTAAATTTGATTTTGTTCCAGAACAAAGCACAGATTTTATTTTTTGTACAATTGGAGAGGAACATGGTTGGTTTGGTAGCCTTGTTGTGATTACATTGTTCATGGCTCTTTTATTGCGTGTTGTATTTATCGCGGAGCGACAAAAGAATCGTTTTGCGCGAGCCTACGGATATAGTGTGGCTAGTATTTTCTTTTTCCACTTTGCCGTAAATATTGGTATGACAATCGGCTTATTTCCTGTGATTGGAATTCCCCTTCCCTTTTTCAGTTATGGAGGCTCATCCCTATGGGGCTTTACTATTTTGCTTTTTATCCT
This sequence comes from Cyclobacteriaceae bacterium, assembly GCA_040079965.1. Taxonomy (GTDB): domain Bacteria; phylum Bacteroidota; class Bacteroidia; order Cytophagales; family Cyclobacteriaceae; genus ELB16-189. Next base: position 6,520 of record JBEBJH010000025.1, read on the forward strand.
TTTGAAATTGGATGCCCACCGCGGTCAGGTGCTTCAAAGAATCTGATTGAAATAAGAAATTTAAATTAGTTGAAACGATTTTGAATGATTTCGAGGAACTCTTCGTATTCCTCACTTTCCTTATCCCAGTCAGGATACGCTTCGTCCAGGAAGCGCAGGGCTTGAGTCAGATTATCAAACCGATCCAGCTTCTCAATTGCCTCGGAGAAAATTTCAAAATCACCGTGAAAGAGAATTTTGGTGAACATGAACTTCTGATTGATGGTTAAGCTTTCCTTTAGTCTGGTAATTTTCTGTTTGGCTAAATTATCGGCCAGGGTCGGGCTGGGTTTGCTTTCAAGGGATTGACTTACAAGAGGAGATTTAACCGGAGATTCTGTCTTTATTATGGGAGAGGACTGAATAACGGGACTGGGTTGAACTGGTTTTGCATCGTATAATTTTTCAATGTTGATGGGAACAAGTTTGCTGAAAACCGAGAGGTATTGCTCAAAATCTTCCGGTGTAAAATTTACTTCTTCCAGAATATGATCCAACAGGGCAAAAGCTTCCTTTCCGGAAATGATTTCTGATTTCTTCCCGCCAAGATGATCAACCAGTTTTTCTAATGGGGCCCGATTGATTTTGATGTATTTAACTTTGTTTTTTAATTCTTTAATATCAAGAGTCTCACGACCGTTGCCCTCCAGAGTATCGGAGTAGAAATCGTACGGTGCCAGGATAAGATAGAGAGTTTGGCTAACTCCTTTTTTTAAAAGCGGCAGAAAATCAGGCTTACCAATTAAAATGTGGTTACTTAAGGTATTCTGAAATTGACTCAGAATTTCAACCACGGGTTTGGCTTGATAATCGAAATAGGGACTTTTTAATTTTTGACTTTCCTGTTTCCAGGCATCCAGCAGTTCATTAATTACAAATAGATTTACCTGTTTGATTTCGCATAAGGAAAGTATCTCTGATCCGGTTATTTTTTCTTTCTTCGAAAAGAATGAATCGGCCAAAAGATTGGCATACTGAATCGCATATTGATCGACCGCCTTCAAGCTAATCTTCTCGTCCATGAGCTAATATTTTTGTATTCTTGTCAACCCAACTCATTCCTGCAGCGTGGTTGTTATGGTAAAGATAGTAATTGAAAATTTGGCTCAAAAAGAAGTCTTTGGGATTGGGCAGAGAACTTCGGTTTTGAAGTTGCTTCAGTCGAACTACATAGACTGGATGCACGCCTGTGGCGGCAAGGGTCGCTGCACCACCTGCAAAATGATTGTGATGGAAGGGATGGATCAGTTGAGCGTACTTTCAGAGGCAGAATTGAGTTATCAGAAAAAGGGAGACCTGACTGAGAATGAGCGTCTGGCTTGCCAGGCAACGTTGGTTGGCTATTGCAAAGTTCGGGTTCCTGATGAGTTTAAGTTACCGCACCTGATTTATTCAGATTAACCCCAAGGACACAGGTCTGTTTTCAGGATTACTAAATCTTAAATTGCAGTATGTTTATTGAACCTCAGTTAGGCAGAAGCAACCGACCCGGCAAAAGCGGGTGGCTTGAAGTAATCTGTGGCTGTATGTTTTCGGGTAAGACCGAGGAATTAATTCGCAGGCTCAATCGCGCTTTGATTGCCAAACAGAAAGTGGAAATATTTAAGCCGACCATTGATACCCGGTATCACGATCAGAAAATAGTTTCCCACAGCGAACGGGAAATACGCTCCACCCCTGTCAATTTTGCTAACGATATAATTTTACTTGCGGGTGATTGTGATGTTGTAGGCATTGATGAAGCGCAGTTTTTTGATGAGGCTATTGTAGATGTATGCAATACATTGGCCAATAGTGGCAAGCGGGTTATTGTAGCCGGGCTTGATATGGACTACGAAGGCAATCCTTTCGGTCCTATGCCTAACCTGCTGGCTGTGGCGGAATATGTTACGAAGGTTCATGCTATTTGTGCCCAAACAGGTGAGCTGGCTTCATTCTCATTTCGACTTAATGCCAACGAGGCCCAGGTAATGTTGGGTGAAAAGGATTCCTATGAGGCCCGGAGTAGGCAGGCCTTTTTTGCTAATTTGAAAAAACGCAAAGAATAGCGTGCTCTATAAAACCAAAGGTGTTGTTTTCCGATTTACCAAATATGGCGAGACATCTATAATCGTCAACATCTTTACTGAGTTGTTCGGGTTACAGAGTTACATTGTAAACGGAGTGCGCAGCAGCTCAAAGAAAAGCAGGATAGCACTCTTTCAACCACTAACACTGCTTGATTTGATTGTCTATCACAAAGAGAACGCAAACATTCTTCGCATTAAGGAGGTAAAATGCTATCACCCCTATCAATCGCTTTCAACCGAGGTTCGAAAATCGGCTCTTGCCATGTTCATTAATGAGGTCTTGAATAAATCTGTCAAGGAGCAAAGTCATGCTGGTGAGATTCATGAATTCATAGCTAATTCCTTGATGATTCTTGACAGCATTCAAAAACCAGAAAACTTCCATTTACATTTTTTAGTGGGACTGAGTAAGCGCCTCGGATTTGGCCCCAACCTAACGGAAGAAGTACTTGGAGGAAATTGGATTAATGTGGAAGATGAAGTATTACTTAAAAATCTACTTTCATCAGATTACAGTAGCCCTCTTACAATGAACTACGATCAAAGACAAACGATATTAATCTGCCTGCTTCGATTCTACACAAATCACGTAGATAATTTTGGTGAGATGAAATCTCTGCCAGTGCTTCGCGAAATTTTGCAATAATATTAAGCGGCTACAGCTACACGAGCCATTTTAGGAGTTGGCTTTTGAGCAAGAATTTTTAACTGGCGTGCATGTGCCGCCACCGCTTCAAAGAAAGTCTCTTTCGACTTATATGGTAAGTCAAACTCTTTAGCCGTTTGCTCGACAATCGTAGCAATGTCGCGATAGTGTACATGACAAATGTTTGGGAAGAGGTGATGCTCTACCTGATAGTTCAGTCCTCCTACATACCAGGAGAATAGTTTTTCGCGGTGACCAAAATTTGTCGTGGTGCGAAGTTGATGAATAGCCCAGGTATTTTCAAGATTACCGTGTTCATCAGGCATAGGGTATTCGGTTCCTTCCACAACGTGTGCGGGTTGGAATATCATAGCCAGAATGAAACCAGCAATGTAGTGCATCACCAAAAAACCAATTATTACTTGGCCAAAAGAGATCGGTAACACCCACATAGGGATGGCGAAAATGTAGCTGAAGTAAATCGCTTTTGTAGCAACCATTACGATCCATTCTTTATAGGCTGATGTCCTTTGCTTTTTGACAAGCCCTTCGCGCTGATATTTAATGAGCCGAGAAAAATCTTTTACAGTAACCCATACCAAGGTCATTAAGCCATAGAAAAACCAAGCATAATAATGTTGAAATTTATGCAGTGGTATCCACTTGGACTCTGGACCCATGCGTATTATTCCGCGCGGACTTATATCTTCATCTACATCATGGACATTGGTATAGGTATGGTGAAGTACGTTATGCTGAACTTTCCAATTGAGATCATGACCGCCCACTAAATTGAGAGAGAGGCCGAGCAGATTATTCACCCAGGGTTTGTTAGAATAGGAACCATGGTTGGCATCATGCATGATTGAAAGCCCGATACCTGCCATTCCTAAACCCATTACTGCGCATAGGCCAAGCATTACCCACCCATTCGAAGTAATTCCACCAATCAACAGAAAATAAGGAACCAGGTAAAGTGAAAACATAAAAATGGTTTTGATGACCATTTCTGTATTGGCGGTGCGCTCAATTTTATTGTTTTTAAAATAAACATTGACCCGTTGATTAAGAGTCACAAAAAAATCCTTTTGGTGATTGGAGAATTTTAGATTCACGTTAAGACTCATAGATAATAGGTAAAAGTTTTGCTGATGCTTATGAGGGACTACTTAAGAGCAACAACGTGCAGCTTCTAATGTTTTCATTTTCGAAAGGTAAGAATTATGGACTTGAAAGCAGGTGTTTGCCAGCTAAAATCTGATGAGAGGCTAATAAATAGCCAGAAAAGGGGATTTAGAATTCTGCAATAACGGTTTTACCACCCTTGGTTATGTCTCCTACTTTAACCGAGACCTTGGCGGTAAGGGGTAAGAATATATCTACACGTGACCCAAACTTAATAAATCCAAACTCGTCACCCTGTTGCAGAGGTTGGCCTTCCTTTACATACCATTTGATTCTTCGCGCAAGCGCACCTGCAATCTGACGTAATAATATCTCGTTACCATTGTTCATTTTAGTTGCAATGGTAGTTCGTTCATTTTCAGTACTTGACTTTGGATGCCACGCGACCAGGTACTTTCCGGGGTGATATTTGAAAAAAGAAATAGTTCCTGTTACCGGCATGCGATTCACGTGCACGTCAATGGGAGACATGAAAATCGAAATCTGTTTTCTGCGCGACTTTAAATATTCGGGTTCTTCCGTTTCTTCAATCACTACCACTTTTCCATCGGCAGGTGCCAGCACCTGATTTTCATTTTTATTGATTTCAAAAATGGGAATGCGAAAGAACTGGAGAATAATCAGATAGAAAAAAATGCTTGCTCCTATAAGAATGTTTTGAATCACCCGCGCCTCAGGAAAAAAGTATCCAACCGCCCAATTAATAGCAAATAATAAAACCAGTGATACAAATAAAAGTGTGCGGCCTTCGCGGTGAATAGTCATTTTAAACTTGAGATAATAAACAAGGGTTCAAAGTTAGTTGAAATTAATCTAACTCTGAACCCTCGCCTCGCGCTGGATTAATAGCCCCCGCGGAATTTGTAAGTCTTAGCCACCTTGTCAATTGCTACCATATAGGCAGCGATGCGCAGTGATACTTTATATTGAACGGCTGTTTTGTAAACATTATCGAAAGCATCTTTCATGATCCGGTCGCTTCTGCGATTTACACGCTCAGCTGTCCACTTATATCCAAGGCGGTTTTGTACCCACTCGAAATATGAAACGGTAACACCACCCGCATTTGCTAAAATATCAGGAACAACACTGATACCCTTTTCATAAATAATGCTATCTGCTTTGGATGAGGTAGGGCCATTCGCGCCTTCTACAATCAACTTAGCTTGAATTTTTCCTGCGTTCGATCCAGTAATTACATCTTCGGTGGCTGCCGGAACAAGTACATCAACAGGCAGGGTCAACAAATCGCCACCATTAATTTTCTGAACTTCAGCATAGCCTTCCAACGAACCTTTATTCTTATCGCGGTAAGCAGCGGCTGCGTCAATATCAATTCCGTTTTCATTGAAATAGGCACCTGAAATATCACTGATAGCCTGAATTTTTAGACCCCGTTCAGAGAGTAGTCGGGCTGCCCATGAACCAACATTACCAAAACCCTGCACGGCACACGTTGCCTTGTAAGGATTGATTTTTAGTTTTTCCATTGCCGCCAAAGCAGAAACCATTACTCCACGGCCAGTCGCTTCGGTTCTTCCCAACGAACCTCCCATCACAATTGGTTTTCCTGTTACAACAGCAGCTACTGTCATTCCCTTGTTTCTTGAAAATTGGTCCATCAACCACGCCATTTCGCGTGGGCCTGTACCCATGTCGGGCGCAGGAATGTCCTGATCAGGACCAAACACATCCATCATAGCTTGAGTATAGGAACGCATCAGTCGCTCGATTTCTCCAGCCGACATTTCCCGTGGATTGCAGGCAACACCACCCTTGGCACCACCATAAGGGATGTCAACCACGGCACACTTCCAGGTCATCCAGGCGGCCAGCGCTTTTACCTCATCAAGATTGACATGCGGATCGAAGCGGATACCTCCCTTGGAGGGACCTAAAATGGTTGAGTGGATCACCCTATAGCCTTCAAACACTTTAATGCTTCCGTCATCCATGGTAACGGGCAGAGAAACAATCACCTGCTTGGCCGGTGATTTCAGCACATTATAAACTTCATCTTCTAATCCCAGAATTTGCGAAGCGGTATGAAACCGCGACATCATCGCTTCAAAAGGATTTTCCTTGTCAACAAGCGGAGCAGGTTCTATGTATGCCATATAAAAAGAGTTGTAGAAATTTTAAGTCTGGAGAGCGTGGGTCTTGAATTCAATTAAAAAGTTGTTTTTGAGCCCCTAAATCGGTTGCAAAGATATAGAAATTCACTATTTCCATACGGTTGTAAGGCACGAAAGTCCATCAGAAAATAGGATTAATTATTACGTTCTGGTTTGCCAATTGAGCCTTTTAAACTAAAGAGTTCTGATGCTAATCAGAAGTAAATCAAAGAGATGCGAATGAAATGACCTAATAGGATCAGAATATCTCCAGAAAGGCTACAATAAAGGGCGCTGAAATATATAACCCATCAAATCGATCCAAAAAACCCCCGTGGCCGGGCAGGCTTGTGCCCGAGTCCTTGATTTCGATGCTTCGCTTCAAGAGGGATTCTACCAGATCGCCAAAGGTGCCTCCTACAATAATAATCAACCCAATAACGAGCCATTGCCAGGATTTAATAGTTGGTGAATGCCCAATGGCTGTGAAGAAGTAAGGCAGGCCATAGGCGAAAAGAAATGCCAGGATAGCGCCACCAATAAAACCTTCCCATGATTTTTTTGGAGAGATGCGCTCAAACAATTTTCGTTTGCCAAACAGTGTGCCTGCAAAGTAGGCGCCAGTATCACTCGCCCATAAAATGAAAAGGCAGCCAAAAATAATCTGGTAATCGTACACCTGATTTTCAAAAGTGGCAATGTTGAGTAAGGCAAAGGGAACAGCTATGTAAAAAATTCCAAGAAACGTGTAAGCAATATTTGTAAATGGCTTACGCTCAAATTTTTTATAAAGTTTTATCATGTACACGCAGGAGACTACCGGAAAAATCAGAAAGTAATAGCGGTAAGAAATATCACCGCGCTCAATAAAAAATGAGAGACAGAAAATTAAAACTCCGCTAACTGTACCGAATGTTTTTTGTGGGAGCATACCGTCCAGACCTGCGAGTTTATAGAACTCAATGAGTGAAAAAAGGCAAATAATAAAAAAGACAGCGAGGTAGGTCCATTCGCTGAACATAATGGCAAACACAATGGCGGCCGCACCAACTATGGCTGTGATGAGTCGCTGCGCAAGATTGCTGAAATTAGTTAGTGCTGTCACGCCAGGGGCTGATTTTGAGCTTGATGGAATTTTTTGAAGTAATAAAGCAGTGCTACAAATACAGCCGTGAAACCTATCACTATAGGCCATGGAGCGGCTTCGGGGGTGTCTATATCAATTGCTACAGTTCCTTTTTGGTAGAGATACATCATCAATACGGAGAACCCATTGTTTATAAAATGAGCAAACATGGGCATAAGTAAATTTCCAGACCACACATATAGATATCCGAACAAGGCGCCTAGTAACATACGCGGTACGAAGCCAAAGAACTGCATGTGAAAAGCGCTAAAGATGATGGCCGAAATCCAAATTGCTGCATGATGATTTCCGGTAGCTCGAAAAAGTTCAGGTTGCAGCATGCCACGAAACACAAGTTCTTCACCAATAGCGGGGAGGAAGGCGATCACAAATACACCCAACAAAAAATCACCGGTAGATTCAAAGGTGGTAAAGAACCTGGTAAGTTCTTCAGCAAGAGTTTCCCGCTCACGAGCCCATGTCCCAAAATCTTTCAGAAATTCCGGAAAGGTAAAGCTGGAATTCCATTCAATAAATACTGAGTTTGCGGCCATAAAGGCCAACACAATAAATCCAGTTATCACGAGCATTAAAACGGAAGTTTTTTTTGATTTTATCCAGTCCATCGGGCTTATTCTTTCCATCGAGAACAAATAGAGAAGTGGAATAAGAATCAAACCGATTAAGGTGGCACTGCCCTGAATGACTACCAGGGGTAGCCGAATCTCAGGATAAAGAGTTGGGTTTGAAATTTTTTCGGGTAAGTCAAAAATGCTCCCATCATAGAATGGAATAGCAATAAAGAAGCCCAACAAAGGCCCGATTACTATAAAGCCAAGAGCTGTAGTCAGTAAAATAAATATGATGGAGGTTAGTGGGTGCCGCTGGGAAATTCCCGTCAATTCAAACATCTCAAACAAAAGGGTTAATTTTGTGGTCGCAAACAACGGAGTTTTAGCCAAAATATCAAACTTGGTACAAATCGGTAATATTAAACTGGGCGAGTTTCCGCTCTTATTAGCACCAATGGAGGATGTGAGTGATCCGCCCTTTCGTGCCGTGTGCAAAGAGGGTGGTGCTGATCTCATGTATACCGAATTTATTTCTTCCGAAGGGTTGATTCGCGATGCCGCCAAAAGCAGACAGAAGCTTGATATTTTCGAATATGAGCGCCCCATTGGCATTCAGTTATTCGGTGGCGATATCGGTAACATGGTGCAGTCGGCCGAGATTGCAACACAAGTAAACCCTGATCTGATAGACATCAACTATGGGTGCCCGGTAAAAGCCGTTGCTTGTCGCGGAGCAGGGGCGGCTTTATTGCAGGACATCCCCAAAATGGTGAAGATGACTGAAGAAATAGTGAAGGCCACACATCTGCCAGTTACAGTTAAGACCCGCCTTGGCTGGGATGACTCAACGAAGAATGTGGTGGAGGTTGCCGAACGACTTCAGGACATTGGCATTAAAGCATTGACCATTCACGGTCGCACACGGGTACAGATGTATAAGGGCGCTGCCGACTGGACATTGATCGGAAGGATCAAAGAGAATCCGCGCATGCACATTCCGGTATTTGGTAATGGAGATATTGACTCACCTCAAAGAGCCCTGGAATATAAAAACCGATATGGCGTAGATGGACTCATGATTGGCCGTGCAGCCATTGGTTCGCCATGGGTGTTCAATGAAATCAAGCATTATCTTGCAACGGGAGAAATACTTCCTGCGCCTGATATGACACAGCGGGTAGAGACAACGCGCAAGCACCTGGATTTTTCCATTCGATGGAAAGGGGATAAGCTTGGAATCTTTGAAATGCGCAGACATTACACCAATTATTTTAAAGGCACTCCTGATTTTAAACCCTTTCGCACTCGCCTGGTTGAAGCACCCACCTACGAGGAGGTAAACTTGATTTTGAACGAAGTCATTGAAAACTTTAGTGGGATTGCAGTAGATGCTTGAACAAAATTAGCAAGAAAGCAGATTTGAATTCCCTATTGTATTATCGTTCTTTGGCCCCGCTTACTGTCAGGTAAGCCTGCAATTTCTGGTATGCTTCAAAACAAAAATTTCCTGGCCATTTTCTTGTTGATCGTTTTATCCCTTATCTGGGGAACGTCTTTCATTTTGATTAAGCAAGGCTTGAAAGTTTTTGCTCCTGATGTAGTTGGCGCCCTTCGTGTAACGGCAGCTTCACTTTTTCTTTTGCCTTTGGCATTCCCAAAATTAAAGGAGTTAAAGCAAGGAGATCACTTTAAGATTTTGGTTTCCGGGTTGATGGGAATATTCATTCCGGCCTTTCTGTTTGCGTGGGCGCAAACGCAACTCAATAGTTCGTTGGCCGGAATCCTCAATACATTATCCCCGTTATGGACGATGATCATAGGTGCGCTTTTTTTTACACAACGTTTTCGCGGATTTGCCATCCTGGGCATCATAATTTCTTTTACAGGTACAATCCTGTTGGCATTGTCTAGAACAGGAGGTGCGATCACTGGTTTTAATATGTATGCACTTTTGATTGTTGCAGCCTGTGCGCTGTATGGAGCCAATCTCAATTGGGTAAAGTTTAAAATTCATGATCTGGGGTCAGTCGCCATCACCAGTGTTTCCTTGTTATTCATTGGTCCTTTAGGCGCGGCTTATCTTTTTTTATTTACTGATTTCACAACAACACTTGTTACGGTGCCAGGTGCGTGGAAAGCTTTTGGTTTTGTTGTGCTGCTTGCACTGATGAGTACAGCGGTAGCCAATCTTTTATTTATGAAACTGGTAAGAATTTCCACTCCGCTTTATGCGAGCTCAGTAACTTACATTATGCCTATTGTTGCAGTGATGTGGGGTGTGATAGACGGTGAAAAATTATTGCCCGGCCATTTTATTGGAATGGCAGCAATCCTGGGTGGGGTTTATCTCGCCAACAAAAAGTAATTATTTTAATGATAGCGTGACCATCACTGGCAGATGATCGGACGGGTAATACTTACCGTCTTGATCCTTGATTACTTTATACTTCTTTGTTTTCCAATGGCTGGAATGAAAGACGTAATCAATGGTACGACAGGTTATCTTGCCAACTTCAAATCCACAGAAAGTGCCTGTGGTATCCTTTGCTGGACGTGAATCGAACAATGAAAAATTATCTTTTAGAGTAATTGCCTGATAAGGAGGCTCTGATGGTTCAGAATTGAAATCGCCTGAAACAACTATGGGAAGATTATTAGTTGATCCCGCTATATATTTCTTGATAAGAGCAGCACTTTTAGCCCTTGCTTCCTTTCCGATGTGATCGAAATGGGTGTTGAAGTAAGTGAACGATTTGCCTGTAGACTTATCCTTTAGCAATGCCCATGTTACAACCCGTGTAATAGCCGCATCCCAACTTTTACTTCCGGGCACATCCGGGTTTTCCGAAAGCCAGAATGTATTTTGTGAGAGAACTTCAAATTTGTCTTTCTTGTAAAAGATTGCCGAGTATTCGCCTTTTTCTTTTCCATCATCGCGGCCCACGCCAACAAAAGCATAGTCAGGTAGGTTGCTTTGCAAATCAAGCATTTGGTTATGAAGTGCTTCCTGTACTCCGAGTAGGTCAGGATTGTATTTTTTGATAAGGGCAACTACTTTGTCGGTTCTGTATTTCCATTGGTTCACGCCATCGGCTTCTGTATCCAGGCGAATGTTGTAACTCATCACGTTCACAGTTTGTGCAATTGTGTAGGTTGAGATAGTTAAGGATAGTATAATGCAATACGATAATCGCATGGTCAAAAATACGAATTGTTGCCTGTGGATAAGTTGTGTTTTTATGAAATAATGAACGTATCTTTCTAAACAAACAATCTTACCTATGAATAAACAAAAAATTGTATGGTGCACGCTATTGTTGGCTGGGCTTGCTTCATGCGCAACGAAAGAATCAGAAACTCCTCCCAAGCAATACTCCATGGCTCAGTTCATGGATATTGTACAGATCGGGGGTGGTGCCTTTTCAGCTGATGACTCTAAACTGTTGATCAGCAGCAAGGAAACCGGAATTTTTAATGCTGTGGAGATTGATCTCAAAACAGGTCAACAAACAGCCATGACAAAATCTACCGACAATGCTATGTTCGGATATAGCTATTTTCCAAAAGACAATCGCATTCTTTACGGTAGCGATAAAGGAGGAAATGAAATTACGCATCTCTATGTGTTATCTAATGGCGATGTAATTGATTTGATTCAGGACTCAACTGCGAAAGCTCAGTTTTATGGCTGGAGTTATAATCAGAAGCTGATGTACTATGCCTCGAACAGTCGCGACAAGCGCTATTTTGATTTGCATTCTGTACAGGTTGATGGCACGTCAGAAGACAAGGTCTACCCAAGCTCGGTAGTATATAAAAATGAAAAAGGTTTAGACCCGGCATCTATCTCAAATGATGATCGCTACATTGCCTTAACAGAAGAAATCACCACCAATAACTCAAATATGTATTTGCTGGATACTCAGTCTGGCAAAACAGAGTTGCTTTCGGCCCATACGGGCGATGTTCAGTATAGCCCGCAGTATTTTAGCCTGGACGGAACTAAGTTGATTTATCTTACCAACGAAGGAAGTGAGTTTATGTATCTGGCTAGTTATGATATCGCCTCAAAAGTTAAAACTAAACTAGAGGAGGCACCCTGGGATATTATGTACTCAAGCTTATCCCGAAATGGCAAATACCGGGTGGTTGCAATTAATAATGATGCCCGCACGGAGATAAAGATTTACGATGAATCGGATAGCGGCAAACTTTTGAAAGTGGAAGGGTTGCCTGAAGGAGATATTACAGGGGTCAATATTTCTGACAGCGAGAAGCTGATGTCATTTTATGTGAGTAGTTCCAAATCACCCAGTAACTTGTTTGTTTACAATTTCGAAACGAAAGAGGTGAAGCAACTAACCAATACGATGTCAAAGGAAATCGACCCCAATGATCTGGTGGCCGGTGAGGTAATTCGGTTTAAATCTTTTGATGGAATGGAGATACCCTCGCTGCTCTATAAACCAAAGGGATTAAAGGAGGGCGAAAAAGTGCCGGCTCTGTTATTTATTCACGGTGGCCCGGGTGGACAAACGCGGTTGAATTATTCTCCCATCATTCAACATTTGGTAAATCATGGGTACGCAATCCTGGCGGTTAATAATCGCGGAAGTTCAGGATATGGAAAAACGTTTTTTGCGGCCGATGATCGCAAACATGGTGATGAAGACTTACGTGATTGCGTGGAGTCGAAAAAATTTCTCGCCACATTGCCTTACATTGATATGGATAAGGTGGGAATTATGGGTGGAAGCTATGGTGGTTATATGACGATGGCAGCACTTGCATTCAAACCTGAAGACTTTAAGGTGGGGGTAAACTTATTTGGTGTAACCAATTGGATTCGTACTCTCAAGAGTATCCCAGCGTGGTGGGAAGCGGGTAGGAAAGCATTGTATGTTGAACTGGGCGATCCGTTTACAGCCGACTCAGTTGCACTTTATAATAAATCACCGTTGTTCCATACCGATAAGATCACTAAACCTTTTATTGTATTGCAGGGAAGCAATGATCCGCGTGTGTTGCAGGTGGAATCAGATGAGATTGTAGCCAACGCCAGAAAAAATGGAGTGCCGGTCGAGTATGTGATCTTTCCGGATGAAGGTCACGGGTTTGTTAAAAAAGAAAACAATATCAAAGCCTCAGAAGAGATTCTGAAATTTGTTGATAAATATTTGAAAGGAGTAAAGTAGTTAAATGTGCAAAGTCAAAAGTGTAAAGTTGGGGAACTTCGACTTTACACTTTTGACTTTTAACTTAATCATCCCAATGCGTCTACTGCTTCCACTTCCTCTGGCATCATTCTTTTAAAGAGATTCTCGATACCAGCCTTTAACGTTACTGTTGAGGAGGGGCAACCACTACAAGATCCCTGCAAAGCCACTGTTACTTTTTTATCGTGATAGGAGTGGAATGTAATTGCACCACCATCCTGCTCTACAGCCGGACGGATGTATTCATCAAGAATGGTCTTTATTTTTTTTACGGTTTCTGTTTCCTCTTGTTCGGGGGCAGTTGTAGCCTTCATATCCAGAATTAATTTTCCGGATTCAAGAAAGGTTTTGATATGATTTTTTAGTGTCTCCTGAATTTCAATCCACTCAACATCTTCTTTTTTTGTTACCGTAACAAAGTTGCTCATATAAAACACCCTGTCTACAAAGGGGTACATGAATAATTCCTGTGCGAGGGGTGCTTCTTCTGCTTCGGCCGGGGTGGGGAAATCAAAACTCATCCCTTCCGGAATTAGAACTTCGTTTACTACAAACTTGAGGGAGTTGGGATTCGGATTAGATTCCAGATAAATATGAATGTTTTTAGGAGCTGCTTTCAGCATGGTTTTGTCGTTTGCTTGGTAACAAAATTAAGAATTTAAAGTTCGCTGATAGGATTATTAGCTTTCTGGATCACCCAGAGAATTTTCCCACTTGCTGACAACAGCCGTTGCCACGCTGTTTCCAACCACGTTGGTGGCACTTCTGCCCATATCCAACAGTGGATCAATTCCCAGCAAAAGAGCTAAACCTGCTTCGGGAATGTCAAAAGTGGCAAGCGTGCCGGCAATCACTACCAGCGAAGCCCTCGGAACACCCGCAATACCTTTGCTGGTGAGCATAAGAACAAGCAACATGGAAATTTGTGTAGCGATTGGTAAATCAATACCATACGATTGTGCAATGAATAAAGAAGCGAAGGTCATATACATCATGCTTCCGTCCAGATTGAATGAATAGCCCAATGGCAACACAAAACTTACAATCTTGTCCTTGCAGCCGAATTTCTGCAAAAGTTCCATTGTTTTAGGAAAAGCCGCTTCACTGCTCGAGGTGCTGAAAGCAAGTAGGATGGGTTCTCTTACCGTTTTAATCAGACCAATAATTCGTTTTCCAATTACAACGGAACCAGCCAGGCCGAGTATCACCCAGAGCAAGAGTAAACCCAAATAGAACTCACCTATAAAAATAGAATAGGTGGTTAATATTCCCAATCCTTGCTTGGCGATGATCGCTGCCATAGCGCCAAACACGGCCACTGGCGCAAGGCCCATCACGTAACCCGTTAACTTAAGGATCACATGGGCTACAGCATCCAGAAAGTTGATAACAATCTTACCCTGTTCGCCAATTGCAGCAGTAGCAACGCCAAAGAATAAAGAGAATACAACAATCTGAAGAATCTCATTCTTTGCCATGGCATCCATCAGGCTGGTCGGAAAAACATGATATAAAAACCCTTTCAGTGTTAACCCAACGCGTGTGATGCCTGTGTCTTCACTAAGATCAGGTAAGGGCAAATCCATAGCAATACCTGGTTTAAATAGATTAACCAGAATCATACCCAAGAGTAAACTGGTAAGAGACGCTGCGACAAACCACAATAGTGTTTTGCCTCCAATCCGGCCCACAGAACTGATATCACCAAGTTTAGCGACACCTACAATAAGTGTGGTGAGTACGAGGGGTGCTACTATCATTTTAATCAGACGCAGAAAAATATCTGCGAGAATAGAAAATGGTTCTACTTTTTTATCGCGTTCGTTTAGTTGCGTAGTTTGTTCTTTGCTCAGGCTTTTTTTCTTTTCAATCAATTGTGCGTGAGTTACACTATCAGTAGTGACAGCAATAGATTCGGTTACTTCATCAATGCTTATCTGCAAAGCGGCAATAGCTTGATTTTCCTTACTGATATAGCTCTTATTGAGAACAAAACCCATTGCAATACCCGCAAACAAGGCAATGATGATATATAGAGTAAGTTTACTTTTTTTCTGAGGCGCACTGGATAACTCCATGTTCAAAATTAGTTTACGTTTCTGAAAAGGTAAGTATAGCGAATAATCAGTTTAGTCCAAACGAGCATAATGCGAGCGGGGCAATGCTAAAGTTTGCTTGTCTTAGCCCGCAGGTAGAAATCAGCGAGAACAAGGGCGGCCATAGCCTCCACAATGGGGACAGCTCGTGGCACCACACACGGATCATGTCTGCCTTTGCCTGAGACAACGGCTTCGTTCCCTTCTTTATCAACTGTATTTTGATCCTGCATAATAGTAGCCACAGGTTTGAAGGCTACGTTGAAATAAATATCTTCTCCGTTGCTAATGCCACCTTGTACGCCACCGGAATGATTGGTTTTTGTTTTGATTTTTCCGGCCTCGTTTACAAACTCATCATTGTGTTGCGTGCCGCGCAGAGTTACCCCATCAAAACCACTTCCATACTCAAAACCTTTTACTGCATTAATGCTGAGCATTGCTTTGCCAAGCTCGGCATGAAGTTTATCAAAAACAGGTTCACCTAAACCCACCGGTGTATTTTTTATTACACAAGTCACAACACCACCGATCGTATCGCGCTCCAACCGCACCTGATCGAT
This sequence comes from Cyclobacteriaceae bacterium, assembly GCA_040079965.1. Taxonomy (GTDB): domain Bacteria; phylum Bacteroidota; class Bacteroidia; order Cytophagales; family Cyclobacteriaceae; genus ELB16-189. Next base: position 22,146 of record JBEBJH010000025.1, read on the forward strand.
GAGGGCAATCATTTTTTCGGCTGTAGCCGGATCGGGGCATCGCACTATGTTGTCTTCGGTTTTACCAAGATCAAGTTGCGTATAAGGAGGTGATTTCAGTTCTCCTACTTGCGATACAAATGCGTTTATTTCAATCCCTGATTTTTTTAATAGCAATTTTGCAACGGCTCCTGCTGCAACCCTGGCCGCAGTTTCGCGTGCCGAACTTCTTCCTCCACCCCGGTAATCCCGAACTCCATATTTCACTTCATAGGTATAATCGGCATGGGAAGGGCGAAATGTATTTTGAATATGAGAGTAGTCTTTGCTACGCTGGTCTTGATTTTCAATTACAATGGCAATGGGTGTGCCTGTGGATTGTCCTTCAAATACCCCGGAAAGAATTTTGAAGGTATCATCTTCTTTGCGCTGGGTAGTGATTTTTGATTGCCCTGGTTTTCTGCGATTCAGTTCAGATTGAATGAAAGTTTCATCAATCGGTAATCCAGCCGGGCAGCCATCGATAATTACACCAATGGCCGGACCGTGCGATTCGCCAAATGTGCTGATTCTAAAAAGTGTACCGTAATTATTCATTCAAAATTAAAAGTTAAAATTTGTCCTTAAATAGTTTGACTGAATTTTGAATTATTTTCGGAAAACAAGATAAGCGGAAGCTGCCAACATCACTACAATAAAGATATTAAAACCAACTTTCATCCAATCATAATCTTGTGTATTGGTTAGGGTGTTGTCGGTAGCATCAATCCGATCGTAGAACGACCCCAGATCAGTACTTTCTATAAATTGATTTTTCTGACTTTCGCCTTGCACCTTAACCGTATACTGTGAGCGAAGAGTATCATATTTTTTTGTGTTGGGATTGAAAAACACCCATTGAAAGTAATCGCCCAACTTAAACGTGCCTGGTTCTTTAGGGATCATGAAATAATTGAATGACTTGGTGCCCGCAACCCGGTTTGATTCCCGATTAATATTCTGCCTCACATTGGGTTCGTAAAAATCAAAGACGTTGTCTTTCGGTAAAGTTGGTTTTTCAACTGAAGAGATATTTCCTTCGCCAAAAACCCTAAACTCGTAGGACACACTTTGCCCGGTTTGTAAATCCGTTGAACCAATTTTTTCATCCAAACGATAATCGCCAACGGCTACCGCTTCGCGTAAGGGGTGTGGTGGTAATTCTTTGACCTTAACTGTTTTAGTTTTAGAATAAAACTTCTTGAAATCCTCTTGCCGGTTTTGACCAAAAAAGGAAGGATTCTTTGCCACTTTGAATTTGATCATCTCAAGACCCACACTAGGAAACTCGACCGGTTGGGTATTGAGCGGATAGAAAGTAGCCTGATAAATTTTGTATTGGGTATAACCCTTTCCCTGGATGTCAATATGCTCGCCTTCAATATTTTCAATGTTGAAATTTTCTTCCCAGCAATTTGCCGGTCGGAGTTTCTTTAATATATCAGCCAGTTGTTTCCCCAACTCATGAAACTGCATGGGGGCCCGGTTATTATCGGCTACCAAAAAAGATAATGTGGTTGTGAAACCCTCCCCAATATACACTTCGTCTTTATTGGTGGTGAATGCCAGAATGGCGTCTTCCTTGATATCAACAAATTCAGTTTCTCCGCGCCCAAAGAAGTCATCCATTGGGTCGCGGTCAAAGAAGCTCCGATACGGGTCTCGCTGCTGGGCTTGTGCGGCCGGGCCTACCTTTACTTTTTTCCCGCTAACGGAAATGATTTGATCGTTTACCTTCATCTTGAAGGATGGGATGGTAAAGGTGCCTTGTTTAGTAGGCACATAAGTCATTACAATACTTTGTGAAGAGCTAACCTGGCCGTTTACAATACTGGTTTGTGACTGGGTAGAAGTGCCCCGTTTCCGGAATCCTTCCAGGTCCGGAAAATTCTCATAACTTTTTAATCTGTCGTTATTAACTGTCACTGTGATCGTCCAGGCCTGATTTTCGCCAATTTCTTCGGGTCCTAACATGACCTGAATGTTATCTTGGCCTTTGACGGCCATAGCCGAAAGCAACAATATGAGGAAAAGAGTCGTTCTTGTTGTAAATTTCATAGCGCAAATAGCATCGCAACTCGTTGCATTATACAAAAGTAAATTCTTCTTTTCACTCTTCGACAGCTTTTGTATTTTCATGTCAGCAACGTAAGCGATAAGTTGCCAAAACGTACTTTACTATTTTTTTAAATGAAGATGCTCAGTTATGTAAAGCACATCCTAAGTCGGGTGAGTTTTGACGCGCGGCTTTTTGAGAAAGAGTTGCGAAAAGCTATCAAGATGCTGATAGCAGAGGAAATCCAGGAGCTCCAGAGTTGGTGCTACGCCAATTATAGGAGAGAGCACGAAGCGATTCTAAATCGCTGTTTTGTCAGAGTTTAAACAGGTTTAACCCAAATCATTGAATGAAATAGCCCCGACAAGTCGGGGCTTATTTTTTATTTTAGGAAATCAATATTTCGTTTAAGGCCACCATATCGGGTTCTCTGAACTGCAGATTTATTGAATAGTTTTTCAAATACTTCTTCCGTGATATCAAACCATTCCTGAAGGGTCATATTTTCCAAATCCGGAGGCGGTGAAAAACGCCCTTCATTGTGCGGTTTTGAAAAACTATTCCAGGGGCACACATCCTGACAGATGTCGCATCCAAAAATCCAGTTTTCAAACTTGCCCTTTACTTCGGCAGGTATTTCTTCTTTCAGTTCAATAGTAAAATAAGAAATGCATTTGCTTCCATCCACCACATAAGGCTCGGGAATAGCACCGGTAGGACAAGCATCCATACAGGCAGTACATGTACCACAGTAATCTTTAATAGGTCCGTCATACTCCAATTCAAGATCGATAATAAGTTCGGCCAGAAAAAAGAAACTGCCCATGGAACGATTGAGCAGCAAACTGTTTTTACCAACCCATCCTAACCCAGATTTTTTTGCCCAGGCCCGTTCATGCACCGGAGCCGAGTCTACAAACGCTCGCCCTTCTACCTCGCCAATTTCTTCCCTGATTCTCTCTATGAAGATTTTGAGTTTATCCTTTATTACCTGATGGTAGTCCTCTCCATAAGCATACTTGGCAATTTTAAAGGTGCCTGGATTTTCTTTGACCAGATCTTTTTCTGGATAGTAATTATAGATAAGACTGATTACTGATTTGGCACCGGGTACAAGGAGAGTTGGATCTAACCGCTTATCGAAATGATTTTCGAGGTAACTCATTTTACCCTGGTACTGACGCTTTAACCATTGTTCCAGTCGAGGCGCTTCCTCTGCTAGAAATTCTGCTTTGGATATTCCGCAATAACTGAATCCCAGCTCAGTAGCGATTTTTTTTATGGCACTTGTGTTTTGAAGTTTACCCATCGATTTTGCCACAAAGACACTAAGTCACGAAGATTTATATAATGATTCGCTTTATACCTTGTTTTATGATTGGAACATTAAAATTCACCAGATAGCCAAGGCGAAGGCCTGTAAGTCTAAGGTGACTGAGGATCTGTGCCTGCCAGACTGGATTGACCTGATCAACGGTACTTTTTGTTCAACCAAAACGTCTAATCGTAAACCTTCATCAAAAACAATCCCGTCATACTGTATAGGGATATCAACTTGTCTGGATACTAAAAGGTGTGCTTTCCGCAATTCATGTGCAATACAAACCTCGTACACTTTCTCCAATAATCCGGGGCCTAGTTCTTTATGAACTTTATAGGCAGCATTAACTATCGCTTTCCCAATTAGCTCCTCCTGTTCGGATATTTTGATAAAACTCATCTTAGTGCCTTTGTGTCTTGGTGGCTAATTAAAGTTTCAATCAAACAACCCTTGCGTTCTCGAAGGCGGAACAATCTTTAAATGTTTATAAGCTTTTTCAGTAGCTTCTCTTCCGCGACTGGTGCGCTTGATATATCCTTCCTGAATTAAGAAAGGCTCGTACACCTCTTCAATAGTTTCGGCTTCTTCTCCCACGGCAGTGGCAATGGTGGTGAGACCAACAGGCCCGCCTTTAAATTTTTCAATGATGGTACTCAAAATCCGATTGTCCATATCATCAAAACCATTCTCATCAACATCCAGTGCTTTGAGTGCCATTTGCGCAATGGAAATCGTAATTTTTCCATCACCTTTTATCTGGGCAAAATCGCGCGTGCGCCTTAAAAGATTGTTTGCAATACGCGGGGTGCCCCGGCTTCTACGGGCAAGTTCAAAAGCAGCATCATCAACAAGTGGAGTTTTTAAAATATCAGCCGATCGCTTCACGATTTTAGTCAACAATTGAGAATCATAATATTCTAGCCTTGCATTGATGCCAAAGCGTGCCCGCAAGGGTGAAGTAAGCAAGCCAGCCCTGGTAGTAGCACCAATCAATGTGAATGGATTCAACGTAATTTGTACCGATCGTGCATTGGGTCCTGAATCGAGCATGATGTCGATGCGAAAATCCTCCATCGCAGAATATAAATACTCTTCTACTATGGGATTCAGGCGATGAATTTCATCAATGAACAAAACATCATTCGTATCAAGGTTAGTAAGCAATCCAGCCAGATCGCTGGGTTTATCCAATACCGGCCCCGAGGTAATTTTAATATTAGAACCCAGTTCATGTGCAATAATGAATGAAAGCGTAGTTTTGCCTAACCCAGGAGGGCCATGAAGCAGCACATGATCGAGTGATTCTTCGCGTTGTTTGGCTGCTTGTACAAAAACCTTGATATTATCCACCACTTTTTGCTGCCCTGTAAAGTCACTGAATGAAAGTGGCCGCAAGGCTTTCTCAATCTCCTTTTCAACTGGACTTAATCCTTCAGTATCTCCTTTTAAATAGTCTTCGCGCATGTGTATTTGAGTCACGAAAGTTAAGGAAATAAAGCTCTAAAACAGTTTACCGTGTGGGTAAGGCTTTTAACTTGCGTCCCCAATAATTAAGGTATGGACAATCGCTGGAAAAATGCACTGTACTCCCTGCTGTTGCTGATAGCGATAGCAGTTGTCTGGAAGTGGAGACAATCGCAGGATTTAAAGATCATGAAAATTGAAGGGGAGACGATGGCCACCACCTATCACATCACCTACTTTGATGCTGATGGCCGGAATTTTAAAAAGGATATTGATTCGTTGCTGATTTTGGTCAATCAATCGATCAATAACTACAATCCTGTTTCCGAGGTATCTCTTTTCAATAAGGCGGCCCGGAGTTTTCAGTTTCAGCTTCCCTATTTATTGCCACCGATAAAAGTGGCCAGCAAGGTTTTCTCCGATTCTCAAGGTGCTTTTGACCCAACGGTTATGCCCTTGGTAAACTTATGGGGCTTTGGATATAAGAAAGTTGTTAGACCCGATAGCACAAAAATTGATTCGATCCGGAGTTTTATTGGCTTCGAAAAAATTCAGTTCAACAAGGATAGCATTTGGAAGCTTGACCCACGCTCGCAGTTAGATTTGGGTGGCATTGGCCAGGGATATGGAGCCGATGTAATTACAGATTTTTTAAAGTCGAAGGGAATTAAAAACATGTTGGTAGAGTTAGGGGGGGAAGGTATGGCCTGTGGAATAAATCTTCAATCTAAAAAACCGTGGGAGTTGGGTATCCTCGATCCAAACTCAACCCAACAAAATCAGACTTTCAAAGCCTATGTGTCTTTAACAGACAGATCATTCACAACCTCTGGCAATTACTTCAATTATCGCGAAGTGGATGGAAAGAAATATTCGCATACCATTGATCCGGAGACGGGCTTTCCGGCTATGCGGGCTATCCTAAGCGCCTCGGTTTTTGCGGAAGATTGTACAACTGCAGATGCCTGGGGTACAGCTCTGATGGTGATGGGCCATGAGAAAGCTATTGAATTAGTAAAGAAGCATCCCGAACTGGATGTCTTTCTGATTTATTCAACTCCCGATGGGATTGCTACCTTTGCAACTGATAACATCAGTCAGTATCTGAAGATTAACCCTTGAAAGAATTCTGCGATCCGTTAAAAACTTCGAGTAAAGGATGACCCTGAAATTAACCGTTCTATTTTTTACCCCACTATTAGCCGGCCTCATGGTTTACCTGGTGCCGTCAGCGAAAGGAAATAATTTTAAGTTGTTGCTGGTCTTTGCAGGCTCCTATCTGTTCGCTATTACAGTAACACACATTCTGCCAGAATTATACAGACAGCATCTGGAAGTAGAACTGATTGGTCTTTTTGTGCTTGCAGGATTTTTTCTTCAACAGTTACTGGAATATTTTACCTCAGGTGTTGAGCACGGACATATTCATACCCACGATCATCACGACCATAGTCATCATGGTCATTCCCATACGCATCATACAGTTTCGGCTATTGTTTTATTATCGGCCTTATGTGTGCATGCTTTTTTAGAAGGTAGCATGCTGGCCCAACCAGTAAACACAGGGTTTGGCTATGATGTAAATGCCATCTTATTGGGCATCGCCTTGCACCGTGCACCTGCTGCCTTTGCGCTAATGACTGTGTTGACTTCGCAGCTTCATTCCAGGAAAAAAGCACTACCGCACCTTATCATTTTTTCATTAGCTGCCCCGGTTGGATTACTTATCAGTTCTTATTTCGTTGAAAGTCAAGTGTTGTCCGAAACCGGCCTGATTTATCTATATGCATTGGTAAGCGGAAATTTTCTGCACATTTCCACCACTATTGTATTTGAAAGTAGCCCCGAACACCGGTTTAATGCAAAAAAATTGGCTGTGGCTATAGTGGGAGCCCTCGTGGCTGTGGCCGTAGAGTACATGATTTAGCCATTGGTACAAAGTAGTTTTTGAAATCTGCTTTAAGAAATCGATTTTAGAGGGGTTAAAACTCACTTCTTTATTCCTACCCATGAAGAAAATCTCAAGTCAATCAGATTATCAGCAAGTCTATCAGGAAAGCGTACAACAGCCAGAAAAATTCTGGGCCAATATTGCTGAAGATTTCGTTTGGCGTAAAAAATGGGACACTGTATTGGAGTGGGATTTCAACAAGCCTGAAGTGAAATGGTTTGTGGGTGGTAAATTAAATATCACAGAGAATTGTATTGATCGCCATCTTCCGCACAAAGCAAATCAAACTGCCATTATCTGGGAGTCTAACGATCCGCATGAAGAGTCGCGATACATTACCTACCAGGAATTATACAATGAGGTTTGCCGGGCAGCAAACATGTTAAAGAATCTGGGCGTAAAAAAAGGAGATCGCGTTTGCATTTACATGCCGATGATTCCCGAAGTAGCCTTTGCCATGTTAGCCTGTGCGCGGATTGGTGCTGTGCACTCTGTGGTGTTTGCAGGGTTTTCTGCCGGTTCGCTTATAGATCGTATTAATGATGCGGGTTGCAAATTGATTCTCACCAGTGATGGATCATACCGCGGTGACAAGAAACTAGATTTGAAATCCATTATCGATGAAGCGATTCTGAAATGTCCTGTAGTTGAGAAAACAATTGTATACAAACACACGGGAGGGTCTGTTTCCATGAAGCACGGCCGCGATTTCTGGTGGCATGAGGAGATTAAAAAAGCATCTTCAACGTGTGAGCCAGAACTAATGGACTCCGAAGATTTACTTTTTATTCTTTATACATCGGGTTCAACCGGCAAACCTAAGGGAATGGTTCATACATGCGGAGGGTACATGATCTACACGGCCTATACCTTTCAAACAGTCTTTCAATATCAACCGGGTCAGGTGTTTTGGTGTACTGCCGATGTTGGGTGGATTACCGGGCACTCGTATATTCTTTATGGCCCGTTGGCAACAGGCGCTACCTCACTTATGTTTGAAGGTATCCCCTCATGGCCAGATATGGGTCGCTTCTGGCACGTGGCCGAAAAGCATCGGGTGAATATTTTTTATACGGCCCCCACTGCAATACGTTCGTTGGAAAAAGCACCACTTAGTTTTATCCATCAATATGATCTTCACTCAATAAAAGTTTTAGGTACTGTGGGTGAACCAATCAATGAAGAGGCCTGGCATTGGTATGATGTGCATATCGGACGTAAGCAATGCCCTATTGTTGATACCTGGTGGCAAACGGAAACTGGTGGTATTATGATTTCTCCTATCGCAAATGTCACAAAACTTAAACCGGCATTTGCCACCTAGCCGTTGCCGGGAGTTCAGCCGGC
>JBEBJH010000262.1:0-6111 GCA_040079965.1 Cyclobacteriaceae bacterium
CCCGATAATCGAAGGGTGGCTCGTATCCTTCGATGACTACTTTTAATTTTAGTTTTTCTGCTGCGGCTTCGATAGAAGTTAGGAGGTCGATATAATGCTCGAGATACTGCAGCGGAGGCATGAAAAGGTAAAGTTTGCCATCGCGTGGCTCAATACACAAGGCAGTTTTAACTATGAAAGTATCAAAAGTAGTTTCTGTTTTAACTTCAGGCTCTTTCTTCTTTTTCGCTTTTGAAGAATCTAATTCTTCTTCCTCTTCGGGGTATGCCTCTTGATAAAATTCCTTTGGCATTTCCTGCTTTAGAATCGGATCATTGTAACGGTTATTGATCTTATCCTTAAAGTTTTCTAATGCCGGGAGTTCTTCAAACGGACTTCGCTCCACAGGCTTCTGCATTTTCAAATCGCTCATGTAGGCCAACGACTTTAGAGGAAGTCGCAAACCTATAGCCGAATTTCCCGGAAGCAAAACAAGGTAATTGTTTCTGAACTGCCACCCACTGGATATCCATCGGTTGTTCCAATGATTCCATTCCATGGGAATGACATACCCAGCCGGGGTTCCCAATCCTTGCGCAAGCAGTTGACTTAATTTTTGTCTTTCGAGCGGATCATTTAGATTTGCTTTGTAGGGATCGATGTTAACGGGCACCTTGTTTTCTTCCCACAAAAAATAGAACGCATCTTCCATGGCTGGATGAATGTGTTCTTCAGGAAGGTTCAAAAACTTAGTGAGCTCTTTTGCCAGTCGGCTGGCATCTTCAATGGTATATGTTGAAGGTTCATCATCGAGATCAAGAAGTGATTCGTTTTTCCAGATGGGCAAGCCATCGTTTCGCCAGATAGCTGCATACTGCCAGCGCGGTAACGGTTCGCCTGGATACCATTTTCCCTGACCTTTGTGAATGAACGCTCCCTTGCTGAATGCATTTTTTAATCGCTTGATCAGTTGTCCACCGAGTTTTCTTTTGAGCGGACCATCAGCTGCTGTGTTCCATTCTTTTCCCTCCATGTCATCCACAGAAACAAACGTAGGTTCACCACCCATCGTCATGCGCACATCACCGGCCAGGAGATCTTCATCTACTTTATTGCCAAGTGCTATAATGGTTGCCCATTGTTCATCGGTATACGGTTTGGTAACGCGTGGATCTTCATGAATGCGGAAGACTTCATTTTTAAAGTCGAAGGTTACTTCACAAACATCCGTCATCCCGGTAACGGGAGCAGCGCTAACGGGATCAGGTGTGCAGCAAAGTGGAATGTGTCCTTCGCCCGCAAATAATCCGGACGTTGGATCGAGGCCGATCCAGCCAGCACCGGGAATAAAAACTTCAGCCCAGGCGTGCAGGTCTGTAAAATCATTTTCAGTCCCCGATGGCCCATCGAGCGCCTTTACATCCGCCTTCAATTGAATCAGATAGCCCGATGCAAATCGTGCAGCCAAACCAAGGTGTCTTAATATTTGTACGAGCAACCACGCAGAGTCGCGACAGGAACCTGATTGTAATCCAAGAGTTTGTTCACAAGTCTGAATGCCGGGCTCAAGCCGTACAGTGTATTGTGTGTGTTTCCATAAGTCCTGATTTAAACCAACGAGAAAAGGAATGATCGCTTTCTTACTGACATCAATTGATTTTATCCATTGCTGCAGCAATGGGCCGGCTTCGTTGATTTCAAAGTAGGGATAGAGTTCTTTTTTAAGTTGATGATTGTAGGCAAACGGAAAATCATCAGCATATTTTTCGACAAAAAAATCAAAGGGATTTATCACCACCATGTCGGCAATGAGTTCTACTTCGAAATGCAGTTTTGTTGTTTTATTGGGGAAGACCACCCGGGCTAACATGTTTCCAAACGGATCCTGTTGCCAGTTGATAAAATGATCTTCCGGTTTGATTTTTAAGGAGTAAGATAAAATGGGCGTGCGGCAATGTGGTGCAGGCCGGAGCCGGAACGTATGTGGAGATAAATTTACGAGCCGATCGTAGGTATAAAACGTCTGATGCCGGATTGCCACTTTAATGGACATGGTACTGGGTTAATCTTTGCGTTATTAATTTATGGCTATTTTCAGGAAGTAAGGCATACCGGGTGCTTTAGCTGCTAAAAAGTTTTGAAGTAGGGGATTGGATGGATTTAAATCGGATGCAGAATCTTGATGAGCGGAAGTTTGACCGCTTGTTCCCAACCCTTCACTTCGTAAATTGGGTTCATAAATCCAATGTTATGTACTTACAAGGGGACGCAAAAGATAAAATGACTTATGATGCCATCGTGGTAGGATCGGGGATAAGTGGTGGCTGGGCCGCTAAGGAACTTTGTGAAAAGGGGTTAAAAGTACTGTTGCTGGATCGGGGTCGTAATGTTGAACATATCAAAGACTACCCTACTACTAGTAAAAATCCGTGGGAGCTGCCGCATCGAAATCGACTAACCTTGTCGGCCTATGACGAAAGTCCGATTCAACGCAAAGTGGAGTATGCGTTCAATGAATACTCAGGCCACTTTTTTATTAAGGACACCGATCATCCCTATAATCAGGAGAAACCTTTTGATTGGGTGCGCGGCTACCAGGTGGGAGGCAAGTCATTGTTGTGGGCACGGTGGGTGCAGCGTTGGAGCGATCTTGATTTTGAAGCGAATGCAAAGGATGGGATTGGAGTAGACTGGCCGATTCGATATAAAGATATTGAGCCCTGGTATAGTTATGTAGAAAAGTTTGTAGGCGTGAGCGGAAGTAAAGAAGGCATTCCGCAATTGCCTGATGGAGAATTTCTCACACCCATGGAAATGAATTGCGTGGAACAACACTTCATGCAACAACTAAAGAAATCACATCCTGACCGATACTATATTATCAGTCGCACGGCCAATCTTTCGCAGGCACAGGATGTTCACAAGAAAATAGGACGAAACAATTGTCAGTACCGCAATCAGTGCCAGACGGGTTGCCCGTTTGGGGGCTACTTCAGTAGTAATTCATCTACGATACCTGCTGCATTGGCGACTGGGAATCTTACCATAAGACCTTTTTCTGTGGTGCACTCTGTTATTTATGATGAACAAAAGGGCAGAGCAACCGGTGTGCGGGTGATCGATACAAACTCGAAAGAGATGGTGGAATTTTATTCAAAGATTGTTTTCCTGAATGCAGCAACGCTCAACACTACCTTGGTTTTATTAAATTCAACCTCTGATCGATTCCCAAATGGACTGGGCAATGACTCTGATACGTTGGGGCGTCATCTGATGGATCATAATTATCGGGGACGTGCCACTGCTATGGTAGATGGTTTTGAAGACATGTATTATTATGGTCGCAGGCCGACTGGCACTTATTTGGCGCGGTTCCGTAACGTAGGTAAGGACAAGCAAAAAGATTTTGTACGTGGCTATGCATACTCGTGTGGAGCATCCCGTGGAGGCTGGGGTCGGGGTATGAACGAAGAATCTATCGGAGCAGAATTAAAAAATGAATTAACTACTCCAGGGCCGTGGAGTTTTGGCATGACTGCGATGGGCGAGATGCTTCCACATCCTGAAAATCGGGTCATGCTCGACAAAGAAAAGAAAGATCAGTGGGGCATACCTTTATTAACTATTGATTGCAAGTGGCGCGACAACGAAGATGCGATGACAAAAGATGCGGTGAATGCTGCAGCGGAAATGTTGGAGGCCGCAGGATTTAAAGATGTAAAGGCATTTGACAATCAACAAGCACCAGGCTTGGCCATTCATGAAATGGGAACGTGTCGAATGGGCCGTGATCCAAAAACATCTATGCTCAATGGATGGAACCAATTGCATGCCGTAAAAAATGTATTTGTTACTGATGGAGCCAGCATGACCTCAACCGCCTGCCAGAATCCTTCTATTACCTATATGGCGTTGACAGCACGAGCTGCGGACTATGCAGTGAAAGAATTGAAAAAGCAGAATTTGTAATTCTTTATGATAACGATTGAGGCATTTCAAAAACTAGCGATGGCTTTACCCGAAGTAGAGGAAGCTCCTCATTTTGACAAGATCTCATTTCGAATCCGCAAAAAGATTTTTGTCACTCTTGATATTTCCAATAAAAGAGTCTGTATGAAGTTATCAGATATAGACCAATCCGTGTTTAGCACGAAGGATCAGGTTATTGTTTATCCGGTTCCGAATAAATGGGGCAAACTGGGATGGACTTTTTTTGAGTTAAGCAAGGTAAACAAGGACCTTTGCGTGGACGCCCTTCAAACAGCTTACTGCACGGTGGCCCCTAAGTCGTTGGCTGCTTTGGTGCGAGCACCAGAAGATTGATTCGGGATCAGGTGTCCTGCACCTTATAGGTGTGGGAATCCTGCTTGTCACTTTTTAGATACCTTAATCGGTAACTTCTTAAAAATATTTTTGGTTGCAGTTCCTATTATTAGTTGGATGTCATCCGACATTTTAAAAGTCTTTTTGGTACTGGCTGTCCAAACTAGTTTACCAGTTTGAGTATCATACATGTCATAGCTTATTGTTCCATCTTCCTGACTTGTAGCGGTTATTTTACCACCTGCAACAGGAACTGCCCCACCTACATAATACCCTGGCCCTGCAACCCCTACACCAACGCTAAGTGTGGGGCTTTGTGAATACTTGGTGACTTCATGTGCTGCTGTATTAAAAACAAAAATAGCATCGGGTTTAAGGGTATCAGGTTTCAAGCCTCGACTCTTCAATTCCTGGTTGGCAGCGTAGGTGATGTAGCCTGCATATAATTTTTCATAGCGATAACGATTTAGCACACTATCGCCAGGTGCGAGCCAGGCATATGTTTTAAATTTTGTAAAATCTGTTTTTGAGTCATAGTCTACCTCGATTTTTTGAGCTTCGGTAGCAATAGAAATGATTAGTAATAGAAAACAAACAATGCGAAAAAGGGCTGGGTTATTTTTCAATGTGGTTGGTTTTGATTTTATGTTAGATAATTAAGTTACTTTTTCTTTCGCCCAAAATGGTAGCCAATCTGAAATTGATACCGGTATCCCGCACCCCAGTAGTTAACCTTCCCATTGGATACAACTTCCCCCTCATTAATCAACTCTTCGAAAGCAGGAAATCTGTCGATAAGTGCAAGCACTACTTCGTTGGTGATTTCATCAGGATCAGACGATATATTTCCTTCCAGATTGGCCTTCAAAACATAGTTTGAAACGGAGGGGCCAATAAACACAAGGTCGATTGTCCAGCGATTGTTTAGTACAAACTGGTAACCCAACTGAACACCTATGTTGAGAATATTTAAATCGGTCTTTAAGTCAGCATATTCTGTTAATCCGTTATTATCTACTTCGATAGACCGATTATTAGAATAATTGTGCAACGTAGTATAGGGACCCAAATAAATTCCTCGCGGGGCTTTGTATTTATTCTCTTTCTGCAGATAGAATCTGTATTCACCGCCAAGTTTCATTCCGAAAGCTGCAGTTTCTCGGGTTACATTTATATTATCGAGGGTACCAAACAGTGGGGGCAATTGCTGAAATCCTGCAGTTATACCCCAGGTTTGATAAGGCTTGTTTTTAGTAACCCGCTCATAGGCAAATACCGCTGCGTTCCGGTATAGCCAGTACGAAGTAATGTCGACCTTGATTGTGTTTCTGCGAAACGTAGTATCACCCCTTTGCGCCTGCGCAAGCGTTAATGTTGAGAGAAGGAGAATAACAATACAGAGTAATTGTTTAATTGTTGTTTTCATCTTACCAGCCGCCTCCCAGAGCTTTATATAGTCGCACGGTTGAAATCAATTGATTTTGAAGAGCAATGGACTTACTATACTGCGAATTTAGTAATTCACGTTCGGCATCGAGTACTTGCAAGAAAGAAGTATATCCATTATCGTACAACGCCTTTGAAAGCAGGAGTGATCGTTCTGTTGCGACCACCTGCGTTTGTCGGGCACCAAATTCATTGCGGTAGGTCCTTACTTCGGCTAATGTGTTTTCAACTTCAGCAAATGCCGTAAGCACTGTCTTTTCGTATTGGTATCCCACTTGTTTTGCTTTTGCCCGCTCGGCTTCTACCCTGCGTTTGTTTTGATTGAAGCGGAAAATGGGTCCGGTTAATTGTCCGGTAACCGAT
>JBEBJH010000263.1:0-6059 GCA_040079965.1 Cyclobacteriaceae bacterium
ATAAGAGACAGGGATAACACTTACTCAAACGGACCTTTCACATTCACGTTCATAATTTTATCAAAGGCGCTTCCGTCTGCATCGGCAATCGGACCAAAGATAGGATTGGCGGCAGCGTTGTTTACTACGATATCTATAGTGCCATAAGAGGCAATCGTTTCGTCCACTAACCTCGCTATTTCAGCGGCATCACCCATGTGACAGGCAACCGCTTTTGCAACACCCCCTTTTTTTATAATCGAATCCGCGACTTGATTAACCGCTTCCAGTTTGCGACTGGATACCACCACACGGGCACCGGCTACACCATAGAGTTCTGCAATGGCTGCGCCAATGCCTTTGCTAGCGCCAGTCACCAGCGCTACTTTGCCGGAGAGATCGAAAAGGGATTTCATAATTTGGATGGATTATACATTTATTTGAATCAGCATCAAGTTAAAGAATGATTTTGACCTTATTCGATGCTTTTGAAATCTTTTGGCGCGCACTTTGCGTATAAATCGATTTTGAATTATGTAATTTTATCCTTTCAAATAATTCTTTATGAAAATCAAGTATGTACTAACCTTGGGGGCAGCTCTTTCAATGGGAACCCAGGTTGCAAAGGCACAGGTCTTGAACAGGCTGAAGCAGAAAGTAGAGAACAAAACGGAGCAAAAAGCAGGTCAAGAAATTGACAAGCTTTTTGGTGGAAAGAAAAAAGATCAAACCAGTGGGCAATCGGGACAAGGCGGAGCTAATGGACAAGGTGGCCAGGATGGATCGGGAGGAGTTAATTCAGGAAGCGAAGGTAATCCTTCCAATAAAGGCGGAGCCGGATTAATTTCTACACCACCTGACGTAAAGCAAAACCTGGCGGATGCAGAAGTGGCCTATAAGAAGAACAGCTACGGAGAGTCGCGATATTCTGTACAGCAAGCTATGCTAGGCGTTGAATTAGAAATCGGCAACAAGATTTTAAAATCATTGCCTGAATCCATTAGTGGATTAAATAAGGAAGCCGAATCGGATCAGGTTACCAGTACAGGTTGGGGCTGGGCCGGACTTACCATACATCGTGAGTACAGTGATGGTAAGGACAAGCAACTCACCGTGAATATTGCCAACAACTCAGTGTTGATGGCAGGAGTGAATGCTTATTTCGCTTCCGGAGGATATGCGCAACAAACTAATGGCGAGCAAAACTGGAAGCAGACCAAAGTACAGGGATACCGGGCCATTATAGAGTTTAATGAAGGCAGTGGCTATAAACTAAGCGTACCCATCGGTCAATCTTCAATTATTGTCTATCAAGGAATCAACTTTGCGACAGAGCCAGAAATGATGAAGGCCGCAGAAGTAATTAAGATTGATGGCATTAAAATGGAATTGGGTGAGCAATAGAAAATCAGAGACAGTTATGAAAAAATTCGTTTTACTAGTAGGGGCTTTGATTGCAGGCGTTGCCGCAATGGCCCAGGATTTCGATAAAAATATTGCCTCAGCTCGCTCATCTTACTCATCAGGCAATTTACAGGATTCACGTTTTGCTATGGAGCAGATGTTGCACGATCTTGATATGGCGATTGGCAATGAAATTTTAAAATTGCTTCCAACCAACATCGGCTCATTGTTGGCCGTGACAAAAGAAGATAATGTCTCCGGTTCAGGTGGTTCTGTAGGGTTATATGTAATCCGGCACTATGGAGCTGATCCGAAAAGGGCTTCGATTGAAATCATTAACAACTCACCTCTTATTAATTCACTCAATACTATTTTAAATATGCCGGTTATTGGAGGTATGATGCGGGACGAAAATCAGAAAGTAGTGAAAGTACAAGGCTATAAGTCCATTCTTAATAAGCAGGTTAATTCAGAAACAGGAAAGACGAGTTATGAATTACAAATTCCGATGAACAACACGCTGTTGACCTTGAAAATGGAGGATACAACCGAAACTGATATTACAAGCGTTGCCAATACAATTCAGCTAGCCAAGATTGTGCAAATGGCGCAGTAGAAGTCCTTCACACAATAATTAATAATTATAGAGTTCGAAGATCGGGAATAGAGTTCCGGAATTTCCCGATCTTTTTGCTTTTACCGGAATCGCGATTAATCGAATGGGGCACTATGATTAGAATCATAGGAGCAAGGTTGGTTCAAAATTACTTTTGAATGACAATTTAACCTTGTGATTATGACTACAACAGACACCACCTTCGATTTTGCTACTTGTACAGTAGCCGAGTTAGCACTCAATTTTCCTAAGTCAATAAATGTTCTGAATAAGCATAATCTCGATTATTGCTGTCATGGCAAAACTTCTTTTATAAAAGCCTGCGAAAATGAAGACTTGAATCCGCATCAGATTTGGCAAGAAATTCTTGAAACAAATTTAAAGCAAGAAACTGAAAGCAGGATGCACTTCGAAACCTGGGAGCCCACGCTGTTAATTGATTTCATCATTCAGCATCATCATACTTATGTTAGAGAGTCCATTCCGCAAATTCAGGAGATGTTGAATAAAGTGTGTGGTGTGCATGGAAGTGACAGCCCTTATCTGCTATCTGTTCGCGAAAATTTCAATGAGCTGGCGGATGAGTTGTTGAATCACATGCCTAAAGAGGAAATGATACTATTCCCTGCAATCAAAGAAATACTTAATACGGGGTCTCCGGATGCATTGGAGTTTGTTCAGGCTCCACTCAATGTTATGGAAAGTGAACATGATAGGGCCGGTGATCTTGTTAAAACGTTGCGCAATCTTACCCAAAATTATACACCGCCAGCCCATGCATGTCCTACCTTTCAATTTACTTACAAGTTATTGAAGGAGTTTGACGAAGATCTTATTCAACACATACATCTTGAGAACAATATTCTGTTTCCAAAAGTGAAGTTGTAAAATCACTACTTTTCTTTCGAAGGCAACCCTCTGCAGGGAGGCAAAGCTGTCCTTAAGCGTTGCACTGCTATAACGCACATCATCTCTTCCCATTTTCTGAGCATCGATCTCCAAAATTTGCCTGGGCCAAGACAGTCACAGCAGCGATCAACACGAACAAAGCAGATCCAACCTTCATATTTCAATAGAATTTAAGGTTATTAAGAAATTTTGGTCGTGGGATTAAATTATCAGGCAGGTTAAATGAATTCATTTTACTAAATTCAGTTCCGTTTTTACAGAATCATCAAACCCCTCGTTTATGAAAAAAATTGTTTCACTCTTACTATTCGTTTGTTCATTGACATTTGTCAATGCTCAGAGCAGCCTTGTCAATCTATCAAATGCAGATATTCCATTTCAGAAGTATGCGCTTGATAATGGCCTTACGCTTGTTGTTCATGAAGACCACAAAGCGCCTATTGTTTCAGTAAACATCTGGTATCATGTTGGTTCTAAAAATGAGAAGCTGGGCAAAAGTGGATTTGCACATTTGTTTGAACACCTCATGTTCAATGGGAGCGAACATTTCAATACTGACTATTTCAAAGCATTGGAAAGTATCGGGGCTACCGATTTAAATGGTACCACCAATACAGATCGCACAAATTATTTTCAGAATGTTCCTTTGTCAGCATTTGACCAGGTGCTGTGGCTTGAATCAGATCGCATGGGTCATTTGTTAGGAGTAATTGACCAGGCTCGTCTGGATGAACAAAGAGGAGTTGTGCAGAATGAAAAACGTCAGGGTGAAAATCAACCTTATGGGCGCGAGTGGGAGATGGCAACTAAAGCCAGTTACCCGGTGGGGCATCCTTATTCATGGACAGTTATCGGCTCAATGGAAGATCTTAATGCAGCAGCGCTGGATGATGTTAAAGACTGGTTTAAAACGTATTATGGTCCGGCTAACGCTACCCTTGTTATTGCCGGAGATGTTAAGCCTGCCGAGGTTTTTGAAAAAGTAAAAAAGTATTTTGGGAATATCCCTTCAGGACCTACGCTAGCTCGGCATACTGTTAACATTGCTAAGCGCAATGAAGATACACGGCAGTATTATCAGGATAGAGTAACAGAGCCACGCATCAGTATGATGTGGAACGTGCCGCAATGGGGTACTCAGGAAGGCGCTTATTTATCATTGGCATCTTCAATTTTAACCAATGGCAAAAGCTCGAGATTATATAAG
Organism: Cyclobacteriaceae bacterium; assembly: GCA_040079965.1. Classification (GTDB taxonomy): domain Bacteria; phylum Bacteroidota; class Bacteroidia; order Cytophagales; family Cyclobacteriaceae; genus ELB16-189. Next base: position 4,116 of record JBEBJH010000263.1, read on the forward strand.
AAACTGGTTTATGAAGATCAATCGTCAAGCTATGTGTTTACCTATGTTGATAAGCAGGAGATAAGCGGAAATTTTTATCTAGCTATTGGAGTAAAGCCGACTGAAGATTATACCCGGGTGGAGGCCACAGCCAATGAAGTATTAAAAGAGTTTTTGGAGAAAGGAGTAACTGAGCAGGAATTGCAGCGTGTGAAGTCGGAGTACTTCGCCAATTTCATTAAAGGAATGGAACGTATCGGTGGTTTTGGCGGAAAGTCAGATGTGTTGGCTGAATCGCAGGTTTATGGAGGTTCTCCGGATTATTACAAAAAGGAATTACATTGGATAGCTTCTGCAACAGTGGCAGACATCCAAAATGTTGCACGCAAATGGCTTTCATCTGGTAAGCACACTATTATATGTACGCCTTTTCCGAATTACCAGGCCAGCGGAACTGAAACTGACCGTAGCAAATTACCTGCATTAGCCGCTCAACCAGCTTCCAGTTTTCCGGATATTCAAAGAGCAACGTTAAAAAATGGAATGAAAATCGTGTTGGCCCAACGCAAAGGTATACCCACGGTGGCGGCAGATTTATTGTTTGATGCCGGCTATGCGTCCGATCAGTTTGCCAAAACCGGAACCGCCAACCTGGCCCTTAACCTGATGGATGAAGGAACGCAGTCTATGAATGCACTTCAGATCAGTGATAAACTACAATCAATAGGCACATCCATTTATACATTTTCAGATCTCGATGCATCCTACGTACGAATGGATGCACTTAAGGCTTCTATCGATGAGTCGCTGGATGTTTTTGCAGATGTAGTTCTTAATCCCGCATTTCCACAAAATGAATTTTCCCGACTTCAGAAAGAGCAAATCAATGATATCAAGCGTGAACGAACCGACCCATTTTCCATGGTGCTCCGCGTATTTCCAAAATTTTTATATGGTGAGGGCCATGCCTACAGTCAGCCGTTTACAGGTTCGGGCTATGAAGAAACTGTAACCAAGATTACGCGTGATGACATTTTGAAATTCTACACCACCTGGATAAAACCCAACAACGCGACCCTTGTAGTTGTAGGAGATATTGAAATGAAAGATCTCGTCAGCAAAATCGAAAAGCGCTTCGCATCGTGGAAGTCTGGTGATGTACCTAAAAAGAATCTGGCTGCCGTAAGCGGTAAGTCAACTAACAAATTGTACTTGATGGACAGGCCGGAATCTGAGCAATCAGTAATCATTGCCGGCTACCTGATAGAACCCTACGGAAAAGTATCTGAGATTTCGCGCGAGGCATTTGTTAATGTGTTTGGTGGCGATTTTATGTCGCGTATCAATATGAATCTACGCGAAGATAAACACTGGTCGTATGGAGCGGGCATCTTTGTGCCTGGGGCAAAAGGCCAGCGACCCTTTATAGCCTATGCTCCGGTGCAAACGGATAAATCGAAGGAATCCATGGAGGAATTATCTAAAGAGTTTAAGACAATTGTTTCGGATAAACCTGTAACCCAGGAAGAGTTTGACCGGAATAAAAACAACACCATTATGGGTTTGCCAGGCCAGTGGGAAACGAATCGATCGGTGCGCCAATCGTTGACGACCGTTAGCAAATATGGATTACCTGATGATTATTATAAAACATATGAAAGTAAAGTGCGGGCGCTTACGCTTGAAGATGTAAGAAAGGTGGGTAAACAGCTTGTAGATCCAGCCAAGCTTAACTGGTTTGCCGTGGGCGATAAAGAGAAGATTCTGGAGGACTTGAAGAAGTTGGGTTTTGATGAGATTATCCTTATCGATGCGGATGGCAATCCCCTTCAGCCAACCGAGACCCAGATCAAAAAAAAGAATTAGTAATAATTTAAATTCACATAAGAGGCTGTTTCAAATTTTTGAAACAGCCTCTTTTTACAACTATGAAATAAAATAATTATTGAAACACCCGTACATAGT
>JBEBJH010000264.1:0-6040 GCA_040079965.1 Cyclobacteriaceae bacterium
GGGACCATATTCTGCCTCCTCACCAAATGTTGGCTCGATTTTTAGAATAAATGCCGATGGTAGTAATTTCACTGTACTTCACGCTTTTTATGACTCATCGGAATCTAATTTCCCTCAAGGTAGCTTGATCCTATACGAGAATAAATTGTTGGGATTTACCTCAGACGCTCTATTTAGCTATGATTTAGAAACGTCAACATTCAATAGACTGGTAAACGGAGATATTAGTGGAAGTTTATTAGTGGTAAATGTAGATGATACTACGCCAGACATTCATGTTATGGTTCCGGTTAACGGTGCTATCAATCAAAAAACAGGGCTTTACCTTACGACAAATGCAATACCCGAAGCGACTACCTATACCATACAAATGAGTTCGGATGCGGCATTTACCCATGTCAAAGAAAAGACTGGTGACCGTACATTATGGTTTGATTCATTACAATACAACACTGTTTATTTCACAAGAACGAAAACAAATTTGCGTGAGGATTATGGAAGGATAACATCCTTTACAACCGCGGCCCCTGAATTTTTTAGTTATGTTACCAGTCCTGCCAACGGTGCCGAGCATATGCCTTTAAGTTTGATCATAACATCCAACCTTGTGTCTATGGCAGATACATACACTATTGAACTAAACTCAGATCCCAACTTTGGGGAGTCGACAGCACTCGTACAAACAGGAGGTAGATCTATTTCATTCAACAACTTAGCTTTAAGTACAACTTATTTCACCCGTGTTAAAACAAATCTTTCCCCTAACTGGGGCGAAATGCGTGTGTTCACTACTGATGATGCACTGAGTCTATCATACATTATTTCGCCCGGTAATAATGCCAGTAACGTATCCTGGTTACCACTCATTCGCGTTAACACAATACCAGAAGCTACTTTTTATAGAATTCAACTATGTGCCTCAGATGATTTTACCTCATCGCAAGTTTTTGAAAAGAGCATGCCTTCGCCCTCGATTAATTTTAGCGACCTTCAATTTAATACCAGGTACTATGCGCGCGCAACTACGGACCTTACACCGCAAGGCTGGGGTCCAACACGTTTTTTTACTACTGGCAATCCAGTGAGTTTTGCCTACGTAGAGAGCCCTCTCAATAATTTTACTGGCGCCAATACTACCCTCAATATTGCTTCGCGCAGCGTTCCCAGTGCGGGTTCTTACACGATCCAGCTAAGTGAGTCATCTGATTTTGCATGGGTAGCCTTTGAGGTTACGGGACCTACCCGTATGCTGCCTTTCAGTGGCCTGAAATACAACACTACCTATTTCAGCCGCGTACAGACAGACCTTACTAAGGAGTTTGGCCAGGTGAAAAGTTTTACAACTCGCAAGGCAGAGACGTTGGCATTTGTCACTGCTCCAAGTAACCACGCAGTGAATGTAAATAATGTTTCAATCTATATTACTTCAAACTTTGTACCCGGTGCACAGGCCTATTCAATTCAATTAAGCGAAACGTCAGACTTTTCAAAAGTTGCTTTTGAAGTAACGGGCTCCAACCGCACACTTTTATTTGGAGGATTGAAATTCAGTACTACTTATTTCAGCAGGGTACGTACCGACCTTGCACCGGAATTTGGTGAACTAAAGAGTTTTACTACACGCACAGCAGAGTCAATAGCCTATGTCGTTTCACCTTCCCATAATTCGGAGTACATTAATACAAGGCTAAACATTTATTCTAACTATGTTCTTGGCGCCTCACAATACACTATTCAGCTAAGTGAGTCCTCAGATTTTGCACAGGTAGCATTTGAGGTTAGCGGTTCCACCCGTATGCTGTCTTTCAGTGGTCTGAAATACAATACGACCTACTTCAGTCGGGTAAACACCGATCTTACAGCGGAGTTTGGCCAAGTGAGGAGTTTCTCCACGTGTTCGGCTGAGTCGTTAGCATATGTCACCACTCCGAGTAACCATGCAGTGGATGTAAATAATAATTCAATCTTTATCACTTCGAATAGTGTACCCGGTGCACAAGCTTACACAATTCAATTAAGCGAAACTTCGGACTTTTCCACGGTTGCTTTTGAACGAACTGGTTTCAATCGCACCCTATTATTTGGAGGATTGAAATACAGTACGACCTATTATAGCCGAGTGAGCACTGATCTGGAATTGGAATTTGGCGAACAAAAAAGTTTCACTACGCGCACTGCAGAATCAATAGCCTACATAGTTTCGCCAGAGAATAATTCTGTAAACGTAGGCACCTCATTGTATATTTATTCAAACAGTATTCCGGGTTCAACCGAATACACTATTCAACTAAGTCAGCAGCCTGACTTTTCGATAATTGACTTTGAAGTTAAAGGTCATACAAGGGCATTGGCCTTTATGGGTTTGACAGAAGGCACAATTTACTACAATCGGGTACAATCAAACTTAAGCGCAAACTTTGGCCAAGTCAGGAGCTTTAAGACAAGAGGAGTGGCTCCACCAGCAAGGATTGCATCCAATATAATAAAGTCAGATGAGAAGTCGGCTGAAGTGAATGAGTTCGTTGTAAGTGTTTATCCAAATCCGTTCCGCGAAAAATTGATCTTGTTTATTGAAAGTCTAGATCAGCAAGCAGAGATATTACTTATGGATTTGAATGGGCGAAACATTCATCAGTCAATAGAAAAAACGAATAGGATTATTGAAGTAGAAAAGGAATTCTCCCCAGGTGCATACTTACTAAGCATTAAAACAGATCACTATTCGAAAATCATTCGAGTGGTAAGAGTGGAGTAGTATGGTTGAGAAAAAAGGCGCAAGGCATATTTTGCTATTTTGAAGTCTGATGCAAGAGAAGGATCAATCAACTTCAGAAAATTTCAAGCATTTTCACCACCGTCAGTGCAGCCTCTTCACCTTTATTGCCCAACTTGCCACCCGCCCTATCCATTGCTTGTTGTTTGGTAAGCGTTGTTAATACACCAAAGGCAATGGGCTTATTTGTTTTCAGACTCACTTTCATTATTCCATAGGTTACACCCTGACAGATATAATCAAAGTGCGCAGTATCGCCTTGGATTACGCAGCCCAAACAGATCACCGCATCGATTTCTTTTTTTTCAGCCATCCATTGTGCAGCTAATGGCAATTCAAAACTACCTGGAACATTCTTACGAATGATATTATTCTTCTTAACACCCAACTGAATCAGGGCATCATGTGCTCCCTGAAACAATGGCTCCGTTATCTCCTCGTTCCATTCGGCCACTACAATGCCAAATTTTCTCTTAGCTAAGTTGATTTTACTTTTTCCCGAAACAGATTTAAGTATGCCAGCCATAATTTTTAGATAATAAAAAAGGGATAGAAAACTATCCCTTCAAATGTAGTAAGATTGATTTTAAGAGTTAGCCTCTAAACGCGCCTTAAACTTCCTTGCGTTCTGGAGTTCGCTTGATTCCCAATACTTATCAATAATAGTTTGATATGCTTCCTTAGCTTTTTCGTTTTGATTTAATTTTTCATAAGCCAAGGCTGCCTTCATCAGGTAGGTAGGTGAAAATTCCTTATTAGGCTTATACGTAGCAGCCTTGTTGTAGTATTTGGCTGCATTTTCATAATCCTTCTGTTCCATATACGCATCTCCCATCAGGCTAAATGCACGGGCTTGTACAAGTAGGTCAGATGCACTAAAATCCTCTAGGTGAAAAACAGCGAGTGGAAATTTGCCTTGTTTCAGATAAATCGCGCCTGCATAGTAATTAGCCAGGTTGCCAGCATCCGTCATTCCATAATCATCAATGATCTGCAGGAAGCCCAGGTTGTTGCCATCACCATTTAAAGCAAGATTCAAACTATCAGCTTCAAAATAGCGAACGGCCTGAAACATTTCTTTCTGCGCAATTCCATCTTGATTACCAATAAAATAACGGTATCCAAAGAAAGCTCCTACCACCAACAAAATTCCAGCTGCGATCCCTAAAGCTGTTTTTGGGTTGCTTTCAAACCAACCTTCTACGGTCACCAATTTCTCCTGAATGACTTCAGGATTTTCCAATAAATCTTTGTTTTCTTCCTTCTTTGCCATGTTTCTTAAAATAAAAAGTCCCGTTCGGATGTTTTCAGAACGGGACGCAAAACTAAGAATTCGTACTTATTAAACAAAAGCAGGATTAATCCATTATAAAGGGATAATTCGGCTCTGCATAAATGTCCTTCAGAGCTTCCGAAGGATCCGGATAATTGGATTCTTCTGCGAATTTAACACTCTCGTCTACCTGGGCATTTACCTTCTGCTCAATTGCTTCAAGATCTTTTTCCGTAGCAATTTTCTTTTCGAGGATGGTATGGCGCACCTGCTCAATCGGGTCGCGCTGCTTGTACTCTTCAACTTCTTCTTTGGAGCGATATTTTTGAGGATCAGACATCGAGTGACCTTTATAACGGTAGGTTCTGAATTCCAACAAGGTTGGTCCCTCATCTGCGCGGGCACGTTCGGCAGCTCTTTCAACCGCATCATGAACCGCCTCTACATTCATAGCGTCAACCGGTTCAGATGGGATATCATAAGATTCGCCCAACGTGTACAACTCATGCACATTGGAAGTTCGTTTCACCGAAGTTCCCATTGCATACCCGTTATTTTCAATCACGAAGATTACTGGGATTTTCCAGAGCATAGCCAGGTTAAGAGCTTCATGAAATGCACCCTGACGTACTGCACCATCGCCCATGTAGCAGATACAGAGATTTCCGGTCTTGTTGAATTTTTCAGCAAAAGCGATTCCTGCACCGAGGGGGACCTGAGCGCCTACTATTCCATGGCCACCAAAGAAATTATGCTCTTTATCAAAAATGTGCATAGAACCACCTTTTCCTTTAGAAACCCCGGTTTCTTTACCATACAACTCAGCCATTATAGCATTCGGGCTAGTACCCAAAGCCAATGGATGCGCGTGGTCGCGATAGGCAGTTATGTATTTGTCCCCTTTGCGTAAGGCACTAACCGCACCTGAGGCGCAAGCTTCCTGCCCAATGTATAAATGACAAAATCCCCGGATTTTCTGCATACCATATAACTGGCCTGCTTTCTCTTCAAATTTTCTCATCAATAACATGCTCTCAAACCAGAACATGTATGTTTCTTTTGAATATGCCTTCTTCTCTTTTTTAGGCGTTGCGCCTTTAGCTTGGGCTGTAGTTGCCATAATTGCTAATTTTGATTGAAAATGTGAGTTGCGAAAATACGCCACCCATAGCCAATCGCCAAATAGCGGTATCGCTTAATTAGAATATTTATAACTGCAGCTGTGTTCCTTCAAAAATTAAGACTTTACAATTTTAAGAATCACCAGGAAGCGACTCTAAATTTTGAGGATAAAATCAACTGCTTTTTAGGAAATAATGGCACCGGAAAAACCAATTTGCTGGATGCCATTTATTATTTGTCTTTTACTAAAAGCGCTATTAATCCTTACGATCTGCAAAACATCTATCATGGACAAAACGGATTTTTGATTAAGGGCACCTTTGAGATTGGCACTAAGCAAAAGGAAGTGATGTGCTCATATCAGCAGGGTGAGAAGAAAATTGTACGAGAGGACGATCAGGAGTCTGTTAAGTTTTCAGAGCACGTAGGTAAATATCCGGTTGTATTAATTGCCCCGCAGGATATTGAATTGATCTGGGATGGCTCCGAACTGAGGCGTAGATTTTTTGATACACTCATCAGCCAGTTGGATCGCCATTATCTCGAAAATCTAATTGTTTACAATCATCAACTTAAGCAGCGTAATAGCCTGCTTCGTTCTTTTTCTGAATCCGGAAAGGTAGATGTCGACCTGCTTGAAAGCTATGATTTGAAAATAGCTGAGTCAGGAACGTATATCCATAAAATCAGAAAAGACTTTTTGAAAGACTTCATTCCTAAATTCAAACAGCACTATGATTTTTTAGTAAGAGAATCTGAAGAAAAGGCCAATATTAATTATCGATCGGGACTTGAGGACGCAAGTTTCAGCACGCTCCTCAAGAAAAATCTTCAACGCGATCTGATCATACAACGAACTACAGTCGGAATAC
>JBEBJH010000265.1:0-6033 GCA_040079965.1 Cyclobacteriaceae bacterium
TACGCAGTTGAGTCACATCCAATCGGCAATGGATCAAGTAAAAATTGCCCGAGCGGAATATGACCGACACGTGGTGGAACGGAAGCAGGCATTCGATCAAGTTCCTAAACTACTGGCCGGCACCCTGCGCAGACTGGAGGCCTCAGGTACTAAACCTGAATATCTGGAAAACGCCCGTGCCCATGTACATCGCTTCATCGGTGTTTCTCTTTTCCCAGCAGTGTCTCCCGCCTCGGGGACGCTGCGTTTATTGTACAGTTCGGGAGCCCATCGACCCTGCCAGCAGCAGGCAGGCTCGTTGAGAGACGATGCATGAAAAGATGTTTAGTCGTCTGACCGCCTTTTGCTAAAGCTTTCAGGCGGTCTGATGACTTAGGCACTTAAACCTCCCCTGTAAATCTCATTTCGCAGCCAGCAGGATTTTTCTAATTTGAAATCAAATGCAAGCTTTCTAACCCTGTAACTATGTCAAGACTATTTCTATTCTGTTTGCTGATGGTATGTGCCTTCATCGCTGAAGCGCAAACACCCGATCCTTCATTTTATGCCAACTATAAGTGGCGTAACATCGGGCCACAACGGGGCGGCCGTTCTTTAGGTGCTTCGGGTAGTCCGGGCCGACCCAATGAATATTATTTTGGTGCCACCGGGGGTGGCTTGTGGAAGACTACTGATGGCGGACAAGAATGGGCACCGGTAACAGATGGAAAAATTTCCAGCTCTTCGATTGGTGCGGTGGCCGTAGCCGAAACAAATCCTGACATTATATATATAGGGGGTGGCGAAACTCAACTCCGGGGCAGCATCACGCAGGGTGATGGTGTTTACAAATCTGCCGATGGTGGAAAAACCTGGCGACATGTAGGATTAAAGGAGACGCAGGCGATCTCGCGCATTCGCGTTCATCCTACCAATCCCGACATTGTATATGTAGCTGCGTTGGGTCATCCGTATGGCGACAATGAAGAACGCGGAGTGTTTAAGTCGATTGATGGCGGCAACACCTGGAAGAAAGTTTTATATGTGAGCCCCAAAGCCGGTGCAGCCGATCTGATTATTGATCGCACCAATCCTAAAATCTTATATGCCACCACCTGGCAGGTATATCGCAAAACCTGGAAGATGTGGGGCGGTGGTCCTGATTGTAAACTATGGAAATCAGAAAATGGTGGTGATACGTGGATCGACTTAACGGCAAACCCGGGCATGCCCGCAGCACCCCTGGGTAAAATCGGAATCACGGTTTCACCGGCAGATAACAAACGACTATGGGCCATTGTGGAAGCAAATGAGGGTGGTGTTTATCGCAGTGATGATGCGGGTGCCAGTTGGAAGAAGATGAATGATGAACGTAAACTTCGCCAGCGCGCATTTTACTATTCCCGCATTTATGCCGATCCCCAGGATCGCGAGACGGTCTATTGTTTAAACGTTGATTTCTTCAAGAGTACCGATGGCGGAGTAACATTTGAAAGCATTAATACAAAGCATGGCGATCATCACGATTTGTGGATCGACCCGAATAATCCGCAGCGCATGATCTTGTCGGACGATGGCGGGGGCGTGGTATCAGTAAATGGCGGGAAGAGCTGGACGGAACAAGACTATTGTACTACCCAATTTTATCATGTTACTACCACGAATCATGTTCCCTATCATGTGGCCGGTGCCCAGCAAGACAATAGTACCATTGCAATCCCGAGCGATGGCTGGGAACATATGAATGTGCTGGGCGAGTGGGGTTATGATGTAGGTGGTGGCGAAAGTGGCTACATCACCTCGCATCCCTTAAACCCAGATGTGTTTTATGCAGGTAGTCAGGGGGCATTACTTACCAGGTACGATCGTACCAGCGGCCAGATTCGCGACATACAGGTATATCCAAGATTCTTTTCCGGAGAACCTGCAAGTTCATTGCCCGAGCGCTGGCAGTGGACATACCCGATTGTGTTTTCACCGAAAGATCCGAATACCTTATATACGTGCTCACAACATGTGTGGAAGACAACCAATGAAGGCCAGAGTTGGGAGAAAATATCTCCGGACCTAACCTATGCCGATCCTGAGACCTTGGGCCTAACAGGTGGTGAGATCACCAAAGACATGAACGGTCCTGAAATTTATGCGACCGTGTTTGCGCTGGCTCCATCCAATCATGACATTAATACTATCTGGGCAGGTAGCGATGATGGCAAGATTCAAATCACCCGCGATGGTGGCAAGAAGTGGACAGACATTACTCCGAAAGAACTTCCAAAGAATTCTGTCGTTGCCATTATTGATGAATCGAAACACAATGCCGGCACTGCGTATGTGGCTGCCTTCCGGTACCAGGTGGATGATCGTCAGCCTTATGTATTCAGAACGACAGACTATGGAAAAACCTGGACTAAGATCATTACCGGAATCAAGGATGGTCATTTTGCAAGATCGATTCGCGAAGATCATGTGAAGCCCGGACTCTTGTTTTTAGGAACTGAGCATGGCGCTTATGTTTCCTTTAACGCGGGTACTACCTGGCAGCCACTGCAATTGAACTTACCGGATACTCCCATTCGCGATTTAGTGGTAAAGAATGATGATGTGGTGTTGGGCACACATGGGCGCGGGTTCTGGATTTTAGATGATATTGGTCCCTTACGCCAAATGACTGCTGATAAAATGAATCAGAATGCAATCTTGTTTCAGCCCACCGATGCGATCCGTGGCGTGTATGATGCTGTATTTCAATACTACTTAAAGAGTAAAGCTGATTCAGTTGTCGTGGAAGTATTGGATACAGAGGGAAAACTGGTTCGCAGGTTTGTTGGAGATAAGCCTGAAGAAAAGCCTGCTACCGGAGACTGGTGGGGCAGAGGCGAATCAAAACCTACTACGGCAGCTGGTTTAAATATGTTCAGTTGGAACTTGCGCTATCCGGGTGCCACGGTATTTGATGATATGATCATTTGGGGAGCGCGGCCCCAAAACGGACCGAATGCTCCGATCGGAAAATATCAGGTGCGATTAACTGTGGGAAGTTATTCTGAGACCAGGACCTTCAATGTTAAAATCAATCCGAATTTGAAAGGGGTAACCGAAGGTGACATGAAAGAGTCATTTGATCTGGCGATGAAAATCAGAGACCGCGAGAGTGCAGCAAATCAGGCTGTGATTGACATCCGTAAAATCCGGAAACAATTTGAAGAGGCTTTAAAAACCAACACAGACGCTGCTGTTGCTGCATCCGCTAAGGACATCCTGTTGAAACTGACGATCATTGAAGAAGACCTATATCAAACCAAGAACCGCAGCGGTCAGGATCCGCTCAACTTTCCAATCAAGTTGGGCAATCGCATTTCGGCCGTGCGCAGAAGTCTGGAAAGTGGTGACAATAAACCGACAGCGGGAGTTTATAAAGTGTTTGATGAGTTGAACAAAGAATTAGATGGTCACCTGCAAAAACTACAGATGATTCTCAATGGTGAGTTACCGCCTATGAATCAGAAGTTGAATCTGAAGAAGTAATTGGATCCTGGTTACTGGATTTTATAACCCAAATTCAGTAACCAGTTTACAAGTCTTTAAGACTCAAATAATAGTCCCGTTGTTTCCGGGTAAGATGTTCAATGGCATACCGCAGCATGGTGCGTGGCATGGTAGCGGCATGCGCGTTTAAAAAGGTAAGTAATTTTTTAGGATCCCGTTTACCCGCCTCGCGCACCCAACCGCCTGCTGCTTTATGAATCAGATCTTCCCGGTCATTCAACAAAATTTCGGCAATCTTAAAGGTATCGTCTATATCACCTTGACGAATAAAATAGAAGGTGCTTACAATGGAAGTTCTTCGTTCCCAGATATTTTTTGAGCGTGCAAGTTTATATAGAATACTACGAGGTTGATCGACTAAATAACCGCCCACGACATGCGGTGCCGCCCGGTCTACAAGATCCCAATTATTGATCCGGTCGTGAAAGTCCATGATGCTTACAGCCCCGGTACGGACTTCATGTACAGGACTTTCAAGAAGTTTCTCGACTTCTGGAAGAGGCATTTCCATGAACTCCTTTGCTACTGCAAACACGTGCCCCATGCGCACACCCATAAACTTATCGCCTGCACCATACTGACCCGTTTCCGATTTAAAGTAACGTTTGATTTTCTCGAGTTCAACATCCGACTGGTAGGTGTTGAGCTTCGCTATAAATTGCTTTGCTGTTACCTGAGCATCCACAGGTTTCTTAGTAATACGCTTCTTCGGTTTTACCTTGACAACCTTTTTTGGCTTTGGTTTTTTCGCCATGTGATACTGTTTAATAACACTACTTGAGCGTACTTGCCTGAAGTTGCTTATGTGTGCTTCTTCCTTCCTTTACTATTATTTCGATAATTTCCCTAATGTCTTTCGATGAGGTTCTGAAATTCACAATACACCCCCGCAAGCAGTATTTACCCTGCACCATCGCATTCGATAGGAACACTTCACCTCCTTGCTGTAAGGTATTCAATAGTTTCTCGTTAAGTTTATTCAGATACTCATCCTTTTTTTTATCCTGTGGATAATGAAGAGGAACATAGCGCAGGGTAGTAATACTCAGGCTGTGTGTTATCGCTTCAAGTTCAGGGTGTTTGGTAGCTTCTACAAATAGCAATTCAGCTAATTCAATATCCTGACTAATCATTTTAATATAACCGCTTCTTCCCACGTGTTGAAGGGCCATCCATACTTTCAATGCCCGGAAGCCCCGGGAATTTTGAAGGCCGTATTCATAATAGTTTTGAGTTAAGTCTGCATTGCCGAAGTTATAGTATTCCGGATGTGAGCTATACGTATCAATTAAATGCTGGGGATTCTTGACCAGTGTACAGCCAGCCTCCAGCGGACTGTATAACCATTTGTGTGGATCAAGGGCAATGGAATCTGCTTCTGCTATGCCTTCAAATAATGTTTTGAGCTTAGGAATAACGGCTGCCGGTATACCATAGGCGCCATCGATGTGAAACCACAAGTCATACGTTTTGCAAATAGCTGCAATCTCTTTCATATTATCAACGGCACCCGTACTCACATCGCCTGCTGTACCGATCACCATGATGGGCTTGCAACCATTTTTTATATCTTCTCTGATCGTCTTATCCAAAATTTTATTGTCCATGATATTAGCAGAGTCGGCAGGGATCCATCGAATCGATTTAGAACCCAGTCCAAATAATATGGCAGCTTTTTCAATCCAGGTATGAGTGGTTTTAGAACAGTAAATGACAAGCTTGCCTGAGTTTGCAAGTCCGTCCTCTTTTATGCTTTTAGGTGCCTTTGCCGTTCGTGCCGCCAGAAAGGCGGTAAAGTTTGCCATGTTACCACCGCTCACTAATAGTCCACCATAGGATGGTGAAACACCAATGAATTCTGCCAACCATTTCACCGTTTGCTTTTCAATTTCAGTGGCCATGGGACTCAAGATCTGCGCACCTACATTGGGGTTAATGGTTGTCGCAAGCATCTCAGCGAGGATACCAATGGGGGCGGGTGAAGAAGTTATATAGCCGAGAAATTTTGGGTGCCCGTTAAACAGCGAATGATTAAACAACAGCTTGGTAGCTATTGAAAAGATACCGGTAGCATCCGATCCATGTTCGGGTAACGATCTTACATTTAATAGTTCTTGTAATTGGCTCGGGGATTCTCCCGTTGTCACCGGCCTTTCTTCAATGGAGCTAATGAAGTTGGCTATATCGTCTACTAACTTATGCCCAATCTTCTGAAATTCTTCTTTACTGATTTGGATGGGAGTTTCGCGAGTGGTTGCCATAGGATACTATTTTCAAATCGGAATTTAGTGTTCTGTGGAGAAACAAAACCAAGATAACTAATTATCGCTATCAAGTCCTTTAAAGGATAGGCACAATCGATGCCTCATTGAGAGGACTTCCTCAAACAACTTCTATCTTCCCATCAGTCCACTCAACTTAATCTCAGTAAGTCTTCGTTTTGTATCCATTGGGAAGTCACCATTCATCATCCAGTCGTAATAGGAGGGTTCCTCTTTGAAAACC
>JBEBJH010000026.1:0-29674 GCA_040079965.1 Cyclobacteriaceae bacterium
AAGTTGATGTTCACGGCATTCAACATGAGTTCAATGCCCATGAGCATCGTGATCAGATTTCTACGGATGAGCACGCCCATCAATCCGACAAAGAAGACAATCGTGCTGAGCACAATCATGTAGTCGAGTGGTATTTCAGCTTGCAGGTTCATACTTTCTTTTTTTGTGCGATAAAGATGGAGCCGACTAAGGCGGCTAGTAGTAATACACTAATCACCTCGAAGGGTAAAGCATAGCCCTGTACATCGGTGTTCATCAGCTGAAGACCAATAGTGCGCATGTCTGTGCCAACAGCAATCTCTTGCGATGGCGTGAAAGTAAATTGAAGGATGGTGATTGCCGATAGTGAAATACCTGCAATCGCAGTAATGCCACCGGCTAACAAGTGACTTCCTTTAGGCGCCTGAAGTTTACTATCGATTTGACTTGTCAATAAAATGGAGAAGATAATCAGCACGACAATACCGCCTGCATACAACATCAATTGCACAGCAGCGAGAAACTGGAAGTTCATCATGTAATACAAACCTGCCATGGCTACCAGCACGAAGAGAAGGTAAATTGCTGCGCGTAAAATTCTTCTGCTGAAAATAGATAGGATGGAGAATACTACGATGGCAGCTGCGAGAATAAAGAATATGATTTTGGGGCCTGTCATTCTTTCATTGCTTTAGAGGATGAACCTGGCTTATTCAGCACTTTCGTGAGTTTGCCGCGATCGAATACAGCGTGCTCAAATTCCTGATCGAATTTTAGGGCGAACTCATCGCAGGAAGGAACACACAGTCCGCAGAACGAACATGTTTCCAGGTGATATACATATTTGTCTAATATTTTCTTGGTGCGACCATCGGCTCCTTCTACTTTTTTATAGATGATTTCAATTGAACCATTAGGGCATCTGCGCGCACAGGTGTTGCACACGTTGCATGAGTGTTTGTTATTTTCATCGTGAATCAGCATCAACTCACCCTTGAAGTTATCAAACATCTTTAGGGTGGCCCGATTCTCCGGATATTTCTGTGTGACGATCGTACTGGGTTTTACGAAATACGATCCGGTTACTTTCATGCCGCGCGCCAGCGAGGTAACACCATCATAGATGTCGTAAAAGTATTTGCCAATCGCTTTTATCGTTTTCAAAAGTGCCATTTCATGAGGGTTAAGAATGCGATAAGAATTAAGTTCATAAGATTGATAGGAAGGAGATATTTCCACTCCAGTGCCAGTAACTGATCAATACGCAAGCGAGGGAATGTCCACTTGAACCACATCATCAGGTAAATGACAAAAGCAGCCTTGCCAAAGAACCAGAACACAGGCGGAATGAAGTCCATCACGGTGTTGAATGCTCCCCACTGAAACAAGTGGAAGGGAAGCCATCCGCCAAGGAAAAGCGTAGTAGCGATGGCCGCGATGATGAACATGTTCATATACTCAGCTAGAAAGAAGAAGGCGAACTTGATACCTGAATATTCCGTATGAAATCCTGCGGTCAATTCTGATTCAGCTTCGGCTAAGTCGAAAGGTCCACGGTTCGTTTCGGCAGTTCCTGCAATCAAAAAAATCACAAACGCAATCGTGGCAGGAATGTGTCCTTTGAAAATCCACCAGCCGTCCTGCTGGGATGCTATGATTTCGGAGAACTGCATGGATCCCGCGAAAGTGATGATACCTAGCAAGGCTAATCCCACAGACAATTCATAGCTAATTACCTGGGCACCACTGCGCATGGCGCCAATCACGGAGTACTTACTGTTACTGGCCCATCCGGCAATGAGAATTCCGATCACACCCATGGAAGAGATGGCAAGGATATAGAGAACACCGATATTCAGATCAACGGCCTGCAATCCTTTCGCGAAAGGAATGGCACCAATCGCCATGATGGAAGCAACAATGACAATAAAGGGAGCGATGTTGAATAACAAACTATCGGCATTGCGGATGTAGATTAATTCCTTCAATAGCAGTTTGATCAAATCGGCAATGGTTTGGAAAATTCCTCCGGGGCCAACACGATTAGGACCCATTCTATTTTGCATGCGTGCGCAAATTTTACGCTCGGCATACACAAGGTACAATCCTAACACGGCATAGAAAAGTAAAATGCCAACACCCAGCAACACCATGGAAATCAATCCTGCCCAAAAGGGAGTAAGATTCTCATTGAGGTAGCTGGTGATGGATTCGATGAATGGAGTGAAGTCGTACATACTATTATCGGTCTATGTCGGGTATAACTAAATCCAGTGAACCACTGATGGCAACGAGGTCGGCAATCTTATGACCCTTGGCGAGTTTATTGATGACGAACAGGTTTGAAAAATTCGGAGTTCGGTAATGAATACGGGCTGGTGAAGGACCGCCATCACTCACGATGTAAACACCTAATTCACCGCGGGCAGTTTCAACACGTTGATAGTATTCTCCTTTTGGTGCTTTCACGGCTTTCAATTCCAGCATGGTTGGTCCTTGCGGGATATTGTCAACCAGTTGTTCCAGTATATTTAATGACTCCCACATTTCTTTGATTCGCACCACATAGCGCGAGTAGGTGTCACCTTCCGGTAACGTGATTTCATTGAACTTCACAAAAGGGTAAGCACTATAGGGTGCAATCTTACGGATGTCGCAGGAAAAGCCTGAGCCACGACCACTTGGGCCAGTTACTCCATAATCTATAGCGACTTCTTTACTCATGATACCGATACCTTTGGTGCGTTCGCGGAAGATGATATTGCCAGTAAGCAACTGGTCGTATTCAGGAAGTTTCTTGCGGAAGTAGGTGATGAATTCTTTAATGCGTTTCTGAAAGTTGGGATGTACATCGGCCATCAATCCTCCGGGCGTGATAAAACTTTGAGTCAATCTGCTACCGGTAGTCTCTTCGAAGATGTCGAGGATATGTTCCCGATCGCGCAGGCCGTAAAAGAAAGTAGTAAGAGCGCCTAAGTCCATACCGAAAGCACACCACCATAACTGGTGTGAGGCAATGCGCGTGAGTTCAGCAAATATAGTCCGGATGTATTTTACACGATCACTTACTTCAACACCCATTGCATTCTCCACACAAAGCGCTACGGCTTCATTGTTGATGTGCGCAGAGAGGTAATCCATGCGATCCGTTAAGTGAACGAGTTGAGGGTAGGTGAGTGCTTCACTCATTTTCTCAATGCCACGATGAATGTAGCCGCAATGAGGTCTTAAGTATTTGATTTGTTCGCCCTGAAGACAAACTTCAAAACGCAACACACCGTGCGTAGATGGGTGCTGAGGACCCATGTTAATGATGTACTCTTCTTTATCTCTCAGGTCAAAATCAAGTAAGGTCTCTTCCATACTGGTTAACGTTCAAAAATGAAAGAATCTTTATAGTCTTTGCGAAGCGGATAGCCCACCCACTCATCATCCAGAAATAATCTGCGCAAGTCAGGATGATTTTCGAATTTGATTCCAAACAAGTCAAACACTTCGCGTTCTAAGTATTCAGCCCCGCTCCATAAATCACTCACAGTAGCAATCATTGGATTTTCCCTATCGGCAAGAATGACTCTTACCACAACCGTATGATTATATTCCGTAGAAGTAAGATGATAAATCACATTCAATCCATCTTTGCGATCCGAAGCGGTTAGACTGAACAGATAATCCATTTTAGTCTGTGGATTTTCTTTTAGCGCCTTCGCTACTTCATGAAGCTTATCTGCCGGAAGGATGAACTCCGGATACTGTTTGCTGATTCCAGGTTTTTGATCAGGAACCAGTGCAGTTATTAAGGTGGTTAGCTCGGTTTGCATTCTCCTTCTTCGGTTAATGGTTCTTGTTTTTCAGCTGCAGGCTCAACATAGCGCGAATGATCGGCTGTTGTACTATCAATGTGATGACTGATTAACTCAACGCCAGCCTCTTTAGCGATGGTTTGCATCTTGATCTTACGTTGCAATTGCATCACTCCATATAATAAGGCTTCAGGTCGGGGCGGGCAGCCTGGGATGTACACATCCACCGGAATGATCTGATCAACACCGCGCACGACAGAATAGGAGTTGTAATAGAACGGACCACCTGAAACAGCACACGCACCCATAGCGATCACATATTTCGGATCAGCCATCTGATCATATAAACGCTTAAGCACAGGTGCCATCTTTTTCACAATGGTTCCGGCCACAACAATTACATCGGCTTGCCGTGGTGACGCACGATACACTTCAATGCCAAAGCGTGCAAAGTCATGACGAGGTGCTCCGGTGGCCATCATTTCAATGCCACAACAACTCGTTGCGAAGGTGAGTGGCCACACCGAATTAGATCGTCCCCAGTTGATGATATTATCAAGCGTAGAAACGATCACCGGACTTCTGGATCTTTTGAGTTCCTCCAACGTTTCGTTGTCGTTAAACTCATCGTAGGGTATTGATTTTATATCAGGTTTCATTTCAGTTTTTTTACTGCCTACTGCTTACTGCCAACTGCCTACTTGCATTCATCACTCCCATGTCAGCGCGTTTTTCTTCCAGGCATAGAGCAAGCCTAAACCCAGAATGGTGAAGAAGATGAGTATTTCAATAAATGCGGTAAGACCAATTTCGCGCATCACCACGGCCCAGGGGTAGATGAACACGGTTTCTACATCGAAGATGAGGTAGATGATGGCATATAAATAATAACCCACATGAAACTGAATCCAGGTGGGTCCTTCGGTGGGAATACCACACTCATAAGGTTCTGATTTGACCAATCCAGGCACACTGGGCGCAGCGTAATAGGCGAAGGCAATAGCGCCCCCCACTAAAACGGCAGCGGTAAGAAAGAAGGTGAGTAATGCGTAGGGTTCCATAAGCTCAGATCAAGAATGCTGATGATTTCTGCGTCTTTGATGAGTTAAAGTAACCGATACGGTCAGGAACAGGATATGATATAGCTTATTGCAAATGATGACTTTTATCAGGCTTTTGCACAAAGCGCACAATTTAAAATATATGTAAGAGAGGGCTTTTCCCGCTTTCGAATCTAAAAAAGCACTTGCCGTCAGTGCTACCTATTAGAAACACGTCATTATAATCGGTACTCTATTATATATAGAGCGAAACCATTCAAAAACCTGTTTTTGGATTTATGACTTTTGGAGCTTCAGGGATTCCGTTTTGCGAAAACCAAACATGCGATAAATGCTTGCAGAACACCATACGCTACCCAGGTGAAAACCATTAAGGGCGAAATATCGATGGCACTGAATGTTAACCAAAGCACGGGTACCATCGCGATCAATCCGTAAGAGACACCAACTTTATAGGCCCTCATCATGAAAGATCCCGTAAAAAGTTCTTTGGAGATTTCCCAAAACCAGAACATGGCAGCACTTAAAATAAAGGGGTGAACGTAGAAAAGCAGATCGGTGGTAAAAGAATTGGACCGAAACACGGAGTTATAATACTCTTCCATCAGTGCTGGAAAAAAGGTAATACTGCCATACAGAATACTTACACTGACGATCAGCACCAAGGCACCAGCTAGTAGAATTGTCGTTATATTTTTCATATTTCCGTGTTTTAAAACAAATCTAAGAATTTTTGATACACATGGTCATGAGTCTCATCATAGTTGAAACTGATAAAAATCATGAATAACGGTGACCACTGACAGTACGTAGGGCAGACCTTTGGGCTAATTTTCCACTATAAAATAAAAGCCCAATGAAAAATCAATCCGCGTATATCAACACCGATGGCAACTCAGCGGTTGCCAATATAGCCTATGCTTTCAGCGAAGTAGCAGCCATTTATCCCATTACCCCATCTTCCGATATGGGTGAGAAAGCAGATGCCTGGTCGTCTGAAGGCCGAAAGAATATTTTTGGAGAACGGGTGGATGTGGTGCAGATGCAATCCGAAGCGGGTGCAGCAGGCGCTATTCATGGTGCACTTTCCGCTGGCGCAATGGCAACCACGTTTACGGCTTCGCAAGGGCTGATGCTCATGGTGCCTAACATGTTTAAGATAGCCGGTGAAATGATTCCGACTGTGTTTCACGTTTCTGCACGGTCATTGGCCTGCCAGGCGCTTTCAATTTTTGGTGATCACTCCGATGTGATGGCCACCCGCGGAACTGGATTTGCGATGCTTTCTTCCGGCAACGTTCAGGAAGCGCAAGACCTTGCAGTAATTTCGCACCTTGCCACGCTGGAGGCACGCATCCCGTTCCTCCATTTCTTTGATGGCTTCCGCACCTCGCACTCGATTCAAAAGATAGTACCCATTGAATATGATGTATTGAAGTCGATGCTCGACATGAAATACGTAGAAGAGTTTCGCAAGCTGGCGTTAAAACCTGAAGCTCCTATTTGCAAGGTGGGTGCGCAAAACCCCGATGTATACTTCCAGGGAAGAGAAACCGTGAACAAGTATTATGATGCCTGTCCGGGTATCATTAAGAAGTACATGGAGTTATTTGGTAAGAAAACGGGTCGCAATTACAAACTCTACGAATACGTAGGTGATCCGAAGGCTACCAAAATTCTTATCTCAATGGGCTCCTCCATAGACACCATTGAAGAGACCATCAATTATTTATTGAAAAAGGGAGAAAAAGTAGGTGCCGTTAAAGTAAGACTATATCGCCCCTTTGCATTGGAAGATTTTTTGTCGGTGATCCCGGCCAGTGTGAAAAAGATTGCGGTGTTAGATCGCACCAAGGAGCCGGGGGCGTTGGGTGATCCACTCTTTTTAGATGTGGTAGCTGCGTTGCGTGCCCGGCCGGAAATCCAAATCATTGGCGGTCGTTACGGATTATCATCCAAAGAGTTTACACCATCCATGGTGAAGGCTGTGTTTGACCATCTTGAAAACAACGGCTGGCATGGATTTACCGTGGGCATCAACGATGATGTTACACACAAATCAATAGCTGTAAAAGAAGATATAGATACTGAGCAGGAAGGAATCGTGCGTTGCAAGTTCTGGGGCTACGGATCAGATGGAACCGTGAGTGCAAATAAGAACTCTATCAAGATCATTGGCGAAAGCACCGATCTGTTTGTACAGGGATATTTCCAATACGACTCTAATAAATCAGGCGGCTACACAGTTTCCCATCTACGGTTTGGCAAAAAGCCAATTCAATCCGAGTACTTATTAAATAAGGTAGACTTTGTAGCGTTGCACCGTCCGCAGTATATCGGGCAATATGATATTCTGGAAGGAATTACAGAAGGCGGAACTTTCCTTTTCAACACCAGTCAGAAGCCCGAGAATGTTTTCCGCCTCTTTACAAGGGATATGCAGGAAACTATCTGGAAGAAGAAAATAAAAGTGTATGCGATCGATGCTTCCAAAATTGCCAAGAGTGTAGGTTTGGGTGGAAGAATCAATTCTGTAATGCAAACTGCTTTCTTTAAAGTGTCAGGTGTTGTGCCTGAAGCGGAAGCCATTGCACTCATTAAGAAATACGTAGAGAAGCAATTCGCCCGTAAGGGAAAAGAGATTGTTGAAATGAACTGGAAAGCGATCGATGTTACATGTGAGTCCATCGTTGCAATACCAATTCCAACCGAATCTGAAAAATTTGCTGACATCACTGCCTTGGTACCCGCTGATTCTGATGAGTATGCACACACCGTAGTGGATCCAATCTTGCGGTTGAAAGGGGATACAATTCCGGTTTCCAGAATGCCGTTGAACGGAGCCGTTCCAACAGGCACGAAGAAGTTGGAGTATCGCGGAGTGCCCGGCAATCCCGCTACCTGGATCGACAAACTTCCCTTTGTTCAGGAGCCGTATACAGCTGAGCCTTATATCGAGTACCCTCCAAGCTGCTCTGGTTGTGGCGAAGTTCCGTATATACATTTAGTAACTCAACTTTATGGTGATCGGATGATCATCGCAAACGCAACAGGTTGTACCTCTATATATGGTGGCACATTCCCAACTACACCCTATACAAAAGATAAAAATGGTAGAGGTCCGGCCTGGGCCAACTCCCTGTTCGAAGACAATGCTGAATTTGGTTTTGGAATGCGACTGGCCGTTGATTCGAACCGCAAGCAATTGAAAACGAATGTGCAGGCTTTGTTACCGTTGCTTAATAATGCTTCTCTGAGAAGTGCTCTTGAAAAAGGACTGATTCTTTTCGATGCAGTAAATAAGGAAGCGAAAGATCATGCAGATGTGATTAAAGGATTGTTAGCTGAAGAACACAAGAGAAGTACCGGCAATAAGGAAATCCGGATTCTGTTAGATAAGATAATTGAACTACAAGATTACTTTGTTGATAAGAGCGTCTGGATATTTGGTGGTGATGGCTGGGCTTATGACATTGGCTTTGGTGGCCTTGATCATGTGATGGCTTCCAATAAGAACGTGAACATACTTGTAATGGATACTGAAGTGTATTCCAACACGGGTGGTCAGGCTTCTAAATCTACCCCACGGGGTGCAGTTGCCAAGTTCGCATCCGATGGTAAAAAGCTGGGCAAGAAAAATCTCGGCTTGATGATGACAACCTATGGCAATGCCTATGTAGCGGTTGTAAACATGGGCATGGATCGCGAAAAAACTGCATTGGCTTTTGTAGAAGCTGAGAAGCACAATGGCCCTTCTATCATTATCGCTTACTCACCTTGCATCGCACACGGTTATGATATGAAGTTTGCCAAAAAGCAATCTGAAAAAGCTGTGAAGTCTGGCTACTGGCCCATGTATCGCTTCAATCCGGATTTGCGTGCCGAAGGCAAGAATCCATTTACCTGGGATGTACCAGCTACCGAAGAGGTAGTAACCTTTAAGGATTACCTGGAAGAGGAGATCCGGTACAAAACCCTTAACTTGTCTAACCCGGTTGAAGCCGAGCGACTCACTGAACTGGCGAAGAAAGACAACGAAATTCGGTTTAAGGACCTCCAACATTTATCTGAAGTTTAACCTCTAAACGATATCAATCATGGCTGATTTAAAAACAAAATACTGCGGACTTACACTCAAGAATCCAATTGTGGTGGGTGCCAGCAATTTGGTGACGGATACAGACAACCTGGTAAAACTTGAAAAAGCCGGGGCTGCTGCCATCGTCTATAAGTCTCTGTTCGAAGAGCAGATTCAATTGGAGTCGTTAGAGATGGAAAATGCACAGGATACCTATAGCAATTGGGATTCTGAGCATGATTCTTTTTTTCCTAAACTGAAACATGGTGGGCCGGCAGAGCACTTGTTGCGACTGCGTCAGGCTCGCAATGCAATTTCAATTCCACTCATCGGCAGTTTGAATTGCGTCTATCGCGATACCTGGGTTGAGTATGCACAAAAGATGGCCGAGACCGGCATCGATGCGTTGGAGTTGAACTTCTATGCCAGTGAAATTGATTTTGAAACTGATGGAGCTCACCTGGTGAACGAACAAATAGAAATTCTTAAAAGTGTAACCAAGTCGATTCGCATTCCTGTGATTGTGAAGTTAAGTCCATTCTATACCAACACTCTTTCCGTAATCTCAAAGATGGACAAAGCTGGAGCTACCGGCTTTGTTTTGTTCAACAGGCTCTTTCAACCCGATATTGATATTGATAAAGAGATTCATCATTATCCTTACAACTTCAGCAGTGAAAACGACAATCGGTTAGCCTTGCGATATGCAGGTTTATTATATAGCAAAATAGATGCTTCCATAATAAGCAATACTGGAATTTTAACAGGGCACGATGCAATTAAAATGTTGCTGGCCGGGGCTGATGCTGTGCAGGTAGTAAGTGCAATCTACAAGCGCGGAATTCATGTAATTGAAACCATGCTTCATGAAATTGAACAATGGATGGAAAAGAAAAAATATCCATCTATAAATGAATTCAGAGGCCGGCTCTCAAAAGAAAATATGATGGACCCATTTGCTTACAAACGCGCTCAGTATGTAGATATTCTCATGCGGTCCGAAATCTTTATGCAGTATCATCCCAAACGGGGTGAATTGCATTCTGACCAGGAAGATATTTAACTTAATGCAAACAAAATTTAAAACTTGAAATACTATGGCAAAGATTGGAATCTTTTATGGCTCAACCGAAGGTAACACCGAGCGGGTGGTAACTCAAATCCAAACCCTGCTGGGGGGTGAAGCGGTAGCAGCCTTACACAATGTTAACTCGGCTACTGCCGATGACATGCAACCCTATCCATACCTGATTCTGGCATGTCCCACGTGGGAGATAGGCCAACTGCAGGAAGACTGGGATACATTTATTGATGAACTGGGTGATGTGGACTACGCAGGTAAAAAAGTAACCTACGTAGGTGTAGGCGATGCGGATGGCTATCCCGACACCTTTGTGGATGCACCTGGCATTATTCATGAACGCATTAAAGACAAAGGCGCTGCGTTTGTAGGGGCCTGGCCCACCGAAGGCTATAACTTCGAAGCATCCAAGAGCGTAATCGATGGTAAGTTCCTTGGGCTGGTGATTGATGAAGACAACCAGAAGAATCTAACCGCAGGTCGCATTGAGAAATGGGTTGCCATCATTAAACCTGAATTTCAATAATGAAAAGTCATGGCAGGTATTCGGTTTAAGAAACCCATCTTTCCAATAAGCAAAAGGTTGCGCGAGTATTTGATTGCCACCAACCGCGAGATTGATGTACCGATTACCTACCAGGACCTCACACACTCCAACAGCACGATTTCCCTGCTTGATAAAAAAGGGAATGATACGCTGTGGGAGACGATGATTTATTCTGAATCCGATCGTGAATACATTCATGAATCTCTCCGCAAGGTATATGCCCAGCTAAAGGTAGCCGGGGATATTTCCGTCATTGAACACTTGTTCATCGATCGGGTAGATTATTGCCTGTATGCCAATACGCACCCGTTCCGCATTCGGATTGTAAACCGGCTGAATGACTTGTTTGATTATTTCTACATCAAGCAGGCCGATGCTTCACGGGTGTATGGCATGGAGTTAGAACATTTGCTGTCGCCCAACAAAATCAATTATATCACCAAGGGCAACACTTTTATTGAAGAACACATTCAGGGCATCCCGGGCGATACCTTCATCCATCATTACCTGATGGAAAATCACAATTACAACCCGCTTCGCATCGCCAAGGAGTTTGTAAAATTCAACGAACGCAGCCTGGTGCAATTGCTGGGCGATATGCGCAGGGATAATTTCGTAGTGGAGATTATACCTGATTTTGATGAACTTCATTTTAGGCTGCGGGCCATCGATTTTGATCAGGAGTGCTATGAAGGCAGCAGCCGCATTTACATGCCGCAGTATTTTAAAGAAAACAATCCGATCATCGAACTTGGAATCAAAAACATGTCTCCGGTACTGGAACTTCAATACCAGAAAGAAGAGCGCATGCGCTTGCGTAACCGGGTTATGACTTCCTATGGCCAGCTTAACTCGTTGCTGGATACCATGGCTACGGATATTTTATCCACACCTGAAAACATTGTGCAGCTAAAACGCGAACTCTCCGAACTTTATCAGGATGAAACTTTTCTTATCTGCAATTCGATGGGTGAGGTGCTGCGCACCAGTTTGCAATTGCTTGAAAAATATCCGGTTCGGAAACGCACAAAAGTAAGATGGGCACCCGTATGAACCATAGTGCAAATTGTCTCGAACATATAGGTCTGGTGACCGACAGTAGTAATAGTCGATTAATAATTTCACTCGTAGGATCGGGCTGTTCAGCATGTCATAAGAGCCTTTGTATGTTAGGGGATTCAAAAGCCAAAGAAGTTGAGATCCCAGTACAAGAAAATAGTTTCAGGGCCGGTGATGAAGTGATCATCAGAATCAATCCTGAGTCTGGCTACCAGGCAGTGTTCCTGTTATATTTTATGCCTTTCCTGTTGATGTTGCTGGCCTTGATAATCATGCTACGTGCCGGATACAATGAGGGTATCTCCGGATTGACTTCTTTATTGGTATTGGCACCCTATTTTGGCTTGCTCTACACATTCAGAAAACGGCTCGGCACACGTTGTAAAATGGAGGTTGTAAAAAGATGAACCCCGTTATAGTTTATACAGTAATAAGTTTAACAGCCATTGGTATCGTAGCCGCAGTGGTGATCTATTTTGTATCCAAGAAATTTGCTGTACAGGAAGATGACCGGATCGGTCAGGTAGAGCAGGTGCTGCCCAACACAAACTGCGGTGGATGTGGCCAACCCGGTTGCCATGCGTTTGCTACTGCAGTAATTGCAGCCGGAGATCTTTCTTCGCTGCATTGCCCGGTGGGTGGAAATGCGGTGATGAAACAGGTAGCGGAGATTCTGGGAATTAAAGCTGTTGAGCGAGATCCCTACATCGCGGTAGTTCGTTGTTCAGGTTCGTTTGAGTCGCGCAAGAAGACTAATATTTATGATGGCACCGAGTCGTGTAAAATAGCTGCGGCTCTGTATAGTGGTGATACAGGTTGTGCCTATGGGTGTTTGGGAATGGCGGATTGTGTTGAGGTCTGCGACTTCGAAGCCATGTATATGGATGAGAAGACCGGTTTACCGGTGGTGATTGAAGATAAGTGCACGGCCTGCAATGCGTGTGTCAAAGAATGTCCGAAAGGTATTCTGGAACTCTGGCCGAAGGGAAAGAAAAATCAGCGCCTATATGTAGCCTGCCTTAACGAAGAAAAGGGAAGCACCGCACGTAAAGAATGTGCCGTGGCCTGCTCGGGTTGCAGCAAGTGTTTTGAAGCGTGCCGGTATGATGCCATTACTATGGTAAATAACCTGGCGCATATCGATCCGGAGAAATGTAAGTTATGTATGGAGTGTGTGGATACGTGTGATGTACACAACATTGTTACAGCCAACGTAACTCCGGAAAAAATTCAGGCTGCCAATGAGCAACGGCTGAAACGCGAAGAGCGTGCCCGTAAAAAGAAGGAAGAAGAAAAACAGGCTGCTGCGGTAGCAGAACAAAATAGCAATGCTGCACCATAAACTTAAGACCTTCAAAATTGGCGGTGTACACCCCGATGATCAGAAACTTTCTGCAGGAGTTGGTATCACTACATTGGCGTTGCCTAAAGTGGTAACGATACCCATTGCGCAACACATTGGAGCTCCCGCCAAAATAGTGGTGCAGCGGGGTGATACTGTTAAGACCGGGCAAATTATTGCCACACACGAAGGATTTGTTTCTTCCAACATTCATGCATCGGCCTCGGGCCGTATTGGCGTGATTGAAAAGGTGATGGATAGCAGCGGATTTAAACACACGGCCATTTCAATTCGCGTGAAGGGTGATGATTGGGAAGAAAGCATTGACCGCAGTGATACATTGATTGAAGAAATAAAACTTAGCCCTAAAGAAATTGTAAGCCGTATTATGGAAGCGGGTGTGGTGGGCATGGGTGGTGCCGCCTTTCCTACCCATGTAAAGCTGAGCGTACCTGAGGGCAAGCATGTTGATTACTTGCTTATTAACGGGGTCGAGTGTGAACCTTATCTCACAGCCGACCATCGCCTGATGCTGGAAAAGCCGAAAGAAATTATTGTAGGAATAAAAATTCTGATGAAGGCTCTTGGAGTATCGAAGGCCGTTATCGGAATTGAAGACAATAAGCTAGATGCGATCAACCTGTTTGATCAATTGTTAAAAAATGAAACCGGAATCACGGTCGAAGCATTGGAAGTACATTATCCACAGGGCGGGGAGAAGCAATTGATCCAGGCCTTGCTGAATCGCGAAGTGCCTTCGGGTGGATTGCCTTCTGATGTGGGCGTGATCGTTCACAATGTGGGAACCACCTTTGCCATTTACGAAGCGGTACAAAAAAGCAAACCGTTGATTGAACGCGTAGTTACGGTTACCGGTAAATCAGTAAAACAACCTTCCAACTTTTTGGTGCGCATTGGCACCCCGGTTATTGATTTACTGATTGCAGCAGGTGGTGTTCCTGAAGATACAGGCAAGATTGTGAGTGGTGGCCCCATGATGGGCAAAGCCATTGCCGATCTCGATGTACCCGTGGCCAAAGGAACTTCCGGGATTCTTCTCATCCCCAAATCGGAATCGCTGCGTGCTGAGGTATATAACTGTGTGCACTGTGGTAAATGCATTGAAGCCTGCCCGATGGGATTGGAACCATACCGGTTGCTGATTCTTTCAAAGAAAGGGAATAGCGAACGTGCCAAAGAAGAACATATTCTTGATTGTATCGAATGTGGTTCATGCTCCTTTGTATGTCCTTCCAACCGACCTATTCTGGATTATATCCGGTTAGGCAAAACACAGGTAAGAAAACCGAAGAAAGTATGAGCGCAGAACTTCTCACTGTTTCACCCTCACCGCACGTTCACTCCGAGCTTACGGTGCCCCAGATTATGAAAGGGGTGATCATCGCGATGATTCCTGCGCTTGCTTTTTCAATTTATAATTTCGGCCTTGGTGCACTTTACGTAACTGCCCTTGCAGTGACCTTTTGTGTAGCGATAGAATATGCCATCGCAAAATACCTGTTGAGTAAACCGGCCAGTATTTACGATGGGTCAGCCATTATCACCGGCATGTTGTTGGCATTTAATGTTCCCAGCAATCTGCCCTGGTACATTATTCTGATTGGAAGCGCGGTAGCCATCGGCATTGGTAAAATGAGTTTTGGGGGCCTGGGCAACAATCCATTCAATCC
Source organism: Cyclobacteriaceae bacterium (assembly GCA_040079965.1). Lineage (GTDB taxonomy): Bacteria > Bacteroidota > Bacteroidia > Cytophagales > Cyclobacteriaceae > ELB16-189. The sequence goes on from JBEBJH010000026.1 coordinate 14,642, forward strand.
TGCATTGGTAGGCCGCGTATTTTTACTCTTATCATTTCCGGTGCCGATGACGAGCTGGCCAACAGCCGGAGCCACGTGGTCGCTGGATGCCGTAACTGGTGCAACACCATTGGGCATTTTGAAAGATGGTATGCGGGCGGGTGAGCCCATGGAGAAGCTCATGAGTCAGATGCCTTCATACACCGATTTCTTTTTTGGTTTGCAAGGGGGAAGCTTAGGCGAGATGTCAGCCGTTGCGTTGTTGTTGGGGTTGATCTATATGCTCTACCGAAAAATCATCACCTGGCATATTCCGGTATCGATGATTTTGACGGTGGCAATTATGACCGGTATCTTTTGGTTGATTGATCCTGCAAAATATGCAAGCCCTTTATTTCATGTCTTAACCGGAGGGGTGATGCTCGGGGCTGTATTTATGGCTACGGATTATGTGACCTCCCCATTCACACATCGTGGCATGATCATCTTTGGTGTGGGCATTGGTGTGCTCACCGTGTTGATCCGTTTGTTTGGAAGTTATCCGGAAGGGGTGTCCTTTGCGATCCTGATTATGAATGCCTTTGTGCCTATGATCAATAAGTTCGCGAAGGAACCCCGGTATGGAGCAGTAAAAGAGAAAGCAAAATGAAGGACAGAGGGTGTCTCAAAAGTCTGGTTGTCATCGCGGCCTTTGAGCCGCGATCCAGTTTTTCTGGGTTAAAAATGGGATGCCTGGTCAAGCCCGGCATGACACCGGTGTTTATTGTTGACTTTTGAGACGGCCGCTAATAAAAATATGGCAACGATTAAATCATCTTTCTTAAATCTGCTGGTCACCCTTACAGTGATCACGCTGCTCGCAGGCTTATCATTGGGCTATGTCTTTCAATGGACCAAAGAGCCTATCGCGAAAGCACAGATGGAAAAACAATTGCGTGCCATTCAGGACGTGATTTCAGGCTATGATAATAATCCGGTAGCCGAAAAGTATAAAGTAGCAACCCCTGATGGTACTGACAGCCTCGAGTTTTTCCCTGCCAAAGCAAAGGGCGAACTGATCGGTATTGCCGTAAAAACAAAATCCTCGAAGGGATACAGCGGTCACGTTTGGGTTATGGTGGGCTTTTCCATTAATGGCGACATCCAGCGCATTGTGGTGATTGAGCACAAGGAGACTCCGGGCCTGGGTTCTAAAATGTCGTCACCAAAATTTCTCGATCAGTTTTTTGGAAAGAACCCGGCACAAATGAAACTGAAAGTAAAGAAGGATGGGGGCGATGTTGATGCCATCACGGGAGCCACCATTACCTCGCGGGCATTTTCGGAAGCAGTACAGGTAGCCTATGACACTTTTAAATCTGAGAATCATGGCAACGACTAACTATAAGGAAAATTTCCTCAACGGGATAATCAAAGAGAATCCGGTCTTTGTGTTGCTGCTGGGCTGTTGCCCAACGTTGGGCGTTACGTCATCAGCTATCAACGGCATCGGCATGGGGGCGGCTACGGCTTTTGTGTTGGTGATGTCGAACCTCGCCATTGCCCTGGTTAAAAATGTAATCCCCGATAAGGTACGCATCCCCGCTTTCATCGTGATCATTGCAGCCTTTGTTACCGTTGTTCAATTATTGATGGAAGCGTATACTCCAGCTTTGAATGAACAACTCGGGTTATTCATCCCGCTGATCGTGGTGAATTGCATTGTGTTGGGGCGGGCCGAAGCGTTTGCCTCGAGGAACACCGCGTTTGCCAGTGTTCTTGACGGACTAGGTATGGGTGTGGGCTTTACACTTGCTTTAACCTTGCTGGGTACCATCCGCGAATTGCTTGGCAGTCTCTCAGTGTTTGGTGTTAAGTTGGTGGAAGCCGATGGCATGTTGGTGTTTATTCTGGCGCCCGGTGCTTTCATTACCTTGGGCTTCATCATTGCAGTAATGACGTGGTTGAAAAAAAGAAAGCCTGCGCATTCTTAATGTCTTGAATATGGAATACCTCGTGATCATTATCTCGACCATCTTCATCAACAACATTGTGCTGGCGAAGTTTTTGGGCATTTGTCCCTTCCTGGGTGTTTCTAAAAATACCTCGACTGCGGTGGGCATGGGCGGGGCCGTCATTTTTGTGATGGTTATCTCTACCATCATGACCTACCTCGTGCAGCATTACATTCTCATTCCGCTGGACATCGCTTACATGCAAACGGTTACCTACATTTTGGTGATTGCCTTTCTGGTGCAGGTGGTGGAAATTGTTTTAAAGAAAGTAAGCCCCGATTTATACCAGGCGCTGGGGGTGTACCTGCCGCTGATTACTACCAACTGTACGATACTCGGGGTAGCGATTTTAGTAATACAAAATAACTTTAACTTATTGGAGAGTGTGATTTTTGCCATTGGCAACTCGGTTGGGTTCACATTGGCGATCGCGTTGTTCTCCAGCTTGCGCGAACAACTCGACACAGCCGATCTGCCCGAATACATGCAAGGTATCCCGGCAGCGCTGATCACCGCCAGCATTCTCTCCATGGCCTTTATGGGCTTTGCCGGGTTGGTTTAAACAAAATTGTTATTTTAGGATAGGAATAGGTGTATCAGCCAAGCTGGCTGATCTGACTGCGGTAACGGAATGGCTCGTGCGGACACGAACCAAGGATGATGATTCTTCCAGTGATTGCTGAAAGACCTTCGTACTTTCGCGGGTGGTGCGGATGATGGTGGGTGCGGAAGGACGGCAGTCTGGAAGCAATCACGCGGCCATGCGGCCGTGGAGCAAAATCTTCATTTTAATGTTCCCCATTATTCTTCAACAAACAACTAAAAAAACAGTGAGCCCTTTTGGCCCACTGTTTACCATTCAGACGTTTGCAATAAAAGGGGACTTCCTGCTATAGGTGTCATTAGATAATTGTTCAATAACAAAAGTTGCGATATCACCAGCACTTATTTTATTTCCGCGACAATCCTCTAAACTAACCAGTGTTTCACCTTTTGTATCCGTAAATTCAATGAACGGAACTCTGACCAATGTCCAGTTTGCATTGCTGGTCGACAAAATAGAATAGGTTTTTTGTCTATCCGCGTGAATCGAAGGGAAGGTCATTTTCATCCATTCCGTGGCAGCGCTTGTTTCAGGACCCTTTTTATCAAAAGGAGTATCGACATTTATTCCAGCCACTAAAATATAACGCTCAATTCCGTATTCAGTCATGGCGTTGAGAATATTTAGGGTTGCCTGACTGGCTACGAGCGGTTCATCCTTGCGTTGACCTACCGTGCTTATAACAGCCTGGCAACCCTGAACCAATGAGCGAATTGTGTTCGGATCAATGGCATCACCGGTAACGATCTCGATAAACGGACTTTCAAGTTGGAAATTTTCAGGGTTTCTGAGAAGTACTTTTAAGCTGTAGCCCTGACTTAACAATTGGGTAACAATATATTTTCCAGTTCTTCCACCACCACCCAGTATGGCAATTTTATTTTCTTGCTTCATTTTCATCTTTATAAAATTTAAAATAATAATTTATCCTTTGGATATCTGATAGACCACACAAAGGATTACAGAGCCATTTGGCTGTGTAAGGGAATTGTAAATTTTATAAAGAGATTTTGATGACTCCAAGATAAACAATATTTCCAAATTGACTCGTGCCGTTTAAAATTCCTTCCACGCACTGCAACCTTGAACTGAGTTTTAGCATCTGACACTCTATCAGACTTAAACCCGGCTAATCAATGAAAATCCTATCTGCATTACTATTCCTGATTACATTAACGAATGCCACTTTTGGCCAGTCAGATCTTACCCAGTTTATTGACGCCTACTTAAAGAACAAGGAATTTAATGGTACAATCCTCATTCAACGTGAATCAAAAACGATTCATCATAGAAGTTATGGCCTGGCCAACTATGAATTTAAAATTCCGAACAAGGTGGATACAAAGTATAAGATTGCCTCAATAACCAAATTGTTTACCTCAGTTCTTATCATGCAACTGGTTGAAAAGGGGAGTATTGATTTGTATAAGCCCATTAAATCTTATTTGCCTGATTATAAAGGCGAGGGTGGAGATAAGATAACCATACACCAGTTGCTGAATCACACATCAGGTATGGCAAACATGGACACGGTAACATCAATCGAAAGTGCTCTTAAAAATGGTGTGCCTGCATACCAAAAACCGCGAACTACGGATGAATTGTTGAGAAATTTCGGTAGCGCCCGACTGGTAAACAAACCGGGGGAAGTGTTCGACTATAACAATGCAGATTATATTGTGTTGGGTAAGGTTATTGAGAAAATCTACAGCAAGACTTTCGAACAGGTACTGGTTGAAAATATTCTGAATCCCTTAAACATGACGAACAGTGGATTGATCTATCAGGATCGAATACTTGAAGGGTTAGCGGACACGTACTTTTACAGAGACGATTTGAAACGACTGATGCCTGATTTGCCGGTTTATATGGAAAATTGGTATGCTGCTGGTTCGATGTATGCTACAACCAACGACCTTCTCAAATTCTCAAATGCCCTGTTTGGACTTAACCTACTGAGCCAGGAATCGCTAAATAAGATGTTTGTTTCCGGGCTTGACGAATATGGATATGGTGTCTGGGTGTATGAAGATTATGAGATTAATGGCAAGATGTACAAAATAATTAAACGGCCCGGACAAATTATGGGCGCACATACCATGTTGTTCCATGTACAGACTAAAGCAACAATTATTATTCTTAGCAATACTGGCACCATTAGCTTAGACGACTTTGCAGCAAAGTTGGCCGTTCAGATTGTGCGATAGAGAGGTTATCAGGGGGATTTTTATCTAAATGGAGTTTGCACCATAAAACAAATCCTTATCTTGGATTTCAGATAACTTAACCCACTATGCCACTGCGTCTTTCGATCCTCGCTCTTGTGCTGCTCTGTTTTTCTGCGCAAGCGCAAACCAAACAACCTGACTGGAACAAACTTCAGGATGAAACCATGAAACACTTTCAGGCGATCCTGAGGATTAACTCCAGCATTGCCACAGGTAGCGAGGCCCCGGTAGTAGATTACTTAAAATCCGTATTGGATAAAGAAGGCATACCTAACAAAATCTTTTCCAATGATTCCAAACACCCCAACCTGGTAGCCCGCCTGAAAGGAAACGGCAAGAAGAAGCCCATCCTGATCATGGCTCATACGGATGTAGTAAGTGTTGATACATCCAAATGGGTGCATCCACCTTTTTCAGCTACCCGCGAAGGCGGCTATGTGTATGCCAGAGGATCGGTAGATGATAAAGACAATGTAGTGGCAGCCCTGATGGTGATGCTACAGATCAAGCGAATGAATATTGCACTGGATCGGGATGTGATTTTTTTAGCCGAGTCGGGTGAAGAAGGTAACACCCGCGTGGGGATTGAGTTTATGGTAAATGAGCACTGGGCTGACATTGAAGCAGAGTATTGTTTTGCCGAAGGCGGTGGCGTTAGGCGGAAGGAAGGCAAAGTGGTTTATGCCGGCATTGCTACCACTGAAAAGGTTCCACGTGGTATTAAGTTGGTGGCTCGCGGAACGGCAGGGCATGGTTCGGTGCCCTTACAGGACAATGCCGTGGTACACTTATCACAAGCAGTTGCTAAGATAGCTGCATGGCAAACACCCATGCGGTTAAATGAAACCACGCGCAGTTTCTTTACAAGGCTTGCTGCGATCAGTCCCCCGGCTGATGCAGCCCGGTATCTTGCACTGGTCGATGGCAAGGGTGTTGAGGCGGCACAGGAATATTTTGCGGCTAAAGAACCGAGTGTCTATTCTACGTTGCGCACTTCAATTTCTCCAAACATTATTAAAGGCGGCTACCTGGTAAACATTATTCCCAGTGAAGCCGAAGCATCCCTCGATATCCGCGCCTTGCCTGATGAAGATATGACGGACCTGCTCGCAGAAATGAAACGGGTGATCAACGACTCGCAAATAGAAATCCTAGCTACGAACAGAAACGTAAGACCGGCTGCGCGACCCTCGCGACTCGATACGGAAGCCTTTTTAATGGTGGAAAGCAACCTGAAGAAAATTTATAATGCAGTTTCACTTCCTACTATGTTAACGGGCGCCACCGACATGGCTTTTTTACGGGCGAAGGGAGTGGAGTGCTATGGCATTGGCCCGATGACGGATGCCGAAGACGGACCCAAAGGGTTTGGTGCGCATAGCGATCAGGAGCGGATCCTCGAAGAATCCATTCACAAATTTGTTCAGTTCAACTGGGAGATTGTTGTTGGTCTTGCGAGATCCAATTGAAAGGCAGATTAATATGATCCCGTCAGGTCGTAAGACCTGACGCCAAGGAAAGAAAATTTATAATGCAGTTTCACTTCCTACTATGTTAACAGGCGCTACCGACATGGCTTTCTTACGCGCGAAAGGAGTGGAGTGCTATGGCATTGGCCCAATGACGGATGCCGAAGACGGACCGAAAGGATTTGGAGCCCACAGCGACCAGGAGCGGATTCTTGAAGAATCCATTCATAAATTTGTTCAGTTCAACTGGGAGATTGTTGTTGGTCTTGCGAAAGCGAATTGAATGGATTACTGTGATCCTTTAGGTAGGAAGACCTGGCGGCACAGAGAAAATCTTACAACGGGAAAAGAAGTCGGCAAGCGTTACAACGGTGACAGTTTATAGAAAATAATAGGGGTGCATTCGAACTTGCCTATATAAGTATTGGCGATCATGCTTAAGGACAAAGTAGAACACGAAAATGAAGAAATTGATAATAATAGCTGTATCAATCCTTGCCTTTTTACTTTTGACTCTTGTGACATTGACAAATCATTTTGACGGTGTAAAAAATGAAAAGCAATCTTACGTGGAGAAATTGAATTTTCAATTTTCAGGAACAATTGACTCAGTAGAATTTCTTTCGAAAAAGGAGGGACTTATATTTTTTCATTTGACAAATGGAACAGCGGATAAATCCCTGGAGGATAAACTAAATGCCCAATTAAAACATAACGGGGACTTGAGGTTTATACTTTTTAAACCGAATAACAGAGTTGCGATTATTACATCCACGGCTGACAAGTATCAATCTGGTGACAGTCTTTATGTAAATACAGACATGGACAAAATATCAATATTCAGAGAGGGCAGGGTAATCTCGGAAAACAAGGTGACTGAAGCATTGAATGGTAGACCATTTTAACCTTGATTCATTTAGTTGTTGCGGGTCGCCTGACCGGCAACAAAATTTAAAGATTTGAAAGCTTATTAGTCAGCAACCAACAATAACTTAGGAATAGTTACTTGTGTTTCACTTCGTACCGAACACCACTTCCTGTGAGCTCTCTTTCGGATAGATTTTCATGTAGGATAGTTTGTATGTAATCGTCTTACGCTTTTGCATTTCAGAAAACTCCCCTTCAATCATATCCAACTGCCCTTGTTGGTGTTGCGTGCGGGCAGAAGCGTGTTGATTGCACCAACAAGCAATTTGAATCATGATGTTTGGTCTTTAGTCGTTGCGGGTCGCATGACCTGCTCCTTCCTAGCGATTTCTCTGCTTCAGGTCTCCGTGTTACTTAGCCGGAGTGAAATAAAATGAGCGAAAATAAATATAGCAAACCCGAAGAGGTTAAAGTATTGCGGAATCCTGAACCATAGATTCAGAGTGGGTTGGATCATATTCAACAAATGCCGTAAATTTAACTATGCGTAGTTTTCGGATAGTTCCACATAGGCTGTTGGGATTGTTAATCGCGTTGGCGTTAAGTTGTACGTTCCCAAAAGGCAATCAAACCTACCTAAGTACCATGGTAACGGTTTACCCGGCATACCCGCTGGAAGCAGGAAGCAAAACGATAGTTCTTGCTAACGCGTTTGATGTTCAGGCAATGAAATATCGCGACAACAAGGAGAAACAATTTCAGCAACTGATTGAACATACGTTGCGTCATATGAATGGGGAAATTAAAAAACGAAGTGATGCCGAAGTATTGATCGAAGACCGAAAACCAACAATCAAAATCCAATCGGATAGTCTAAAGCAATACATGTCGCAATTGAATGCAACCCATGCCATTTTAATAACTGCATTCAATGCCTATTTTGATCAGACAGAGGTAGTCGTTACGGAAACTGAATCAGGAAAAAACCGTGAAGCCTTTTATGATTTGGTTGTTGAAATCGGATATGATTTACGGTATTCCAATCAACCCGGGTTTGATACCCTGATTTCGCTCCGCAAATTTCATAGTTCGCGGTCAGTATTAAGCGGCCTGTTGGCAGCCGGCCCCAACATTGTTTCCAACACCGAAGATGTGGTGGATGGTATTCATGCCAACGTAAATGCTTTTCTGAAGAATTTTTTTGTACAATCGGAAAGCCGCACCCGGTACCTGTTTACCAGCGGGACCTTAAACCCTGTGGCCGAAGCCATTGTTCTCCATGACTATGAAACGGCCTTAAATGTCTCGAAAGAAGTATCTTCAACACCCGATCTGCTGTTGGCAGCCCAGGCCTTTTATAATTGTGCGGCCCTATCAGAATACAAACGAGACTACGGCTATGCCCGTCATTATTTGCAAGAGGCTCTCAAACTCTATCCCTTACAGGAGGCACGAGCGATGTGGATCGACTATGAACATCAGTAACGAACGTTCCTCCGCCTGGAATAGAGGAGTAGGGTAGATCTGATAATCAAATGACAATAACAAGCGTTGTAAATGCGTGCCAGCAAATGAGTTTCACTTCGTACCGAACACCACTTCCTGTGAGCTCTCTTTCGGATAGATTTTCATGTACGATAGCTTGTATGTAATCGTCTTGCGCTTATGCATTTCTGAATACTCACCTTCAATCATATCGGGCAGGGCCGGAGCCATCGAAAAGTCGCGGACCGATCCATCGGCTTCAATGTGTTTGTAGATATAGGCTTCGCCCCCGGAGGAAAGGGTACTGAGCTCGCCCACGATGGGATATACATTGCTTACATGATAACTTAGCGAAACCTCAATAAAATCGCGTTGACTACCGGGCCAGTCTTTCAGGATGGCAACCCGTGCATAATTATCTTTGCGTTCTACCACCTTTACTTTTAACTGCCCGGTTAGAAACCCTCTGCTGGATTTGGTGATCACACATGATACTGAATAAATCCCTTCAAGTCGGGTAAAACTTCCCGCTTCCTTACCAAAATACCGGTGCATCAGATCTTCAAAATTTACCGCCTCGTAATGTGTTTTCTTTAAAAAGGTAGGCGGTTTCGACTGTCCAAAGGAAGCCTGTGTTAATAAGAACAAGCACAGGATGGTGAGTAATTTCGGGATCATAGCCATTACTATTAGACAGTATAAAAGTAATTAAAAAGACATTCCACCGGTAATTCACTCGGTTGGTATTTATGCCATTTTTAAGGGTATTTTTTAGACTAGTCTGACAGAAGTCATTGTGCGTAGAGGCACTCATAATTGCAACTCTTTCAGCCCAGCGCCAATTTCACACGATAAAGGTTATTTTTGAGTTTGTTCCACAACCGTTCGAAAATGTCTAAAACCGTCCCCGTTCTTAAGAATGCTTATGATTTTCTGGTCCTGATAATTTCAATGACCGGGTTTGTACCTAAACATGCAACGGTACTGCGCACAATAACTATGTTAACCTCCGTTGCTTTCGCCTATTACTTAAGCAATTACCAGCCGCTCAATTCGAGGTTGGCAATCATTTATTTCCTGATGTTCGAAGTGTTTTATGTGGGTTTCAGCACCATCGTACTTTTGAAAAACGGACTGCGGCTTTGGTTTATAAAAACCTGGGGCGAGGAAAGGGGTTTTCTGGCGTTTGAGGCAATCCTTGGCTTTCTGTTTTTCCATAATGGGGTTAGCATCGGATATATCGCTTCGTCCACACCGGGTGATTTATTTCACTTCTTGCCGGAGAGTCTCCTGTGGATCATAGTGGCTATCCTGTTTATCAGCGGGTTTGTTATAAAAATCCTGGCCGCAAAAGCGGTGTCAATAGAAATATACTACTGGAAAGACATGTTCCTTGGCCGGAAGATCTGTGAATTTGTGGTAAGTGGGCCCTATAAATATTTCAAGAATCCCATGTATGGATTGGGTCAGCTTCAAGCCTATGCTACGGCTATGTGGTATGGGTCTGCCTACGGATTAACTGCTGCCTTTTTAAATCAGGCTTTAATCTTTACCTTTTATTATCTGGTTGAGACAGAATTCATCAGGAGGGTTTATATTAAAGGAGCGGCATAGAATCTGTTAAAGCATCAGAAGGTATACTCAATCTGGCTGACGGCATAGACACTTGCTGCGATGGGTATCGCAAAAACAGCCAGGGTCAGTAAGGGATTGAATTTGTGTACTGATAATTTACTTGTATTCTCTGCAAAACGTATCCTGGTATCTTCATAGGGTTGCTTTTTAGTAAGCCTTCCCTGATCTATATAGTTGTAAGTACCGTAGATTTTGGTTGAATCAACACTACTGATGGTAAGTATTAGCCTCTGACCAGATTTTAGTTCTGCTTCATAGGTTTTATAAGGTTTCATGTTTGAAATCATTTCCTGGGTAACCGGTTCATTAGTCTTTGCCAGGTTTTTGTATGTGTAGCAGGAGGATAGCATGAAGGTTATACCCATGCAAATGATCAGTGTTTTCATCATACGTGTGTTAATAAATTTTGGGCTTAACCGAAGTGTTGCGGGGTGCACCGGTTAGATTACTTATCTATATTAGTATTATTAAGGTATTTCTGCAAATAATTCTGCCAGGAAGGGCACATTCTTCAGTGAAAAAATGTACCCGCCACCCTGAGGAATAGGCCAGCCACTACGATTCAGAGTACCGGCCATAGGTGCGCAAGCAGAGCGGTCAGACCGCTTTGCAGACAGAATTCATCAGGAGGGTTTACATTAAAGGAGCCGCATAGAACTGATAAAGCTCAATGATGGATTCAATCTGGCACGATGCGGGATCGCCTTGTACCAAATACACCCTTGACGTGTATCATTTCAAGCACCGTCTCCTGTAAGGGACGGTGCGCACATAGAAACTAAACCTTAATTCCTTTCTTCTTCATTTCAGCAAGTAGTTTATCAGGAATTGGACGGCAACTGCAATTCTTGCTGTGTGCCAGATGCCACTCCATCCACTTTAAGCTTTCTGCTTTGAGCTTTCCACTTTAAGCTTTAAGCTTTAAAGCTTTCTGCTTTGACCTTTTACTTTAAACTTTCCACTTTAAACTCCTCTCACACTATCTGACAAGCTCCTCCGGCACAAGCCGCCTCAGCTTTATGATCGGTCTCATCATCTGTTTCATACACCCCGGTTAAATCTATAGACTTCAGACTTTTCTCCAGTTGGTTGAATTGTGCTTCGGTAATATCTTCGAATGGAGCCTGTTTGTAATTACCTGTATCGAACGGCAGCACACTCAGTCCATTGTAGGAAGCCTTATTCTGCCACATCCATTCGCCTACTTGCGCCCAATCGCCATCAGGGATGGAAACCGTAGCCGATACATTGTTTGCATTACTACCTCTGCGGAAGCCGTTGCGAACCCATTCCGTGTTGAATTTCTTGATACGCTCCAACAGGGCAAGTGTACTTTCTGTACGCAGAATACTTCCGGCCGGTGCTTTTTGTGGTACGCAGATAATGGCTTGTTTACTATTTAGTAAATCATCTTCCAGTAATTCCGGATGGGTGATGCGCAGATATTCATACAACGCTTCATTCTTTCCGATGCGCACCCGTCTGATGTAAAAATCATTGTGCCATGCATGAATACCCGATGATGTTCCCAGTACAAGCGATGAAGTTCCAGAGGGTTTAATGGTAGTACAACGGGCAGCGAACTGAATTCCGATAGCGGAGGAGGTTTCAAGGTTTACCTGTTTAACTTCCTGGGCCGTTTCATTCAGGTCGAGGGCAAATACCTTTCCGCTGGCAATGCCGGTCATGCCCACGCCTATCAACGCATCTTGTTCGGTGGTAGTTTTCCATACTTCGCGCAGGTAATGGAAGTTGGTGAAGCCTGCTTGCAGCGTCCCAAGGTAGGATGCTACACGAGAGCGGGCATTCAATTCATCCTGCGTTTCTACATCTGAAACATTCACCTCACACAGGTTGCAGAATTGGAAAGGACGGAGCGCAATTTCACAACAGGGGTTGGTACCCCAATCGGTATCGTTGGTGAAATAAAATCCCGGTTCACCGGAACCTGAGAGTTCAATCTTTTTCCATAGGTCAAAGAATTCGTTGCGCGAGATTTCATCGCGTTGCAACACAACGGAATTGTTGGCGCGACCGCGTTGTTCATTCAACTCCCACCAGTTACCATACTTGCAGGTAAGCATTTCTTCATCGCCAAAGGAGAAAAGAGAAATCATCGCTGACCTTCGAATACCACCTGCCAACACAGCATTGGCGAGGTAACACATCAGGTCATGACATTCGAGGGGAGTTAGTTTCTGTCCATCTTCCTTGCGATCGAGTAGTGCCTGTACGTGCGCGATGCATAACTTAAGCGGTTCAGGGCCGGGGGCCTTACCACCAGCAGTTACAAGGCGGGCACCCTTCGGGCGAATGTCAGAGTAATCGAAGTCAGGAATGTATTCGCTGATGCCAAAGTATCCTTTGAGTAATACTTTCACCGCATCGGCCCAGCCTTCCAGACTATCGCCAACCAGAAACCTGCGATGCTTCAGGGCTTTGTGAATGGAGGGTAATTTTTCAACATGGTGATATTGTACTGAATACCCAACCCCGGTACCACCGAGCAATAAAAACATGGTCTCAGAAAAAGCACGGATATCATCCACCGGCAGGTAAGCGCAATTATAGATCCTTGAATTATTGCGAGCGATGGCAGGTCCCGCAAACTGCATTGCCCGCATGGAAGGAAGTACTTTCTTTTGTCGCACCCATTGCATCGCATCTTCAATCTCAAGACTCTGGTGCGGATATTTTTCCGTCATCATGTGCTGGTAGCGGGTGCAGATTTCATCCCACGTTTCCCTGCGCTTGAATTCAGGCAGGTAACGCGCATATTTCATGTAAACGATAATGTCGCTTAGGATGTGTTGGTTAAGTTCCATAGTGGTTAGTTAAAAAGTAAAATGCGTTCGTACTGGAACCAAGTATCCGAACTTTCCTTTTTGAATTCTATGATCTTAATCAGGAATGAGTAGAAAAGTTAAAAGCTCAAAGCTCAAAGTAAAATGCTTAAAGCTTAAAGTAAAAAGCTCAAAGCATTAAAGCCATAACGACTTTGCTTTGAGCTTTCAGCTTTTTTGCTTTCTGCTTATTTTATTTCCCAAAAGCTTCCACCCAATAACAAACTCTCAAGGTCTCCGATTCCTTTTGTTTCTACCTCATGTTGAATTTGTTCTACCACGCGGTCTTCATAGGAACTGCGCTCATCCAGATTTTGTAGCGTACCCATCGGTCTCGGCAATGTTTCTGAGTAGGTCATATTGGCAAGGATAAAAGCTAGCGTAGAATCTTTTTCATTGTGTACCAGCACATCGTTAATACTGTGGCCACCTTCCCTTATGTCGATAATGGTAGGGGTGAAACCCTCAAGTTTGATTCCTTTTTCTTTATTCTTACCAAACACCAGCGGCTTGCCGTGCTCCAGCCAAACCGTATGGTCTTCACGGGTTTCGGAATTGGTATATAAGTCAAAAGCGCCATCGTTAAAGATGCGGCAGTTGGTATAGATCTCAACAAACGAAAATCCTTTGTGCTGAGAAGCCTTCAACAAGAGTTGTTGCAATTGTGCACGATCCTTATCATGACCTCGGGCTACAAACGTTGCACTGGCTCCTAAAGCCAAAGCCACCGGATTAAACGGATCATCCAGTGCACCCAGGGGTGATGATTTTGTGACCTGTCCGCGATGCGAAGTAGGTGAATACTGACCTTTTGTTAAGGAATATACTTCGTTATTGAACATCAACACATTCATATCCACGTTTCTGCGGCAGGCATGAATGAAGTGATTACCGCCAATGCTCATATTGTCGCCATCACCGGTTACTACCCATACACTTAAATCAGGGCGGGCAATCTTTAATCCGCTGGCGATGGGTAATGCTCGGCCGTGAATACCATGGAAACCATAGGTATCCATGTAATAGGGAAAACGACCTGAACAACCTATTCCCGAGATAAATACAATCTTTTCTTTCGGGATACCTAAATCAGGCATGAGCCTTTGTGCAGGCGACAAAACAGAAATTGCACCGCAGCCGGCACACCAACGAACATCTACATCTGGTTTAAAGTCTTTACTGGTATAGTTCGTTTCTCCGCTGTGCGGCTTTTCAAGCATTTCATCTATTATTGTTTTCATAGGTTTCTATTTATAAGTCTACAGGGAGGTCTTCTTTTTTATTGGCAGGCCACTTCTTAATGTCACGCATGGAGATCAGCATGAGGAGCTTCTCTTCAAGTTCTACTGCCTTGAATGGTTTGCCTTGCACTTTATTAATTCCCATCACACGTCTTACATATTTAGCCTGAATCAAGTTCTTCAATTGGCCGAGATTTAACTCAGGGATTACAATACGATCGAACTTGTGTAACACATCCCCCAGATTTTTAGGGAATGGATTGAGGTAACGCAGGTGTGCATACGAAATGTTATGACCCTGTGCCTGTAAATGTTCTACGGCAGTCTTGGCGGCACCATATGTACTACCCCAACTGAGTAGCAGGAGGTCACCTTCCTGTTCACCGATCACTTCCAATTCGGGAATGTCATTGGCTATGCCATCTACTTTTTTCTGGCGCAGTTCCACCATCTTCTGGTGATTCATCGGATCGTGGCTAACTACGCCACTGCCATCTTCTTTTTCTAATCCACCAATGCGGTGTTCCATACCTTGCATGCCGGGTATTGCCCATTGGCGTGCTAACGTTTCAGGATTTCGCAAGTAGGGTTTGAAGGTAGCGGCATCCTGAGCAAACTGCGGAGCAATTTCGGGCAACTTGTCTATCTCCGGAATGCGCCATGGTTCAGAAGCCTGACCGATGTAACC
>JBEBJH010000266.1:0-5970 GCA_040079965.1 Cyclobacteriaceae bacterium
ATGTGTATAAGAGACAGGTCTACGGGTGCTCTTGGACGAAAAGTATCCCTTGAAAACCGGGAGTGGCGACATGAGTTCGAACAAACCTTGCCGAACCTGAAGGAGGAAGATATTGGTGGCTCCGGGTTTGCCATCGCGGGTTATCATGTTCATCCTAACCTGGGCGGTGACGAAGCATTGAAGCGACTTCGTGCACGGCTAAAAAAACGTGGCCTTAGGCTGATGCTCGATTTTGTTCCCAATCACATGGGGCTCGATCATCCCTGGGTGCAAGAGCATCCGGAGTATTTTGTAGCGGGAACGGAAGAGGATCTTAAAAACAATCCTCAGAATTACACCCGCGTTAATCTCAGGCAAAGCTCAACCATACTTGCCTATGGGCGTGATCCTTATTTTTCCGGCTGGCCGGATACTGTACAATTAGATTATAGTAATCCTGCCACCGTGGAGGCAATGACTAACGAACTAGTTCGAATCTCCGGTCAATGTGATGGGGTGCGATGCGATATGGCGATGCTGGTGCTGCCTGAAATTTTTGAACGGACCTGGGGCCGCAAAGCACAATCCTTCTGGCCAGAAGTGATCAGAACAGTTCGCGAAAAGCATCCTCAATTTTGTTTCATGGCTGAAGTGTATTGGGATATGGAGTGGACACTACAGCAACAGGGTTTTGATTATGCCTATGATAAACGATTGTATGACCGTTTGCGTGAAGGAAATACACTTTCTATTTGTGGACATTTCAATGCTGGACTCGATTACCAGGATAAGTTGGCTCGTTTCTTAGAGAATCATGATGAACCCCGGGCAGCAGATACCTTTGGACCTGATCAGCATAAAGCAGCTGCCGTCATTACGTTTTTGTCGCCCGGCCTGCGATTCTTCCATCAAGGACAATTTGAAGGAAGAATGAAAAGGATTTCACCGCATTTAGTTCGCGGCCCGCATGAGCCACTGAATACTGATCTGCAAAGTTTTTATGCATCGTTACTTTCAGCATTAAAACACTCATCGGTTCGGGATGGCGAGTGGAGGCTTCTTTCGGGTGGTCCGGCCTGGGAGGGGAATAATAGTAATGATTCATTCATCACTTTTAGCTGGCATGCCGGTGATGAACGATTTGTAATCGTAGTAAACTACGCGTCCCATTCCTCTCAATGTTACCTTAATCTGCAATTCAGCGATCTCTACAAAGCGCAATGGCGACTAACTGATTTACTGAATGAAGTCAGGTATGATCGGGATGGCGATGACCTGCATTTTGTTGGACTCTACCTGGATTTGCAGCCATGGCAATTCCATGTTTTTGAAATGAAGAAACTTACCGCAGACGCGAAGGGTAACTTATATTAAATACCGACCGGGTTATGAAACCGGCCCATAACATAAAACAATATGGAAGCAACCTTAGAAGCACCCGTAACTAAAATAGAACGACTGTATAAAACATCAAAGGTCATTAAGAGAAACCTGAGGATCGCCTACCCGGCCGGCAAAGGCCGGATAGTTGTGCGTACCGAACAAGATTGGAAAAAGGATCTGGAAGCGATTAGCGTAAGTGAAGATGGTAACACGTCAACGTTCCAGATAGAAGTTGATCAACCCTTTATCTACTTTAAACCGATCCTGATCAGCGATGATGGTGTGTATCATTGGTCCACAGGCGCCAACAAATTATTGTTGATGGAAGAGGCAGATCAACGGAAGATGTATCCCTACTTTTTTTCATCTGAAAAAGGTCGATATTCTGACTTGATTGAATTTTCCTCGCAAATTCTGGGGCGCATACATTCATTGCGTGTTTATCTGCCACCTGGCTATGATGAAAATACATTAGCCACCTACCCGGTTGCATTTATGCAAGATGGCCAGAATCTGTTTTTTCCTGCAGAAGCTTTTATGGGCAATACCTGGGATGTGGATGAAACCAGCCAGACGCTGCGCTCGATGAGTGCGGTAGAAGATTTTGTGATTGTAGGCATCCGCTCGGGAGATCGGATGAAAGAATATACATCACCCGGCTATGTAGATTATGCCCGCTCGCTGGCGGAAGAAATTTTGCCAAAAGTTGAAGATATGTTTCGCATCGGAAAACACAGACGCTTTCGTTCGGTGTGGGGTTCTTCGTTGGGTGGTGTGGTATCTTTTTACACGGCATGGCAGCACCCGGATGTGTTTGGCGTGGCCGTCTGTATGTCGAGCACCTTCTCTCACAAGGACGACCTTATTGAACGTGTGATGAATGAGCCAAAACGCGATGTAGCTTTTTACCTCGACAGCGGCTGGCCCGAAGATAACTATGAAGTAACCATGGCGATGGCCATGGCATTGGGTACGCGCGGCTGGAAATACGGATTCAATTTATTACACCTGAGTTTCCCCTATGCAGTGCATAGTGAAAACGCCTGGGGAATGCGATTGCATCTCCCTATGCAATTCCTCAATGGTGCAGTAGCCCGTGCTGCGCGGGTGGGTGCTCAGGTATTAGGAGATAAACCATGAAATAAAAAAATGAAAGCAATCACAGTAGAACCTAAAAAACATGGTACCGCACAACTGATGGATATTCCAGAGCCTCAAGAGCGCGAAGGGTCTGTGTTGGTGCAGGCCGTTGCCGTTGGCGTATGTGGCACCGATGTAGAAATTGCAGAAGGTAAATATGGCTGGGCGCCTCCCGGTCATTCGCGTCTCGTGCTAGGCCACGAGTCACTGGGTCGTGTAGTTGATCCGGGTCCATCAAGTGGCCTCAGGAAAGGCGACCTGGTAGTTGGCATTGTAAGACGTCCATGTCCGGTTCCGTGCCCGAATTGCGCGGTAGGTGAGTGGGATATGTGCCGTACTGGATTATATACTGAACGTGGTATCAAAGAAATTAATGGATACATGTCGGAGTATTGGCGGATCGAACCAGAGTATGCCATAAAAGTGGATCCATCGCTGGGCTTATTGGGCGTGCTTCTTGAACCCTCAACCGTAGTGGCCAAAGCCTTAGAACAAGTTGCCCTGATTGGCAGGCGATCGTTTTGGGAACCAAAGACCGCATTGATTACAGGCGCTGGGCCGATTGGTTTGCTTGCTGCACTCTTTGCAAAAATGAGTGGGTTGGAAGTTCATGTACTGGATCGGGCAGAGGGTGGACTAAAAGCTAGTCTGGTTCATGAACTTGGTGGAACGTATCATGCAGGCAGTGTGAAGGATCTTGATTTCGAACCCGACACGATCATCGAATGCACCGGGGTAGGTCAGGTCATTGCGGAATCCATTCAAAAGATCGGAGCAAACGGAATCATATGCCTGGCAGGTATTGGTCATGGTGGGGCCAATGCCTCATCAAACATTGCTGATGTGGCGGCCTCTGCGGTACTGCGAAACAATGTCATTGTGGGAAGTGTAAATGCCAACAAACGGCATTGGTACAAGGCAAGTCAATTTCTTGCACGGGCCGATCGTAAATGGCTGGCAAAACTCATTACACGCATTGAGAAGCCGGAGAATTTTATGAGTGCACTCACGCGTAAACCAGAAGACATTAAAGTGGTGATTCAGTTTTCAGAGGTGTAATAAGATTAAATAATATAAATTTCTTTTGCCAACGCCAGCCTCTAATTCAAATCGATAAATAATTCAAGATCGATATGAGAGAACAGAATTTTCCATGGAGGATATATTTTGCAGAATTTCTGGGAACGGCTTTGCTGGTGCTTCTTGGTTTAAGCCTTGTCATTTTTATGTTTGGCATAGGAAGCCCCATGGTTGACTTGCTGCCCAGTCTAAAAGTAAGACAGACGATAACGGGTTTCCTCTTTGGTTCGATTGGAGCCAGCATTGCATTATCTGCTATCGGAAAGGAAAGCGGGGCGCACATCAACCCCGTTGTTACCATGGTGTTCTGGTTGTTCCGAAAGATTGATAAACAGACCGCGATCATCTATGTGGTAGCTCAATTGTTGGGTGGAATTGTCGGTTCATTACCATTGTTGATCTGGGGCAAGATGGGTGAAAGTATTGCATTCGGTGCCACTGTGCCGGGTGTAGGCTATTCAACAACGACTGCGTTGATGGGTGAAATTGTGACCACATTTGTTATGATTACATGCCTGTTGGTGTTCATAGGTTTTAGAAAAACCCGTCCCTTCACTCCAGCCATCTTTCCAATTCTCTACGCCATTATGATTCCGCTGGAAGCTTCCATTTCGGGAACCAGTACGAATCCAGCGCGTAGTTTAGGGCCGGCTGTTGTTTCAGGACAATGGCAGGATGGGTGGATCTATTGGATTGGCCCGATGGCAGGTGCTTTCCTCGCGAGTCTGGTTTGCAGCTTGCTCGCGAAAAGAATTACCGTGGCCAAACTTTATCACTTCGACAGTGATCGCGATGGATTGTTCAGAAGGATGCGTTCATCGGAGCCATTGGATTTTCACGACAAAGCGAACACTTCGAGTCAAAGAGAAATATAACACACAATAAAATATGAAGCAGTTATCCAGCAAAATGAAATCGATTATGGATGCTGAAGAAAATGAAAAATAACTATTCCAAACATAAATTAACTATTACATGAAAGTAATCATTGTAGGTGGAGTGGCTGGTGGTGCATCGTGTGCAGCACGCCTCCGTAGATTGAATGAGACCGCAGAAATTATGATGGTCGAAAAAGGACCTTATGTATCGTATGCCAACTGCGGTCTGCCTTACCATGTAGGGGGTGTCATTGAAAAAGAATCAAGTCTGCTGGTCGCCACGGAACAATTGTTCCGGGAGCAGTTTAATATTGAGGTGCGCACCAATTGTGAGGCTATTGAAATTTTACCAAAGGAAAAAAAAATTAAGTTACGCGATGTAAAAACGGGAGAGGTTACTGCTCACCCCTATGATAAACTGGTGCTCTCTCCAGGTGCTGTATCCGTTCGTCCTCCACTTCCAGGCATTGACCTGCCCGGTATTTTTCACGTGCGAACAGTTCCCGATGCCCGGGCGATCAACGAGTGGATCGAAAAAGGAAATCCTTTCCTCGCTGGAATGTATCGCTACTCAGGATTTCAAACGATCAGGCCAAAGACAAAAGCGGTAGTAGTGGGCGGAGGTTTTATTGGATTGGAGATGGTGGAGAATCTGGTGCATCGAGGATTTGAGGTGACCCTTGTAGAAATGCTGGATCAGGTATTACCACCGATTGATAAAGAACATGCACAAATTGTAGAATCCTATTTGATGGAGCATGGCGTGAAGTTGGTCCTCGGAGATGGCGTTGCCGGTTTCAAGAAAGCTGAGAATGGTGCACTTGAAGTAGAGACCAAATCCGGCAAAAAGTACTCTGCTAATTTAGTAATCCTTGCGTTAGGTGTAAAACCAGATACTACACTGGCAAAAACTGCCGGATTGGAATTGGGACAACGTGGCGGTATTCGCGTCAACGATCAAATGATAACCAGTAATCCGGATATTTTCGCTGTTGGCGATGCCATTGAAGTAAAAGATTTTGTGACGGGTGAATGGAGCCATATTGCGTTGGCTGGTCCGGCTAACCGCCAGGGCAGAATCGCAGCAGACGTTATTGCCGGGCGTAAATCAAAATTCAGAGGAACTCAAGGCACCTCCATCGTTGGGTTGTTTGGTGCCGCGGTTGCCTGGACAGGAGTAAGTGAAAAAACATTGATTCGCCTTGGCGATAAGGATTACGAAAAAATATATATCTACCCTAATTCACATGCCGGGTATTATCCAGGTGCAATGCCCATTGCTATGAAAGTTATATTCCGTAAATCAGATGGAAAACTTTTGGGTGCACAGGCATTGGGAAAAGATAATGTCGATAAACGCATTAGTACGTTTGCCGCATTGCTCCAAATGGGCGCTACTGTTTACGACCTGGAAGAAACAGAACTTTGCTATGCACCGCCATTCGGCAGTGCGAAAGATCCCGTGAACTTTGCTGGGATGGTGGCAGCTAACATTTTGAGAGGCGATATG
>JBEBJH010000267.1:0-5942 GCA_040079965.1 Cyclobacteriaceae bacterium
ATAAGAGACAGTAGCACTCTCATCTACGGTTGCAATGCCTTCTATAATTTCTCCATCCGAGGGAATTAAATCACCAGCTTCACAGATAAAAATATCTCCCTTCATTAGTGAAGATGAACTTTTGGAAACCACTTTTCCATCCAGCCAGACTTTAGCAGGAGTTTCTTCACGTGTTTTGCGAAGCGAATCGGCTTGTGCTTTGCCACGCGCTTCGGCAATGGCTTCGGCAAAGTTGGCAAACAGGAGGGTAAGCAGTAGGATAATGAAAATAGCCACGTTGTATGCCGGAGATCCCTGATCAGTATTTGTAAAGGAGTAAACCGTTACGAACAACATGATGAACGTTCCGATCTCTACACAAAACATGACCGGATTTTTAACCATGATCCGTGGATTCAATTTTACAAAAGACTGTTTGATAGCGGCTGATACCAAGGCAGGTTCGAATAAGCGAATTGATTTTTTAGTACTCATATGATTAAAGTCTTTTGGTCTTTATAAAGAGAAGTATTCCGCCAATGGTCCAAGGGCCAATGCAGGGAAGAATGATAGCGCAGCAATGATGATAATCACCGATAACAACACGGCTATAAATGCTACGCTATCTATTTTCAATGTTCCTGCGCTTTCCGGTATGTATTTTTTAGAAGCCAGTGATCCGGCTATAGCGATTGGGCCGATGATCGGAATGAACCGCCCCAGGATCATGACTACCCCGCACATGATATTCCAGAATGGAGTAGCATCACCGAGGCCTTCAAAGCCGGAGCCATTGTTGGCGGCAGCTGAAGTGAATTCATAAAGCATTTCACTAAATCCATGAAAAGATGGATTGGCCAACCAACCCAGATCAGGATTTTTTGCAATGAGGTGAGATGAAATGGCCGTGCTCACTAATATGAAAAAAGGATGGGCGATGGCTACCAGTGCAGCAATCTTAACCTCCTTCGCTTCAATTTTTTTTCCAAATAATTCAGGAGTGCGACCTACCATTAGTCCTGAGATAAATACGGCTATCACGACAAACACAAAGAAGTTTATAAAGCCAACGCCCACACCGCCATAGATGGCATTAATCATCATATCCAGAATGAAAATTCCACCCGAGATGGGCGTATGACTGTCGTGCATGGAGTTTACAGAACCATTGGACGTGGAAGTGGTCGACACGCCCCACATAGAACTTGCTGCAGTTCCAAATCGTATTTCTTTTCCTTCCATGTTGCCCAGCGAATTATCGATTCCCATGCGTGTAATCATGGGGTTGCCGTTCATTTCGAAGTAAACAGAAATGGCAACAAAGCTTATGAAGATGACGGTCATTGCACCAAAGAAGTGGTATCCAACTTTTGGCTTTTTGATATAAAATCCGAAAGCAAAGACAAGCGCAATAGGGATTAAAAGAATAATTGCATTTTCTATCATGTTGGTGAGATAGGTTGGGTTCTCAAAAGGATGGGTTGAGTTAGGCCCGAAATAACCACCACCATTGGTGCCGAGTTGTTTGATCGTTACCATGGGTGCAACCGGACCGCGCGCCACATTAACGGTGTCTCCTTCCAGTGTTATCACCTGTGCCGCACCTTCAAACGTAGAGGGCATGCCTTGAATAACCAATACAATAGCCACTACAACCGAGATGGGCAATAGAATGCGTGTAGCACTTTTTAAAAACAGCGCATAGAAATTTCCTAATGAAGTTGCTTGTCGTTGCACAATTCCTTTAAAAAGTAATGCCATCACAGCAATGCCGGTTGCAGCGCTTACAAATTGCAAAAAGCAAAAAACAAGTAATTGTGTGAAGTAGCTGGCACCCGTTTCTCCACTGTAGTGTTGTAGGTTGGTGTTGGTCATGAAACTAATGGCTGTATTAAATGCAGTCGTGGGTTCCATAGAAACAATTCCATCCGGGTTCCAAAACGGATGCAGGCTTTGTGTCAGTAAAATGATCATCGCCCACAGAAAGAAAATGGCATTAAGCCAAAGCATGGCTTTCATGTTCTGCTTCCAGTCCATATCTGCGTCAGGATTAATGCCACTGAATTTAAAGATCAACTTCTCTACAGGAGCAAGAAAATCCAGCCATGTTTTTTCGCCTTTAAAAACTTTTACACAGTAATTGCCAAGTGGTATGGCCAGTAGTACTGTCACAATAAAGAGTACAACGACTCCAAAGATTTCAGTATTCATAGTACAGTGTGGTTTAGAATTTTTCAGGTTTAAGCAAGGCGTAAACCAGATAGACAAACACAGCGACAGAAATTATTAGTAGTGCAATCATCATAGTTATATTTTTTCAAAAAAATCGATGGCTTTAAAAAGCAAGGCAAAACATCCAAGTCCGATCAGGATCATTAGTATTCCAATCATATTATTTCATTTAAGTGTTAGTAAGTTTATTCTCAATTCATATTTCAAACTATGACATGCATCGTTTCTGTGTATGACTCATTTACATAGATGCCAGTATTGCTCGTGCGGAAATGCCAGAATTGAACCAGTTTAGCTAACTGTCAGATTATCACCGGAAAGGGAAAATTGAGAATTTTAAACCCTTCGGAAACAGAAGGGTCCATTTCGGAAATGGAAGACCAGAAAGGAGGTTACTTATAGATTGTAATCCTTAATTTTTTGATAGAGTGTAGTGAGTCCGATGTCAAGCAATTTTGCAGCTTTGGTTTTGTTTCCCTGGGTGAGGGCAAGCACTTTTTGGATATGCTGTTTTTCTGAATCGGCCAGGGTGAGTGAGTCATCGTTTACCTCACTCATATTGAAGTCGTAAGGTAAAAGGCTAGCTTTTAATTCAGCTTCGTCTGAAAGGATAACACAGCGTTCAATTACATTTTTTAACTCCCGGATGTTTCCTTTCCAATGATGTTGTTCCAGTAAGGCTGTGAATCGATCTTCATAACCATCGATTCGTTTATTGTTTTTAGCGGAGGCTTTTTGGATGAAATAGTTTGTAAGAAGTGCGATGTCTTCTTTCCGTTCCCGTAAAGCAGGTAAGGGTATCTCAAAAACAGATAACCTGTAATATAGGTCGCTACGAAAATGCCCGGCTTCTATTTCTTTTTGCAGTTGACGATTGGTAGCCGCAATGAATCGGACATCGGTTTTGCGAATTTTGGAATCGCCCACCCTGTAGTATTCTCCGTTTTCCAATGTACGTAACAATTTAGCCTGTAGCTCAATGTTCAATTCCCCAATCTCATCTAAAAATAAGGTGCCACCCTGTGCCTCCTCCAACAATCCGCGCTTATCTTTAAATGCACCAGTAAAAGCTCCCGAAGTGTGTCCAAAGAGTTCGCTTTCTAATAAGTCTTTGGCAATGGCACTGCAATTGAAAGCCACAAAGGGCTTAGCCTTTCGTTTGCTTTCATAGTGAATCGCATTGGCAAAGACTTCCTTACCTGTACCCGTTTCACCACTTAATAATATGGTATTTTCGGTAGCCGCAACTTTTCTTGCCAATTCAATCACATGTAGGATGGCTTTAGATTTTCCAATCACCTGCTCGAAGCCATATTGTTTTGATAGCTTGCCTTCCAATTGTTTAACCTTTTGTTGGAGGGCCGCCTTTTCGTAGGCTTTATTAAGAAGCGGCAATAGTTTTTGTTGATGATCTCCTTTAGTAAGGTAATCGAACGCGCCATTTTTGATTGCAGTTACACCATCTTCAATTGTACCAAATGCAGTAAGTACGATTACTTCTATAGCCGGATATTTTTCTTTGATCTTTAGGGTAAGTTCTACGCCATTTGCATCCGGCAAGCGGACATCCGTAATTACAACATTTACATCTTCCTGTTCCAGGCATTTAAGTCCATGCCTGGCATCTTTTGACTGCACTACTTTAAAGCCCTCCAACTCAATGATGCGCGTCATGAGAGAGCGAAGATTTTCTTCGTCATCAATGAGTAAAACGGAGCGATTTGAACTATTCATTAAGTAAATTATAAAATTAGAATGATAAAGTCATTTTCGGTTGCCCTACACATTTAAAGACAAAATCTGAATTATACTTTAATGGATAAGTGAGTTTACACTTTCTAATTTTGCACATTTTTCAAATGTGCTTTTTAGGTAAGATTTTGGTCACATTCACTACATTTGCAGGATTAACCCTTTAACAATTTCATTTTTTGGGTTTTAATGCCATGAAAAGGATTTTACTGCTCACTGTTTTTTTACTGGGTTGCCTTGTTTCATGGGCACAGCCAGCCAATAATAATTATGCCGCAGCTATTGACGTATCCTCCATAATAAATCTATGTTCAGCAGACGGAGCATTTACAACGTTAAACGCGACAGCAGATAATAATAAAGGAGCCAACTGGGATAGTGGCCCGAATTACAACGTGTGGTTTAAGTTCACAGCCACCACAAATTACATGAAAGTACAATTGAAGACGGGGGCTCCGGAGGGCACACTTCAATATCCCTACCTGGCCATGTGGGCGACCAATGGAACTACCGAACTTACTTCGGTAAACCGCAATGGGCAGTATACCGACCTGGAAGTAGATTATTACGGTTTGACCCCGGGTGTGGTTTATTACATTTCAGTTGATAACTTAACTGGCGTAGGCTACCGGGGCACATTCAAGTTGTGTTTGAATGATGTGGTTGGGAATAATTTTTACGAAGGTGCGACCGATGTTTCAGGTTTAATTAACACCTGTTCAGCCGATGCTGCCTACACTACAGTGGATGCAACTGCTGATAAGAACAAAGGTGCTGCATGGGATAGTGGCCCGAATTACAACCGTTGGTTTAAGTTCACTGCTACTACCGCGTACATGAAAGTACAGTTGAAGACCGGTGGTAGCGAAGGCACGATGCAATATCCTTACGTGGCGATGTGGGCAACGAATGGTACTACGGAACTTACATCAGTAAACCGCAATGGTCAGTATACCGATCTGGAGGTAGATTATTACGGGTTGACCCCGGGTGTGGTTTATTACATCTCGGTTGATAACCTGACAGGCACAGGCTACCGGGGCACGTTCAAGCTGTGCTTAAGTGATGTTGTAGACTATAATTTTTATGAAGGCGCGACAGACGTAACGAGTCTAATCAACAGCTGTTCTGCAGATGCAGCCTTCACAACAGTGGATGCAACTGCTGATAAGAACAAAGGTGCTGCATGGGATAGCGGCCCGAATTACAACCGTTGGTTTAAGTTCACTGCTACTACTGCGTACATGAAAGTACAGTTGAAGACCGGTGGTAGCGAAGGCACCATGCAATATCCTTACCTGGCGATGTGGGCCACCAATGGTACTACCGAAATCACGTCAGTAAACCGTAATGGGCAGTATACTGATCTTGAAGTAGATTATTATGGTTTAACTCCGGGTGTAGTCTATTATATCTCTGTTGATAATCTGACAGGCACGGGTTACCGCGGCACGTTCAAGTTATGTTTGAATGATGTTGTTGGGAATAATTTTTATGAAGGAGCCACTGATGTATCAGGTTTAATCAACACCTGTTCAGCCGATGCGGCCTATACAACGGTTGACGCAACTGCGGATAAGAATAAAGGTGCTGCATGGGACAGCGGCCCGAATTACAATCGTTGGTTCAAGTTTACGGCCACCACGAATTATATGAAAGTACAATTGAAGACAGGTGCTCCAGAAGGCACACTTCAATATCCTTACCTGGCCATGTGGGCGACCAATGGCACTACAGAACTTATATCAATAAACCGCAATGGTCTGTACACCGACCTGGAAGTAGATTACTACGGGTTGACCCCGGGTGTGGTTTATTACATTTCGGTGGATAACTTAACGGGCACGGGTTACCGGGGCACCTTTAAATTGTGTTTGAATGATGTGGTAGGAAATAATTTTTATGAAGGAGCCACAGATGTTTCAAGTTTAATCAACACCTGTTCAGCTGATGCGGCTTATACTACAGTGGATGCCACT
>JBEBJH010000027.1:0-29548 GCA_040079965.1 Cyclobacteriaceae bacterium
GATCAAGAGATGTGGCGATTGTTTGCACCAAAAGGGTTTTGGCAAGACCAGGCACACCCACAAGCAGGGAGTGACCTTGACAAAAAATACCAGTAAGAACAAGTTTCACAACGTCATCCTGCCCTACAACCACCTTGGCAATTTCATTTTTCAGTTTTTGATATGCCTCCTTCAGGGCATCTGCAGCCTCAACGTCATTAGAAAAATTCTGAGCCATACTTTAAGTTTAACGAAAGATACAAGTTTTATGTGGTGCCTAATGGAAAGAAGTACACCAACGGCACTACTCCAGGATTTTACAGTAATTATAGGTAGGATCAATATTTATAAAGACGTCCTGTCGGGCTTTTGCAAACCACTTATCAAGAGTCTTATCTTTTTTCTCTGCCAACGCAGCAGATTGGATGCGATTCCAGTCGTCCTTAAGGTTAGCTGCATGAGGGGGTAGTTTCTTCTTAAAATAAAGTATTCGAACCGCATCCTTGCCATCATCGGTTCTGTACTGAAGTGGCTTAGAAATATTGCCAACTTTCATGGTATCAATATTCAGGTAAACCACCGGATCGATATCACGCATGGAAATCTTAGTCGATCCATCTCCATCGGTAAAGAAGCCACCCATACCCTTGGTCATTTCATCGTCTGAATATTCCTTGGCTATCTGTTCAAAATTCAATTTGTCTTCGATGATTTTCCCGCGAAGGCTGTCAAGGTACGTTTCAGCTTGGGTAATATCCTCCTTAGAGGGTACTGCTGAAATCAAGATATGCCTTGAGTGATATTCGTTGCCTCTCCGGTCAAGCAATTGTAAAATATGAAATCCAAACTGAGATTTAAAGGGTTGCGAGATTTCACCCACTTTCAATTTGAAGGCCATGGCTTCAAATTGCGGCACCATCGCACCGCGTCCTACATACCCCAGGTCTCCACCATTATATTGTGCTGTCGGGTCTTCAGAATTTTTCATAGCAAGCTCAGCAAAACTTTCACCTTTTAAGATCCGCTCGCGTAAATCCAACAATTTTCTTCTTGCCTCCTCTTCTTGCGTTGTACTGACTTTAGCAACTCTGACTATTTGTGCTACCTCCACATCCGATGAATAAAATGGCAAACTATCCTGAGGAATCTTGTTATAAAATTTCTTGATTTCTGCAGGTGTTACAGTGATGTCTTTTGTAATGCGCGATGTCATTTCACGCGCTATCAATTGTTCCCGAATTTGGTCGCGCAATTCAAGTTTGATTTGTTCCATTGTTTTGCCATAAACTCTCTCCAATTGTTCCGGTGAGTTTCCTGAATTCTGTAGAATCATGGCCATCCTTTGCTCCGTATTGCCATCTACTTCTACATCCAAAACAACAACGGAGTCAATCTCAGCCTTTGCCACCATCAGTTTATTCAATATCAGTCGGTTAAACATTTCACAACGGGCTTCATCAGAGGCTGGGTTTCCTTCTGATAGGTAAGCTTGATAGCCTAGCTCGAGTTCTGATTTTAAGACTATGTAATTATCTACCTTGGCAATGATCTTATCCACAACAAAGCCTGTGTCCTGAGCGCCTGCCGGAAACACAAAAAAGATGAGCCCACCAAGTAAGCTATTGGTTAAAAACCTCAAAATCCTTTCTTTTAGCAGCATTTTCATACACATCGTCTTCCAATTTTCTCGCAAGTTCAACTTTTCTTTTATTTAATATAATGTTTTTGATGTCCTCTTTTACGAATTCCAGCGGGGATACGTTATCTGAAATTTTGTAAGCATCAATTTTGAGGAAATACAAAAACTCCTCATCGCTTGTCTCGTAATAATTATAACTCCTCAGAAATTGAATTTTGTTAGGTATCTCGGCTAGAGGTGAGTTAACTGCCAACTTATCAAACTCAATCCATGAGGAATCAGCTAAGTGATATGCTGCTGAAAAACTCAAACAATACGATTTAAGTTCATCCACTTCCTTCTCCTTCTTTGAATACATCAACTCTTTGATGCGCTTAGTCCGGGGAGCTTCCTTAGGTACCTTGATATAGGTACCCTGAATAATATTCTGCTTTAGAATAAAATTATCGAGTCGTTCTTTGTAGTAGGCTTCAATCTCTTTGTCAGTTACGCTGTCGTCAAGATTTTGCTTTATGTAATAATTCTGATATTCATAGCCAATCAGGCTATAACGATAATCTAACACTTTTCTTTCCACCTCAGCTTCGTTAATGTCGATGTTCTTCATCGCCTCGTTAATCACGAGTTGCTTGCGGATCCAGCTATTCACATAGGCGGTTACACGGGCTACGCTGTCTTCGGTAGTTGTGCCTGTTGGGATTATGCCAATCAACTCATCTTGATACAAAAATGAATTATGTACCCTGGCCACTACTTTACGAACATTTTCCTCCTCCGCTTTCTCCTTCTTCATCCGTATAAATTCGCAATTAAAAAGGAAGAGACTTAACAACACAATTATTGCTTTTGCTCCACTTGCTCGTAAACCCGAATTTAGAAATCTCATTTTTTTGTTAGCTCTGCTAAAACGAATTTCTTACCCTTATTATTGATCTTCACGTGATATTTTTCCCGAAGTAGACGGACCCAATTTTTCTCCAGGTAATCCTGAAAATCAGAAATCACCTGCGCACGAGCCTCATCAAAACTGCGAATACCTGGTGGAACTAATCGCTTTACTTCCACAAGATAGAACAGTCCGTCCGATTCTGTTTCATGCAGACCCGTTGACCAGTTAATCCGGTCAATTATCTTGTTTTCCTTCCTTTCATAAGTTCGAAAATTCTGAATTGATTTAAACTTCTTCAGATCTGCTTCTGTCAAAGTTTCGCCCTTATTTATTTTACCACTGATTTCTTCCCTGGTCGCTTTATCCTGAGTCGTAAAAATCCGGGCCTCAATGCGATCCCCAGCCTGATAAGTATTTTTATTCTTCTGGTAATAATTTCTCTGTCCTATCGTGTCAGCAGAAGCTTTGTTCCACACTTCAGTCTCCATAATTTCGAATAACAAAATACCTTCCCGATACTCTGTAAGAAGGCTGTTGTATTCGGGATATTTCTTTTTTAAATCTTCTTCCTCGGCAATTTGAATTTTCTCATCCACCAGGTTTTCATAAAGTTGATTCATAAAAGTTGAAGGAGTCATATTAGTCACCTTCTGATTTGTTTTAACATAAGCAACAAAATCTGAAATCAGTGTCGGAATGTTTTGGATGGAGAATAATCTTTGATTCAATTTTTCTTTCGGTTCCTTGTACTTCCATAATCCGCGTATAAGTGTGGAATCGGCCATCGCTATCATACTTTGCCTGGCGTCTTTATCTTCCGTAAACAAGTACTCTTTTTTTCGCTTGGCACTCAACGCCTGTTGTGATAATTGCAGTCGCTCATCCCGGCTTACCCTGCGCTTTAATGAAGGCTCCATTTCCTTATACGTAGGCAATGGGATTTTTTTTTCGAGGCGGATGATATGCCATCCAATCGAAGATTGAAACGGGTCCGAAATCTCACCGGGCTGTTGCAACGAAAACGCCATCTCATCAAATCCAGGAACAGAAGCCAAAGCACCAACACCAAAAGCTTTTAGTCGGCCACCAGTCTCCTTTGTGTTTGCATCTTCTGAATACTCCTTACACACCTCATCCCAGTTTCGTCCACCTTTCAACTGATCGTAAACAGAAAATGCGGTGCTTTTTATTTTGGCATCATTGCCGGTACCTGTGCGCATTAAAATATGCGATACCTCCACTTCACCGCTGGTTGGCTTGCGATCCTTTACTTTAATCAAATGATACCCAAAGCGAGTTCGAACTATGGGTGACAATCCTCCAATGGGTGTGCTATAGGCTGCCTCTTCAAATGGATAAACCATCTGTAGGGCTGTAAAATATCCAAGGTCACCACCATTGTATTTAGCGGAAGGATCTTCAGAAAGTTCCCGCGCTAATTTTTCAAAATCCTCTCCACCATCCACTCTTTTTTTTATTTCGGAGATTTTCTGATACGCAGCCAGGGTATCGGCAGGCATTGCATCAGGCTTCATCATGACAAGAATGTGGACTGCTCTTATTTCTTCCGTTAAATGCTGGTAGGTTTCCTGAGTAAGTTTATCCAACGCATCGGGTTCAGTTCTATAGGGTTTCTTTAATTCTTCGCGGTAGGTCTTGAATTCAGCATTGAATTTAGCTGTAGTGTCCAAACCGCGTGTGTGAGCCTCGGCCACCTTCAATTTAAAATTGATGAAGAGGTCTAAATATTCATTTACATTCTTTTCAGTGAAGTCATCCGAATTGCTTTGATGGTTCTTGCGGTATGTATAAAGAAACTCATCTGTTGAAACTGTTGTCTCCCCAACCGTAAAAAGCGGCAAAGACCTGGGTAATTCCCTGGTCTGCGCAAAAGACGATGAAAACAGAAGGCAAAAAACCAGGACCAGAAAGTTACTTCTCATAAACTACTGCTTCTTCAAATAATGGATTGCAAAAATAGGGTTTTTAGCTGGAAATTCAGGAGGAAGCAAGCTGGGTGTATGTCAATCCATCTTGATTTGCTTGGTCAAGCGGCACACATTTTTATCATTTCGCTTCAGGTATTCAACATTATCCATAATAGCTTTTACCAGGCGAATACCAAGGCCTCCTTTTCTCTTTTGATGTACAAGATTATCCAGTTCCGGCTCATGAAATTCATTGATATCAAATACAGAGCCGTCATCAATTATCTCAAAAATGAATTTTCCCCGGGTCGGGATATCCACATGAAGTTCAAGCAAATGATCGGGATTACAATGATGTGCATGAATCATCAGGTTGGAACACATTTCATCCAATGCCAAAACAATGGCACTCATTTCAATCTCAGGCACATTCTGGTCCTTCAGGGAGTTTCTGATAAACTCTCGTATGCCCTTCAGATTGCTAAGGCTGCACCCTATGTTAAACTGATAGCTCATCTGCCAGCTTCTTTGCTTCCTGTTTTGTATTCCTGATGCAGAGTAAATCCGCTAAACCAAGAATACTGAATGTATTAGCAACTTTCTCTTTCATACCAAACAACACCAAGGGTACATTTTTGTCTTTCATCTCTTCGATATATGACATAAAAACCCCCAAACCAGCGGAAGAAATGTACTCTAAGGCGCTGCAATCCACGAGAATTTTTCTAAACCCTTCTCCCAGACTCTTGGCAATGGTGAGGTCCAATTCAATAGAAGAGCTTGCATCAATTTCTCCAATTACCGAGATTATGTCTGCCCCATCCTCCTGTAGTCGTTTGATGTGAACCATGTTTCAGTTAGTTAAACGGTTTAAAATTTTTAATGTTCTCCCAGTCATTTGAACTTTATTGTCATAGACGTATAATCATCGTTAATCTCAGAGGATCCTGAAAATTCATAGAGCCTCTGAATAATATGTTTTTCAATTTCCTGGGAACTTTTTTCAGTTACCTCTTTAAGCGCAGCTTCCAACCGGGGATAATCGAACTCTTCACCCTTTTGATTTTTAGCCTCGGTTATGCCATCGGTATATAATACCATGATGTCGCCAGGTGCGTATAGGATTTCATTTGTCTCTACAAATTTGCAGTAGTCTCTGCTGCGCACCATCCCTAAAGCGGTGCCTTTATCTTTCAAAAATTCCGTGCTGCCCGCACTGGCCTTGAAGTACAATACGGGGCAATGGCCCGCTCTTGAATACCGGATGGTCTTCGTTTTTGAATCCACGACAAAGTATGTTGCCGAAATGAATGAACCGCGCTCAAGGCAAAACACCAAAGCTCGATTGGCCCGCTCCATAAATTCCTTCGGGTCTAGTTCCTGCTGTGCCAGACTATGGAAGATTCCTTTCATTTGCGACATGTGGAAGGCAGCGGTAGTCCCTTTCCCCGAAACATCAGCGATGATTAGTGCAACCTGATGATCGTTGATGCGCAGAGTATCATAATAATCACCGCCCACTTCATCGGCTGATTCCGCGAAAGCAGAAATTTCGAAATCGGGACCTGCTTCCAGAGACGTGGGGAGCAAACTCTTTTGCACCGTCTTAGCAATCTTGAGCTCCTCTTTGTAGCGTTCCGTCTGGAATGCTTCTTCCATCAATCGAAAATTCTCAATAGAAATACCAGCCTGGTTGGCAAAGGCTGATACAATGCGAGTCATTTCCTTATTGAATCCTTCGGGCAATTCTTTAAGCAACGCAAGTGTTCCAATAGTTTCGCCTTTAACAGTAATAGGAAAGGATAACAAAGAACGAAACCGCGCCCCCTTAAGCGAAGCGAGATGTTTAGAAAGATTTCTTGTGCGATCGCTGCTTTGCTCCAGTGCGCCTTTGATATTATGACTTTTCAAGTGATCGCGAATATCTTTAGACTCACGCTCAGTAATTTTGTAGGTGAACAACTTATTTCCATCATTGGCACTCTGAATTTCGAGCCATGCCGCATCCGCAAAGACTGAACTAACAGAACTTTCAAGCAGGATATTATAAACACTTTCCTCGTTTTGCTCCGTCTGAATGGATTGGCTGATTCTTTGAAAGTTTATGACTTCTTCCAGCTTTTGTTCGAATACCGATGAAGTTGGCAGATTGAAAAGAATTACTAAAAAGGAAAAGTTGCTATACACCACCACAAAAACCAACAAACACAAATTAAAAATATGACTATTAAAATCCAGAAATGCAGGAGACTCAGTACTTATTGATTCGGAAAGCCTGCTAACCGTGTAAATAAAATAACCGAGGTAAAAGAATGTTAAAAGCAGAAGCAGCAGGCAGGTCCACTTTTGCTTAAAATTAAGGTAGGCCACCCATCGCATGTTTGCTGACAGCACGATAACAAGCAGACCGATAACCACAAGAATAAGGGTGGTAGCCGTTTCCGGGATGGATATCTGAAGGCTGTCGTAGATAAGCACTATAAAAAGGCAGAACTCGAATATGATCCAGGTGCGAATCAGCCATTTTGATTTCTGATATAAAATGAGGCGTTTCCAGGAGGTGTAGGCAGCCAGCAAAAAGCTGATGAATAATGCCAGGTTAATCTGGTAGATGAAATCCGTAAATAAAATATTTGAAACGAGTTTCGTAGTGCCGAGCAATGATGAGCCCAATCGGAAAACCAGCGAAACAACCGTTGCAATAAGGCCGGTGGCAAATACCTTCCATAGTAAATCGGTGAAGTTCAGACCTTCATCCCTCTCCACGCGATACTTGTAGTAATAGAAGAGACAGATTATGAATAAGTCCAGCATTACACGAGGCAGCCAAACGGGAACTCCAGGTGGCAAACCCTTCATGTCGCTGAACAAAACCATGATGTCAGAAAATACGAGGATCAGCCAGGCTATGATAGAGCCCAGAAATGCCAGTCGTATAATCGCCTTAGATTTCAGCACAAATGGTTAAAAAAGAAGCCAATCGATAGAATTGGCTTTACAATAATAGGAAATGATCAAATGGTTTGAAATTAGTTCTTACTCTATGACGATTTTTCTCAGAACTGGGGTATCCATACCAATTTGCACCAGATATAAGCCCAGAGACCATTGGTCAACTTGTATGCTCACTCTAATTCTTCCGGCCGAATCCGCATTATAAAAAGCCGAAAAAGTCTGAACTCCAAGCATTGACGTGATTTGTAGCGGAACCTGCTGGCCTGACTTAAGTTGTTTCACCTCAATGGTAAGTGTTTTCTGATTTACCGGGTTCGGATAAAGGTTAACGGCCTCACCAATTTCATTGAAATCCACCATCACAATTTTCGAATAAGAAAACTGACCATCAAAATCGGTTTGCTTTAGACGGTAGTAGTTTTTGCCAGCTTTGGGAGTACGATCATAAACTTGATAGGATCGGCTCTCATTAATGGTTCCACTTCCTTTTACTCTTACAACTTCACTAAAGGAATCTTCTTCATTCAATCTTTCAATGGTAAAGAAGTCATTATTGAGTTCCGAAGCCGTTGACCAGTTCAATACGACTTGAGAATCAACCTGCTTTGCATTAAAATCTAATAGTTCAATAGGAAGTGGTGTGTTTGTTGAATTGATGGTGGTAATCCTAAAATCGTTTGTTAGGTTCGCCACAGTCAGGCCACTACGACCTACAACCGGGCTTGGTGCAGTACCTGAATTGGCAACATGCGCGCCAACATTTGTTACGGTTGTAGCTCCGTTCGAAACTGCCAGTCGAATATCAGATGCTGTGCCTGCGAGCAGATTTGTCATAGTAACGCTGATTGTATAATTGGTACCGCCAACAATACCAGAGGTAGAACCAATAAATTGTGCGTTATGCTTACGAACAATATTTATTACACCAGCCGTTGGGTCATCATCGTATAAGGGACTTAAATCCGTTACACTTGAGGCATTCACATGGTTAAAAGTGACAGAACCAGTCGCGGTAATGTTTGAACCAGCAGTGATTGCAACAGGACGATATGAGGAGGCTGTAGAATGACCAAGCGGAAACAACCCATACAGATTACCAGCAGTTGGAGAAGGGGTCTGTCCTGTTGGCCAAAAACGCCTGAAACTCCCCCCATACATCCAATTAGTTGTGGTGCTGGCTGTACGGTTAAGATCAGAAGCTACTCCACTGCTTCCTAATGTAAACGTAGTATTACTTAAGTTAACAATCCCCGAGGTCATAGTAAGGGTATTGGAAACCGTTACTGCATTACTGAAAATTATGTTGGCAGTCGATGTGTTGTTTATAATTAGAATATTGAATGTTTCGCCAGCAGAATTGCTTATGGTTTGAACTGTGGTGCCTGCTCCATTCAAGGTAATAGTTCCGGTCCCTTCAGTAAACGTGGCACCACTCACCGTCCAGTTTCCAGCAACTGAGAAGGTTGTATTATTCGAGTCCTTTGCGCCAGAATTAGTTAGACTAAGATGATGATAACTGACTGGAATGATTCGTTGATTACCTGCCGCACCATAATTAAAATTATTACCTGTTGCTGTGCAATTTAAAACAGTTGTTAGATCAGCATCAAATGCAGCCTGAACAAAGTTCCAGTTCCAGGTACCAGATCCTAAATTATCAATATTTGTATCTCCCGCAGCAATATTGGAGAAATCGCCTGACTGATTAACAGTGCCCGAGTTAAGGAAATCAAAATCTGCGTCCGTTGGGTTGATTGTCACCACATTCAGTATAGCTCCCGCTGAGTTTGTAAAAATATTGTCATCATCATTATTTGCACCAACTACAATATCTGACGTAATGGTTAAGTTTTGATTATTTATAAACTCAGAATCGTCAGAAGCAACATCGCCAGGTTGGTCAAACACAAGGTCATCACCGATGGTAAAGGTTCCGGTTAAATCATTGGTTACGACTATATCATCTTCAATAATTCTAAAATCATCTATCAGACTAATTGAGCCACTACCAGTAATATTAAGAGAAGCATTTGCTGCGGTTATCTCTATGTCTTCGGTAGTGATGGTTCCATTAACAATCATAGAATTTACAATCCCCCGATCGAAGTCAATTTGCACGCCTGCCTGTCCGTTTCTATTTATTGACCCCCCAAGGTTAACTTGTAAAATCCCACGGTCAACATTGAGGTCGTTTACAGAAGTCCATCTCAAAACCCCCGTATTCTGAACTTCAATACCTCCTGCAGTGGCGGCAACATTTATGTCAACTGTATTACTATTGCCTATAATAAGGTAGTCCGTTGTTAAGGGAGTGCAATCACAGGAAATCCCTCCCAGGCTGGCTGCAGACCATGTTGCATTACCAATCGTTCCGTCATTCCAATTGCCCGACTTTCTTGAATAAAGGGTATTAACTGCCGTTACAACCACATCATCAAAGGAAAATGATGTAAGAATCCCATCAACATCTGATCTGATGACAATCTCAAGTGAGCTTCCTGTTATTATCGCGGAGCCTGTTAGAGAAAAATTCAGGAGTCCCCCAACTTGTTCAAAGAAAAGAATTTCGGGCCCGGAGTCTACTTTATAATAGCAACGAATGTAATCACCCGCGCCAACAAGAAGACCAAAGACATTCATTTCTATTAGTGCTCGCCCGGTTCCCGAAGTATTTATTGGGCTGGTTGTCCAAACTCCTTCACCCCCTGTTTGGTAAGAATAGAAACGCTCGCCAAGAGTTGATCCTTTTTCGAAAGTGCCACCTCCGGGAACTGTAGAACTCCAATTACCTCCTACACTACCTCCTGCAGTACCTGATGTTACACCATCAGCATAGGAATCAAAATTTTCTGTCCAGAGTTGAGCTGAGGCGATCTGGATCGTACAAATTGACAGAAGAAGTACTAAAAAAAGATTTTTCATAGAACTACCAAAAACAGAATCTCTAATATACAGAAATCCACATTTGTTGTAACTACTTCCTGCTATAATTTGGCGCTTCCCGCGTAATAGTAACATCATGTGGATGGCTCTCATGTACACCTGCTGCAGTAATCTTCACAAACTTAGCTGACTTAAGTTTCTCAAGATTTTTTGCACCACAGTAACCCATTCCCGCTTTCAATCCGCCTACTAACTGATAGAGTACTTCGGCTACCGATCCCTTAAATGGAACGCGGCCGGAGATGCCTTCTGGTACCAGTTTTTTAATGTCATCTTCTGCATCCTGAAAGTAGCGATCCTTCGAGCCATCGTCCATTGCTTCCATTGAACCCATGCCGCGATAGGACTTGAATTTTCTTCCCTCGTAAATAATCATTTCACCAGGGGCTTCTTCCGTACCGGCCAATAATGATCCAATCATTACACTGTCGGCTCCGGCTGCCAGTGCTTTTGTGATGTCACCGGAGAAACGAATCCCGCCATCAGCAATAATTTTTACATCAGAGCCTTTCAGCGCTTTCGCGGATTCGTAAACAGCGGAGAGTTGCGGCAAGCCAATACCTGCAACAATTCGCGTAGTGCAAATGCTGCCAGGGCCTACACCAACTTTTACAGCATCCGCTCCGGCTTTCGCCAATGCTTTGGCCGCTTCTCCCGTTGCAATGTTTCCTACAATCAATTCCAATTCTGGAAATTTCTTCTTTACCTGTTTTGCTGCTTTGATAACATAAATGGAATGGCCATGTGCTGTATCTATGCTGATAACATCCACACCAGAATTTCTTAAAGCTTCAATACGTTCTAAAATATCCGGAGTAACACCAACAGCGGCACCAACTCTCAATCGCCCAAACTCATCATGACAGGCGTTGGGTTTATTCTTTTTCTTTAGAATGTCCTTGTACGTGACCAGTCCCGTTAGCTTTCCTCGCTTACTCACAATCGGAAGTTTTTCTATTTTATAGTTCTGAAGAAGAATTTCGGCTTTGGCAAGTGTGATGCCTTCAGGAGCTGTGATGAGATTCTCCTTCGTCATAATCTCTTCGATCGGCCTGTTCATGTCCTTTTGAAAACGCAGATCACGATTGGTAATGATACCTACTAACTTTCCATTTTCGTCAATCACCGGAATGCCGCCAATTTTATGTTCGCGCATGATTTTCTCGGCATCACGAACGGTAGAATTTACACGCAGGGTAATGGGATCCAGGATCATTCCACTCTGGGATCGTTTCACTTTCCGCACTTGTTCGGCCTGCTCGGCAATTGTCATGTTTTTATGTATAAATCCAAGGCCACCCTCCAGCGCCATGCTGATTGCCAATTGTGCTTCCGTTACCGTATCCATGGCAGCAGAAATCAGAGGAATATTAAGTTTGATATTCTTGGTTAAATAGCCTGCTGTACTGGTTTCGCGTGGTAAAACGTCACTGTAGGCAGGAACCAGAAGCACATCATCGTAGGTGAGTGCTTCAAAAAGGAATTTGGACGGATCGTGGGCCATGGCAAATAATATGATTAGGATTCATTATTTGCCGGGCAAAGTTAACCTAATTGGGTGATTAACCAATGTGGAAATTCATATTTAGGCAAAGCCTCTTAACTTTGTTTCATGAAAAAAACCGGATTACTCATTTTCATGGTGTGTCTTTATGGTTTGGCCATTGCACAAACGCAAACAGGAAAAGCCTCCTTTTATGCGGATAAATTTGAAGGTTTGCCAACCGCCAGTGGAGAAAAATACAAACACTCTAAACTCACAGCGGCTCATAAATCGTTACCCTTCGGCACCAAAGTAAGAGTGACTAACCTGGCCAATAATGAGAGTGTAGAAGTTGTTATTAATGACCGCGGCCCATATGTTGATGGCCGCATTATCGATCTCTCCCGATCAGCCGCTGAAAAACTTGGATTTATTAATCTTGGAATAGCTGACGTAAAACTAGATGTAGTAGATGCCGGAGATGGTAAATCAAAATCGCAACCGGTCGCAATCGACAATGTTGCGGTTGATGAAAACGAATATTACGATTTCGAGATTTCAAGCTTCAAGCCAAAAGGCTTTGGTGTTCAGATAGGCACCTATCAGGAATTGGTAAATCTGCTGCGGCTAACTGAAAATCTGAAAGGATCTTATAAAAAGAAAGTGACGGTTCAGGTAAAGATTTTAAATGGGGTAAAGTTTTATAGCCTTATCATCGGTCCATTCCCGAATCGCGAAAAAGCAGAAAACTTTCACAACGAAGTAAAAAAGAAATATTCCGGATCATTCATTGTTGATTTCGGCAAACTCTAAAAAATAAATAGCTCCATTTGCCAAACCTGACGAATGTCACTGTTTTGGTTAACTAACATAGGTAATTTTGGCAACCAAAATATTTATCTATGAAAATCGAACAAATTTATACTGGCTGCCTGGCTCATGGCGCCTATTATATTGAATCAAACGGGGAAGTTGCCATTGTTGATCCCCTACGGGAAGTACATCCATACCTTGAAAAAGCAAAACGAAATAATGCTAAAATCAAATATGTTTTAGAAACGCATTTTCATGCCGACTTTGTTTCGGGCCACCTTGATTTAGAAAAGGAAACGGGAGCCACTATTGTGTTTGGTCCTGGTGCCGAGCCCTCTTTTAAAGCTCACGTGGCTTATGATGGGGAAGTACTCGCGTTAGGAAATGTTACACTGAAAGTGCTTCACACGCCAGGTCATACGATGGAGTCAGCGTGCTATTTACTAGTTGATGAAAAAGGGAAAGAAACAGCATTATTTTCGGGCGACACTCTTTTCATTGGGGATGTCGGACGGCCCGACCTCGCACAAAAATCGGATCTCACATTAACTGATTTGGCAGGGCATTTATATGATTCACTTCAGAATAAAATAATTCCTTTGAACGATGATGTTATTGTTTATCCCGCCCACGGTGCCGGCTCGGCCTGTGGAAAAAAAATGTCGCAAGAAACGAGTGATACGTTGGGGCATCAGAAAAAAACAAACTACGCTTTGCGGGCTATCAGTAAAGATCAATTTATAAAAGAAGTTACTGAGGGGTTGACCAAACCTCCTGTTTATTTCCCCCAGAATGTCAGAATGAATAGAGAGGGATATTCCAGTTTCGATAAAGTTCTTAAACAGGGCACCCAGGCATTAAGTGTAGATGCATTTGAGGTTGCTGCCAATGAAACCGATGCGCTAATCATTGATACACGGAATGCAGAAATTTTTGCGAAAGAGTTTATTCCCGGATCTATTAATATCGGAATCAGTGGAACATTTGCTCCCTGGGTTGGAACATTAATCCCCGATGTAAATCAATCGTTGCTTATCGTTGCAGAACCGGGAAAGGAAGAAGAAGTAATCACACGCCTGGCTCGTGTAGGGTACGACAATGCTATCGGATATTTAAAAGGAGGATTGGAAGCATGGAAGAAAGCCGGAAAAGAAACAGATGGTATTTTGTCTCTCGATGTTAACCAACTAGTCGAGGCTCTTAAAGAACCTAATGCAGTATTATTAGATAGCCGCAAAGCCAGCGAGTATCAATCCGAGCACATCGAAAATGCCGAAAGCCTGCCTCTCGATTATATCAATGAGACCTTTCATCAGCTAAGAAAGAACAATACCTACTATGTGCATTGTGCCGGGGGCTACCGATCAATGATTTTTGTTTCCATTCTCAGGGCCCGTGGATATCGGAATCTTGTGGACGTACAGGGGGGTTTTGGAACCCTGAAAAATAGCGGGAAGTTTAAAGTAACGGATTTCGTGCAGCCCATTACAGAGCTTTAAATGTGATAAAATCCTCAAAAAAGTAGTAAAAAGTGGGTTATCCCACTTTTTTTTTTGCTCGTTACGAAACATTTTATGGTTACTATCAGTTATAATAGTATTACTATCATTTCTGATTATGCCAGCACTTACATTCAAGTTAAATCCCCATTTGTATCTGCGTGACCCACAACACACAGAATTGGGTCAAAAAATCATTCAGGTTAGCGTTGATCTCATTGACCGTCTTGGTTTTGAGCAATTCAACTTCAAAAAACTAGCTGAAGAAATCGATTCTACCGAGGCTTCGATCTATCGCTATTTCGAAAACAAGCACCGGCTATTGCTATACCTGGTGGGCTGGTATTGGAACTGGCTTGAATATCGTATCGATATGTTCACTAACAATCTGGCTGATCCGAAAGAAAAACTAAGGGTATGCATACGGGTTATTGCAGAAGAGAAACAATACGACAGTACGTTTGAATTTATAAATGAAGAAGCTCTCTATAGAATTGTTATTGCCGAGCTTGATAAGACGTACCTTACCAAACAGGTTGACAGTGATAACAAAGAAGGTTTGTTTGGCGGCTTTAAATCTCTATGCAAAAAAATTGCTGGCTGGGTTACCGAGGTAAATCCTGCTTATCCCTTTCCTCACGCATTGATTAGCACGTTACTATTAACCTCCAAACAGCAAATCTTTTTTGCTGATCATCTTCCCAGTCTTACCAATATCGGTATAGAGACCGATCGGTATAATAGACTGGAAACCTTTTTAGGTACGCTGCTACTTAATTCAGTTCAAAGCAAATCGTAACAACCATGTTAAACAACGATCAGATAGTACGCAGCTTGCGTGAGGTTGCTTTTGTGCTTAAGCATGATTACTCAACGGAAGATTTGCATCATGTTGAAGCAAATCAACGCACGTATCAGGAAGATGATCTGAACGAATTTAAACGCGATATTATTGAAGCCGGTAATAAAATGAGAATTCTGTTCATGGAATATCATCTTGATCGGGAATCCTTTTATGAATTCTTCAGTAACCAGAAGACGCCTGTTCTCGCTTTTATTAAAGAAGATCACATAACTCCTGTGCTACTCACTTCTGTTTCGAAGAACAAAACAGATGTCATTAACATTGGTCAAACAGGAGATTCCAACTCGGTAGTTTCTTCCGTTACAAACTTACCTCTGCTTGCTAGTGAGAAAGGTGAGATTGAATTCTTTGCCATTTTTGCCTATGAGAGCCCCGTAAGCATGGATGTGAAGGATGGCCAAAAACCGAACCCCGTTAAGCGGCTATTTAAATTACTTGGAACTGAAAAAAAAGAAATCTTTTACATCCTGTTCTATGCTATTATTATCGGAATGATCGGCCTGATCATACCGTTAGGCATTCAAACTACGGTTGAATTAATTTCGGGCGGGGTCTTCTTCAGCTCTGTGTATGTGCTTATTGCATTGGTGATCATAGGGGTAGTTCTAAGCGGAGGCCTGCAGGTTGTACAGATCAGTTTAGTTGAATTTTTGCAGCGCAGAATATTTACCAAAGCATCGCTTGAATTTGCTTTTCGAATTCCACGCATTCGAATGGAATCGATACAAGGAAATTATGCTCCTGAACTAGTAAACCGGTTCTTCGACATCATCACCATTCAAAAAGGGCTGCCCAAGTTATTGATTGATCTTTCTTCCGCCACCATTCAAATTCTATTCGGCCTGTTACTGATATCTCTTTATCACCCCTTCTTTGTATTCTTCGGTCTCATTCTATTAACTACGCTTGCTCTGATTTTCTACCTGACAGGCCCTGCCGGTTTGAGCTCTTCTATTGAAGAGTCAAAATATAAATACAAGGTAGCTCACTGGCTGGAAGAACTGGCACGGGCATTACATTCGTTTAAACTGGCAGGTAGTACCGATCTACCGATCCGCAAGACGGACTACA
Organism: Cyclobacteriaceae bacterium; assembly: GCA_040079965.1. GTDB lineage: Bacteria > Bacteroidota > Bacteroidia > Cytophagales > Cyclobacteriaceae > ELB16-189. The sequence continues at coordinate 16,065 of JBEBJH010000027.1, forward strand.
ATGTAAATAACTACCTGAAAAACCGGAAAGTACATTTTCGGGTGTTGGTAACACAATTTTCATTCATTGTTCTTTTCAAAGCGCTGATCACCGGAGGGTTATTAATTATGGGTACTCTGCTCGTAGTGGATCGTCAGATAACACTGGGCCAATTCGTGGCCTCCGAAATCGTAATCATCTTAATACTAAATGCGGTAGAAAAAATAATTATGTACATGGATGTTGTGTACGATCTTCTTGCTGCCGTGGATAAAGTAGCACAGGTTACAGATTTGCCCATTGAAAAAGTAGGTGGCCTTGATTTTCCGGCAATACAATCAAAAGGCTTTCATCTACGCACTAAAAATCTGAAATATAAATATGGCCTTTCCGGGTACTATGCACTAAAAGGAATTGACCTGGAAATTAAAGCCGGAGAAAAGGTTTGCATTACTGGACCTGGCAATTCGGGTAAAACTACCCTGATGAATATTTTAACAGGGCTTTACAGCGATTACGAAGGCGTTGTTTCAATTAATAATTATTCGTTGCGCGATCTTGATATAACTCACTTACGCGATCAGGTAGCAAAAAATATTTCGCAGGAAGATCTGTTTGATGGAACGCTGCTCGAAAACATTACCCTGGGAAAAATCAGTACTACGGTACATGATGCAATCCATGCGTTGGAGCAGGTAGGTCTTAGTGATACAATCAATGCTATGCCTAAAGGATTGGAAACACCGATACTTAGCGGTGGAAAAGGTTTATCCAAAACCGTTATTCACAAGATTATTCTGGCACGGTGCCTTGCCAAAAGACCCAAACTTCTTGTGTTGAATGATTTCTTTATAACTCTTGCAAAACCGGATAAACTTGAATTGTTGAGTTGCATAATAAATTCAAAAAACCCGTGCACCGTGATATTGGTTTCCAAAGATCCTATAATCATGAGTGCCTGCGATCGTGTGATTATAATGGGAGAAGGAACGATTCTCACAGAAGGAACGATGGAGGAACTCACAACAAAAGAATTTCTAAAAGACATATAATCTTAAAGCCATGTTAAAGATTTCATCAAAGTCAGTTGAAAAGATGATGCCGCAGGACAGGCTTTATTCTCTGCGCTCACTTGATACACCCCAGGCTGGAAAAATTCTTGCACGCTGGCTCATGGGTATTGGAGTCATCTTTCTGATTGTACTTTTTCTTCCCTGGCAGCAAAATATTCGTGGAAACGGAAAAGTTACCGCGCTATCCCCCAGCAATCGGCCACAAACTATTGAAACCATAATAGCAGGTCGTATTCAAAAATGGAAAGTAAGGGAAGGCCAACTTGTTAATAAAGGAGATACCATTGCGATTGTAAGCGAAGTGAAAGAAAAATATTTTGATCCGCAGTTCCTGGTTCGCTTGCGCGAAGTAATTGCCTCAAAAGAAAAAAGCTTGAACTCAAAAGATCTGAAAGCTCAATCACTGCGCAAACAGATTACCGCTCTGGAAGCGGGTATGCGCACGAAAACGAATCAGGCGAAAGCCAAACTTGAAGCCGAACGAGTAAGGTTTAGCAACGCAAAAAATCAATATGAACGGAACAAAAAGTTATTTGAGGCCGGAAACATTCCTCTCACCAAGTTTCAGGATATCGAATACAAATACCAGGGTGCAGAAGCTGACTTTGTAAATGCTGAAATAGAAATTGATCGCGTGCAGGCCGAGTATCTCGATAAAATCAACAAAGCCGAATCGGACCTTAACAACACCTTGGCTGAGCAATTTGATACACAAGCCGACCTGGCGAAGCTGCGCAATGAGTTGGTCAATATGGAAATCCGAAGTCAGCAATATTTCATTCTGGCACCTCAAAACGGGTATGTGGTAAAAGCTACTCAAGCCGGAATTGGAGAAACGATTAAAGAAGGCGACCCGGTATGTACTATTATGCCCCAGTCGGATGATGTGGCTGTGGAAATGTATGTGAAAGCTATGGATGTACCCTTGATCAGCAAAGGCAGAAGAGTACGAATTGAATTTGATGGATTTCCGGCATTGCAATTCAGCGGCTGGCCGAGTGTTTCGGTTGGGTCGTTTGGAGGCCTCGTTGAAGTGATCGACTATGTAAATACCAAGCCAGGTGAATTCAGGATTTTGGTTGTGCCCGATAAAAATGATGATGCCTGGCCAAAACAAATTCGAAATGGTTCTGGCACCCAGGGATGGGTGATGCTGGATAGCGTACCCGTATGGTATGAAATCTGGCGCCAACTTAATGGCTTTCCACCAAGCCTGTATGAAGAACCCTTTGAAGAAATGGATGAGAAAAAGGATGATCAAAATAAAATCACGACAAGCAAAGCAAAATGAAAAAACTGAGTACCCTCATATTGTTTTGTATAACTGTGCATATGACCGTTGCCCAAAACGCTCTTGATTCGCTGTTCATTTTACCCGATACAGTTACAGCCTTTAGCCTGGAAAATGTGTACGCCTCCATGCTGGAATTTCATCCGCTTGTAAAGCAAACCCGGTTGCTTGGCGATATGGCTCGACAGGAAGTACGCCTCGCGCGTGGTGCGTTCGATCCAAAGCTTGAGACACGGCTCAATGTGAAGGAATTTGATGACAAAGAATATTATAACAAATGGATTGCCTCTTTTACTGTGCCTATTTGGTTTCCCATCGATCCTAAAATAGGTATTGAACGAAATACAGGTACCTACCTGGATTCTGAAAACTCTCTTCCTGACGAGGATAATAATCGACAACTCTTTACTGGCATTTCGCTTCCCCTGGGTCGTGGTCTATTCACGGATGACCGAAGAGCTGCCGTACAACAGGCAAAGCTATTCACACAAATGGCCGAAGCCGAGCAAGTAAAGCTGATCAATAAAATTTTACTGGATGCCGCCAAAGATTACTGGCAATGGTATTACGCCTATTACAATTACCGGCTTATGGTACAGAATTCTGCCATTGCAAAAGAAATATTCAGGCGCGTGAAGCTGAACAGCACATTTGGCGAAGCTTCTGCAATGGATACTGTACAAGCTAAAATTACGATGCAGCAACGATTAGTTGAAAGGCAAGAAGCCTATCTTGAATTTCTGAATTCAGGGATAAAAGTTTCTAATTACCTGTGGGATAATGAAGGCAATCCGCTGCAATTATCGGGAACCGTAGCCCCTCTTCTAATTCAAAATGATGGCGAGTTACTTTCTATTCAAACCCTGGAAGACTTAACCATTCAAGCAAGGCAAAATCACCCGGAGCTTACCAAGTTATCTGTAAAGCTCAATCAACTGGACGTAGAGCGAAAACTCGCTGCCGAATATTTGAAACCAAAACTTGATCTGAGTTATAATTTTCTAAACCAGCCAATAACACCGACCGGGGATTTTCAATCTTTTACCTTTTTAAACGACTATAAATTCGGACTTGACTTTGCCATGCCTATACTGATCAGAAAAGAAAGAGCCAAACTGGCACAAACAAAAATAAAAATACGGGGCACGGAATATGAACGTTCGCAAACTGAACGGGAAATCGTTAACCAGATCAATATAACCTATAATCAACTGGTCAATACAAATAACATTTTGGAGCAACAAAACGCAGTGGTATTGAATTATGAACGCCTGCTTACTGGTGAATTGCTTAATCTCGAAAACGGAGAAAGCGATCTTTTTAAGATCAATGTGCAACAGGAAAAACTAATTCAAGCGCAATCGAAGCTATTGAAACTGAAAGCCGAATATGAGAAGATGAAAGCTACCTTGTACTGGGCTGCCGGTGTTCGAAATCTAAACCTGAATTTGAATTAGGCTGATGTAATCGAAGTAATTAATTCTTCGGTAGCGCGCTCTGCAGAATTCAAAGCGCCATTTACAGTACCGGCATCGCCTTTCACATCGGTGGCTTCGCCAGCAAAAAAGATTTTTTCATTAATGGGAGCCGACAGACTAACCCGATCATCCATAGTCGCGCCTGGTGGCAGGTATGAAGCGCCTCCTTTGAAGAACTCTTCTTTCCCCCAATCTGCTACAAACCAAACCCGATCTCCTTCAATAATATTCCCGTTCACATCAAGAATGAGTGTTTTACGAATTAACAAAGAAGCCTGACCATTATACACGGCATCCAGTTCGGCAAGCACGGCATCAAGTGCGCCTTCGCCAAGAGCCGATAGCTCCTGAGCCTTTGGACCATTAACCGTAATGGAAAGTGTTCTGTAAAATTCACTTCTTGCCACCCCGGTGTTAAAATATAAAGGTCCTGTTGTTCCGCCCCAGATGTAGCCTGAGCCTTCGCCCCAAAAATTCTTCTTGAAATCAATTACAATGCGTATGGAATGATCCATCGCCAGCTTGTTCATTGACGTGACTTTAGTTGAAGGCAGTCCGGGACTGAAAGCAATGGCACCGCTTTTCAATACGCCCAGCGAACTAGTAACAATCACTTTATCGGCTTCAATCTGGTTTCCGTCTTTATCCGTGATGATAATTTTTTCGCCTGCATAGTTTATCGACTTCACTACAACATTCAATTGTATCTTGGTTACAATCTGACTAAAGCGTGAGGTGATTATATCCTGTAGCGGATTGGTTTTAATAAGATATGGTTTGTTGTCGTGTTCCATTAATGCCAATGCATTCCCAACCCCCTTCGCTCCTACTTTATCACTCAATGATCCATAATAATTACCAGCCATAGAATTGAGTAATGCATCACCGCGTGTACTTACCCCAGCGGCTTGCTTCATGGAAACATCGCCACCACCATAGGTTTTTAAACCCGAAACAAAATTTAAGACCGCATTTAAATCCGGATCACTTCCCCAATCGGTTTTTGATTTGGCCGTGTTATCCAAAATGTATTGATCGGTGGCTTGCGTAGTCAGATCAATTTGAGTGAGATTATAATTCTTTATGATTTTACCAAAGGAAGAGGTTGTCCCATACACAATTTCTGCGCCCAACTCCACAGGAAAATCGGCTGCAGTTTGCACCAGAATTTCGGTTTGATTTCTCAGCGACCGAACCCGGCCTCCCAGTTGGTTACTTGCTTCAAGAATAATAACCTTTATGCCTTTTGCATGCAAAATATCGGCAGCATATAAGCCGGCAGCACCGGCCCCAATAATGACCACAGTGCCATCATATTGAACCTCAGGCCCCGGGTCATCCTTTTTGCAGGATGCCAATAATCCGGGCATCCATAACCCTGCTGAAATACCTACACCTATCTTTTTTAATGCTTTTCTGCGCTTCACGAAAAGAATGATTTAATCGAAAGATAATTATCCCAAGCCGATTGGCGAAACCTAACTTGCTGTTTCACCTACCAGTTAGCATATAAATAGCTAATTTGGCATAAAAGTAAGCTCCATGTTCGTTTCCAAAGAGGCCTTGCCCATAATTAAGAAAGTATGCGTTACTGGCCCAGAGTGCACAGGCAAAACTGAACTCTCCCGATTTCTGGCAACTCATTATTCAACCTGTTGGATAGAGGAGTATGCCAGGGCTTATCTGAACAAATTGGGGCGCACTTATCAGGAACATGACCTGATCAAAATAGGACATGGCCAATTGCGTATGGAAGATGAATGGCTGCGCGATTCCAACCGTGTAATGATCTGCGACACCAATCTGATTAACATCAAAATCTGGAGTGATTATAAATACGGCAAATGTGATGCGGAAATCCTGAGACAGATAAGCACACGCACCTACGACCTATACCTGCTTTGCTACATTGATGTGCCGTGGATTGCTGATCCGTTGCGCGAACATCCCGATAAGCGCGAAGACCTATGGAACATTCATAAAAAAGAAGTTGTGAATACAGGGGTTCCTTTTGTTGAGATTAATGGCGATCGGGCAACGCGGCAGCAGAAAGCCATCGCGGCTATCGACAAAATTTTGTCTTAATAATTCACCGCAGAGACCTAAGGCGCAATGAATAAGGACGTACTTAATACACTTTCAAAAGAGATAACTCAGCGTCTTTGCGGTAAAGATTTATGATTAAATCTGATCCTTACGCAGCTTTACAGGTTCGTGATTTCCGGTTATTCATTCTCTCCCGGCTTTTCATCACGTTGGCAATTCAGATACAGGGTGTTGTCGTGGGGTGGCAGATTTATGAATTAACCAAAGATCCCCTTTCACTTGGTTTGATTGGTTTAGCCGAAGCTGTCCCGGCAATAACCGTTTCACTTTATGCCGGTCATCTTGCTGATATCGTTGAGCGCAAGAAAATTATTTTGGCTTGCGTTGGTTTGCTGGCATTGTGCTCTGCGGCCTTGCTTTATTTCACTACTAACCTCGGGGCGTTTCTTTTAGCGAACAGCACCTTCCCTATTTATGCAGTCATTTTTGTTAGCGGCATTGCGCGTGGGTTTTTATCCCCGGCCAATTTTTCTTTTATGCCGCAGTTAGTTGACCGGTCCTTGTATCAAAATGCGATTACATGGAACAGCACGATTTGGGAAAGCGCTTCTGTGGGCGGCCCCATGATTGGCGGATTGATTTATGGTTTTTTTGGAATTACTGCTGCCTATACTGCCGATGCTTTTTTAGTAGTTACAGCATTGTTTTGTTATCTCTCCATTCCAAACAGGAAGCTGCCACCGGTAAGTGAAGAGCAGGGAATCTGGGGAAAAATAAAGGCGGGTATCAAGTTTGTCTTTAACAATCAAATTATCCTCAGCGCTATTTCCCTCGACTTGTTTGCGGTGCTCTTCGGTGGAGCCGTGGCATTGCTGCCAATCTTTGCCGATGAAATCCTTCATGTGGGCACGGTAGGTCTTGGCTTTCTGCGATCCGCACCAGCCATTGGCGCGGTGGCCATGGCGGTTTACATTACACATAATCCCATTAAAAAAAATATTGGAAAAATTTTATTGTGGTGCGTGGCCGGGTTTGGACTTTGCATGATCGGTTTCAGTTTATCAACCAGCTTCTGGCTGTCGATGGGCATCCTCATTTTAAGCGGCATGTTCGATTGTGTGAGTGTGATTGTGCGCAGCACCTTGATTCACACGCTCACTCCTGAAAATATGAAAGGCCGCGTTTCTGCAGTGAATAGTATTTTTATTGGCTCCTCGAATGAAATCGGGATGCTGGAATCTGGCATAGCCGCGAAGTTGATGGGCGTAGTGCCCTCAATAATTTTTGGTGGCTGCATGACATTGACTGTAGTGGCTACTACTGCGTGGAAGGCAACTAAACTGAGGTTGCTGGATAAGGTGAGTTGATGGCAATGTTGGTGCATGTGACGTAGTACGATATAGGAGCTAAAGCCAAATGAGGAAGAATGGCTTTAGCGACCTGCTGCGCTCTGTCCCACGAACCGAAACTAAACTATGATGCAACACTGAACCAGCACTATGGCACATGCATTTTGTTGGCAGCTGCTTGGCCTTACCACAATATCTCTTTCAATGCTGTTAGTGTCCACAGGATTAGTACTGGTAAAACTAAGGTGAGTACTGTCAACCCATTGTATTTTGTATAGTAGATGTCCTTTAAAATTAATTTTGGGTCACTTTTGTCCACGTCCACAATTCTGGTCCCCGCAATAATGTCACCAAGCCGTCTATTGGGACTAAATAGTGTAACTATACCTTCAATCATCCAAAGCGGTGCCGTTATATTTCTTAACATACATCTTAGTCTGTCCGCGGGTTTCAATGTCTTAGTGTTTATAATTTGATAACCTAGTAATCTGTGTACCACGCTTTGTCCGCTAAAGAAATCTTTATTGAATAGTCCGATGTGCAGTAAGCTTGTTGGAATAAAAATTATTAGGTCTGAAGTCGTAAAATCATTTGTTACTTGTTGCCCCACGTCAATATCTTGATTCATCTGAGACCAAATGAAAAATGGAAGTAAAAGAGGTATAAAAACTGAAAGAAAATAAAGGAGTTCTAGTACCATTGATAGAAATCTTTTATTGGAGTTGAAACTTAAAATTGTGTCGTTGGTTAAGTAGGCATTTGTCAACGGATTAAAGAAAATAAAACTTAACACTTTCATTGTAAATGGTTGTCCAAATTGTCCCGGCCAAGTTACTGCCACCATCCTAATATAAGCAATGCCTATATTTCTTTTGTATTACTCTTGATAATTTAATCCTATTCTGCTTTATGGCTGAAGCAACAAGTTCTTCAATTTCCATTCAACTAACCATCCGACCTCCGATTTATTATGGCTATGAATTCAGAAGTAAAACTTCTACATTCCAACTTATTCCTTTAAGTAAACCCATGTAATGATGACAACCCGCAGATCGTTCTTTCAAAAAGTGATTGGTGCTGGCACACTTTCTCTTACTCCTTTCGTAAGTCAGGCTATTTCTGAAGACATCTCGGATGCCTTGTTCTCACTGAACAAACTTTCTCCGCTGGATGCCGCTGGCGATGAAGATCTGTGGGCTCGCATGGCACAGGCCTATACCGTAAGCCCTAATCTTCTTAATCTCAACAATGGTGGGGTAAGTCCGCAACCAAAAGTGGTACAGGATGCCGTGGATAGGTATTACCATTTAAGCAACGAAGCACCTACGTATTACATGTGGCAAATTTTAGATCGCGGCCGCGAACCCCTGCGCAGAAAGCTGGCCGACCTGGCCGGAGTAAGTCATGAGGAACTCGCCATCAATCGCAACACGACCGAAGCACTCGGCACCTTTACGTGGGGCATCGACATGAAACGGGGCGATGAGATTGTAATGACCAAGCAGGATTACCCCAACATGATTCACGCCTGGAAGCAACGAGAACAACGGGAAGGTGTAAAAATCAATTGGATTAATCTCACCCTGCCTGTTGAAAACGATGATGTCGTAATCAAAGCGTATGTTGATGCCACTACCAGTAAAACTAAAATCTGGCACATCACGCATTTAATTACGTGGACAGGTCAAATCTTACCGGCTGCCAAATTATGCGCAGAAGCCCGTAAGCGCGGCATCATTACCATTGTCGATGCTGCTCACTCATTTGCCCATGTCGACTATAAAATTTCAGATCTGAACTGCGATTACTTTGGCACCAGTTTGCATAAGTGGTTATGCGCGCCTTTCGGCACCGGACTGATGTACGTGCGCAAACCCCTGATCGAAAAAACGTGGCCCATCTTTCCGAACGATAAACCGTTGAGTCCGGACATTAGAAAGTTTGAAGCCTTGGGCACACGGTCATTCGCGCCTGAGCAAGCAATAGGGCAGGCAATTGATTTTCATAATGCCATCGGAGGAAAGCGTAAACAGGAACGCCTGCATTATCTGAAGCGTTATTGGTGCGATGCCGTTACAAAAAATCCGAGAGTTAAACTTCATATCTCATTGAAGCCTGAATATTCCTGTGCGCTGGGCACCTTTAGCATTGATGGAATGGATGTAGGCGACATCTCAACAAAATTAATGAGTGACTATGGGATTCACACCGTTTCCATCAAGTGGGAAAATGTAAATGCCGTGCGGGTTACTCCACACGTGTACACTACCACCAAAGACCTTGACCGGTTTATTGATGCGGTAGGTAAGATTGCTGCTTCATAGAGTCACAAGCCACAGATTCTCCGATTATATTCTGTGAATCTGTGGCCATTAATTAACTCCGCTCATCACTTTCTCTCTTAACTTCTTCCGTAAACGAATTAGATTTCATTTATCAATCCGATAAAATGAAAAACCTATTCCTGCTTTCGTTATTCTTCTTGGTTTCCTGTAAAGAATCCGACAATTCGGGAAATGAACTTTCTACGCCTGGTCTTGAAAAGCCTGTCGAAATACTTCGCGACTCAACTGGCATCAACCATATCTATGCCCAAACCGAGCATGATCTTTTCTTCGCCCAAGGGTATAGTGCTGCCAAAGACCGGCTCTTTCAATTTGAATTGTGGCGCAGGCAAGCCAGCGGCACCATAGCAGAAATCATGGGCGAAAAAGAATTGAAGCGCGACATCGGGGTACGTCTTTTCAAATTCAGGGGAGATCTGAAAAAAGAACTCAATCATTATCATCCACGTGGGGAAGCTATTATTACCGCTTTCACAGATGGCATTAATGCTTACGTAACGGAAACTGAAAAAGATCCCAAACTCTTACCACTCGAATTTCAATTGCTGGGAATAAAAGCAGGCCGATGGACGCCCGATCTCGTTATCTCCAGACACCAGGGTTTGTTGGGTAATTTACCCGATGAGGTTTCAACGGCAAGAGCCGTTTCTCTGTTGGGAGTCAATGAGGTTAAGAAAATTAAAGTCTTTGAGCCGGGCCAACCTCGTTTGGAGTTGGATGCTGCGATTGATCAGCAAGGATTATTTGAAAATATTATCGAGCTCTATGATGCCTTTCGCAAACCGGTAACGTTCATACCCGAAGATTTAATTGCTTCAGCAAATCCAGATCTTAATCACTATCAACACGTAGCCCAACTCGACCAACAAGATTATCAGGAAATGATTTCTTCTGAACAGCGATCCATAGGCAGCAACAACTGGATTGTGAGTGGTTCAAAATCAGAAACGGGTTTCCCTATGTTGGCCAATGATCCTCATCGTGCACTTTCAGCTCCATCACTGCGCTATATGGTGCATCTTAACGCACCCGGTTGGAATGTAGTGGGCGGTGGCGAGCCAACCATACCGGGCGTTTCGATTGGCCACAATGAGTTTGGTGCCTGGGGCCTTACCATTTTTGACATTGATGGTGAAGATCTCATGGTCTATGAATTAAATCCAAAAAATCTGAATCAGTACAAATACAAAGACGGTTGGGAGGAAATGAAGACCATTAAAGATACCATTCACGTGAAAGGAGCTGCCGATGTTTTTGTAGAAAATAAATTCACCCGACATGGGCCCGTAACCTTTGTAGATGCAAAAAGAAATAAGGCGTATGCTGTGCGGGCAGCGTGGATGGAACCTGGAGGCGCTCCGTATATGGCATGTTTGCGAATGAATGGTGCCAAAACCTGGGAAGAGTTTCGTGAAGCGTGTTCGTATAGTCACATTCCTGGTGAAAATATGATCTGGGCCGATAAGGAAGGAAACATTGGCTGGCAAACCGTAGGCATTGCCCCGATTCGAAAAAATTGGGATGGCTTAGTGCCTGTACCTGGTGATGGCCGGTACGAATGGGATGGATTTCTTCCAATCAAATCATTGCCAAACGTCTTCAATCCTGAAAAAGGATTCTGGGTTACGGCCAATGAAAATTTAGTTTCTTCGGACTACGCCTTTAGAAATTCAGTGGGATGGGAGTGGGCTGATAGTAGCCGCGCCAACCGCATTAGTGAAGTCCTGACAAGCAAACCCAAACATTCCGTTGATGATATGAAACGATTACAGTTCGATTATCTTTCCAACCCTGCCCGTCAACTTGTTCCCTACTTAAAGACAGTTAAATCAAAAGATGCAGAAGTGGAAAAGCTACGCGAGATGCTTTTGAGTTGGGATTTTGTAATGGATAAGAATTCCATTCCGGCTGGCATCTATTCAGCATGGGAAAAGAAAATTTTGGAAAGCGCTTATCCATTTATTGTACCTGAACGAGGTCGGGAAGTAATTAAAACGGTTTCCCTGAAAAGTACCATCCGATGGATACAGACACGTAAGCAAAAAGAGCGCGATTCATTTTTCCTCGCCAGCCTTGAAGAGGCCATTCAAAACCTTCATAAAAAATTAGGCGATGATCTTAATCAATGGCAGTATGGCCAACCAGTCTATCATCATGTACTTATTAAACATCCCCTAAGTAATGCAGTGAATGATTCGCTACGTAAGGTTTTAGAATGTGGACCTCTTCCCCGAGGCGGCTCTGGGTCAACACCCGGTGTTACCAGCAATACGGACAATCAAACACATGGGGCAACATTTCGGATTGTGGCCGATGTAACCGATTGGGATAATACCTGGTTCACCAATGCTCCAGGGCAAAGCGGAAATCCGGAGAGTAGTTTCTATAAAAATCTTTTCGAGCGCTGGGCCAACGATCAACACTTTCCGGTTTTTTTCAGTCGTGAAAAAATCGATAAGTCTGTGAAGGAAAAATTGATTCTAAAACCGTAAGAAGTTTTCTGGCTACCTTGTGCCATGGTCGATTTGAGTTTAGTAAAAAAGTACTTGCCGCACATCGGGCTGGATTTGCAAGAAGCTTTCGCCACCGAAGGAGTTCTTAAAGATGTAGCAGCTCATACCGAAATTTTACAAGAAGGACAACATGTAACCATGATCCCTATGGTACTGGAAGGATTGATCAAAGTATACACCCGTAATGAAGAAAGAGAATTACTACTTTACTATATCGAGCCAAGCGAAAGTTGTGTAATGTCTTTCCTGGCCGGCATAAAAAATCAGCCCAGTAAAATTTTTGCCGTTACGGAAGAACCTACCAAATTACTCCTGCTTCCTTCGCGAAGTGTGGAGCAATGGATTCAACAATTTCCCAGGCTAAATAATCTGTTTTACGATTTATACAACACGCGTTATTCAGAATTGATTGATACATTAAATCAGCTCATTTTTCAAAAGCTTGACTCACGCATCTTCGATTATCTGAAAGAAAAAAGCCGGGTCAAATCAACCCGTATCCTTGGTCTGCGGCATCGTGAAATAGCGTTGGAGTTAGGTACATCCCGTGAAGTAATAACCCGGGTGCTAAAAAAGCTTGAAAAGGAGGGAAAAATCCGGCAAGCAGATAATGGCATTGAATTACTTTGACTTTTTATTCCTGTAAATCAGTCAGTTACGACTTCCTCTCGCCCGTGGTGACTATGGTCACCAGTTTAAGATGCTCATGAATCTAATTTTGAATCGCTAACCAGGAAATGAGCAAGTCTCTCAAACTTTTTATCGTATGCATCCTCTGTTTGGGAATCGTTTATGCACTGGTGTGGATCATTAAAGAAACCATCAACTAAAAAAATACAATTATGAAAAAGAACATGGGAAGTGCCGACCGGATAATCAGAGTAATTCTAGCAGCAGTTTTTTCAGCACTCTATTTTACAGGAACAGTACCCGGAACATTAGGACTGGTGTTGGTAATATTAGGAGCTGTCTTTTTACTTACAAGCCTGGTAAGCTTCTGCCCGCTATATGCAATTGTAGGGCTAAACACTTGTCCAATCAAGAAGCCAGTCTGAGAATTTTTGCTGGGTTAAATTTTATGAGGCTCTCAAAAAGTACTGGGAGCCTCTTTGCTACTATCAACTAAACCACTCGGGCACACTCCATACCATCCACCCATAGGCTGCAAAGCGAACTATGCGGGTGATGCAGATCAATAGGAAATTTTTAAAGTTCATATTCACTGAACCAGCCAGCATACAGGTAGCAGAAAAAGGTACGGGGGTGACAGCTCCAACAAAAACTAAATAGCCGCCAAATTTTTTCAGACTCTTTTCATACTGCTTTAAATATTTTTCACGAATCCGGTTTTGATAAAAGGGTGTCTTTGAGAAAGTCTTGCCAATGTAATAGCCCAATATTCCAGCTCCG
>JBEBJH010000268.1:0-5905 GCA_040079965.1 Cyclobacteriaceae bacterium
GCACTCCGCAAAACAGCCCTGCTGATGGGCGCGGCTGTGTCAGCATCGGCCTTATCGGGTATTTTGCAAGGGTGCAAAGCTGCCCCGGAACTTACCTACACGCCTTCATTTTTTACTGAAGATCAGGCACGCATCGTGATGGAAGTAGCGGAAATTATTATTCCAAAAACTGATACCCCTGGAGCTAAGGATGCTGGAGTACCAGGCTTTATTGATCTCATGCTGAAAGATTGTTATAAGAAGGAAGATCAGGATCGCTTTATCGCGGGCCTTACTGCCTTTGATGAAGAAGCGAAGAAAGCCTATGGCGACAGCTTCATTTATTGCAAACCTGAGCAGCAGGTGGAGTTGGTATCCAAAACTCACGCGGCTGCCTTAACAGAAGCAAAAGAAAACAGGGAAGCAAAGCGGCCATTTATATTAATGGCGAAAGAACTCACGTTGCTGGGCTTCTTTACCTCCGAGCCTGGGGCTACTCAAGTACTTCAATATGTAGCGGTACCCGGTTCGTATAAAGGGTGTATTCCACTGGCCGAAGCCGGTAACGGAAAGACCTGGGCTACTTAGTAACTAATATTGACTTATATTATAAAGAGGCATCTGCAAGGATGCCTTTTTTGTTAGTCTTGAATCAACTGACACAGTTTATTGAATAGACCCTGAACAACCCTGAACAGTTCCAGTTGTGTACACGTCAAGGGTGTAATTGGTACAAGGTGTTCCCGCATCGTGTACACGTCAAGGGTGTAATTGGTACAAGGTGTTCCCGCATCGTGTACACGTCAAGGGTGTAATTGGTACAAGGCGTTCCCGCATCGTGTACACATCGAGGGTGTAATTGGTACAAGGTGTTCCCGCATCGTATACACGTCAAGGGTGTAATTGGTACAAGGCGTTCCCGCATCGTGTACACATCGAGGGTGTATTTGGTACAAGGCGTTCCCGCATCGTGTACACATCGAGGGTGTAATTGGTACAAGGTGTTCCCGCATCGTGTACACATCGAGGGTGTAATTGGTACATGACGATCCCGCATCGTGTACACATCGAGGGTGTAATTGGTACAAGGTGTTCCCGCATCGTATACACGTCAGGGGTGTAATTGATACAGCGCTATTCCTATTCCTCGGTCTGTGTCTTCACAGACCGAAACTAAACGGAGTGGTTCGTGCTGACAGGAACCATGGATTAAGTAAAAGTGGAATTAATCCATCATTTTGATCTTTGTAACGATCAAAATGAGCAATTCTTGTTTCCAATTCCGTGTCATGTTTAGCATAGCTAGTGCTCAATTTTTCGTATTTTTAGGTACTAAAATGCGGAGTGATTATGAGCAAGAAGCCCAACATTCCAGACCACTTTTTGTGGGAGTATGATCTGGATACTTTCAATTATGACAAGTCGTATAAGATTGTGATTGAACGGATATTGGAGCGAGGTAATTTAGAAGAATGGCGTGAGATACTGACGTACTATGGTGAGCAAAAAATTTTAGAAACGATAGAATGGAGTGCACAGCTTGATCGTAGAGGAAAAGAGTTTTCACGGTTTTTCCTTAAATCTGATTTTCTCCATGCTGCATAAAGATCCTTCCATAGTTAAACCCTCCACCTTCAAACTTATTCAGCAACTGCAAGCCTTACCTGAGCTTGGAGAGTTTTATCTGGTAGGGGGCACTGCCTTGGCGTTGCAGCTGGGGCATCGAAATTCAATTGATATTGATTTATTTACTAAAAATGATTTTACGCCTGAATCATTGTTAAAACTTGTAAGAGAAGATTTTTCAATAGAACCATCGTTCGCAACAAAAAATACACTTCTTTCTATCATCAATAATATTAAAGTAGATTTCATTTGCCATGCCTACCCCCTGGTACTTCCACCCATTACCGAAGAAGGGATAACGTTTCTTTCTTTACAGGACATTGCAGCCATGAAACTGAACGCGATCAGTAATTCAGGCAAACGGTTAAAGGATTTTATCGATGTTTACTTTCTGCTGGAGCATTTCTCGCTTCACGAGATGATTGAATTCTATACCGTTAAATATCCACGATTTAACCCGCTCATTCCCTTAAAGGCCATTAACTATTTTGACGATATTGATCCGGCCATTGATCCGCCCAAGCTAAAGAACAAACTTCCACTTTCGGAAATCAAAAAACGGATACAGGACAGTGTGCTTCATTCGCGTAAGAAGTTTATCTAAATACGGCCGATCTTTTTACCTTTTAGCAATACTTAGCACCGATGCCCGCTTTTGAAACAACGGGCGCAGTACCGTGCGGTCTAACAACACCAGGGCCAGCGCCAGGTTTAAAAAGATAATTCCATTCACCAGAATTTTTCCGTTGAATGGAATAGTGAATGTTGTCTCCTCAATCCATTTATTTTTAATCGGGGTGGTATCAACCAGTAGTGAACTGGTTTGATCAAATACGCCATTGGATAATAACATCAGCGCCAGCACCGAAGCGATGATAACGCCCATGAGTAACAGCAATCCCTTACGGGGCGAGAACAACGATTTCACGGGCTGGGCATCCAACCCGGTCATTACCTTTTGGGTAAATGTTTTGGATGGAGTTTCGAAGGTTGCCTTGCGCACGAGAAAAGACCGGATGGTTCGCAACTCTTCTAACCGTTCTTTCAGATCGGGTCCTTGAAGTTCTGCTTCCAGTTTTATTTTTAGCGAGGTTTCCAATTCGCCATCCAGGTAGCGCAGGAGTTCCTCTTCTTTGGCAGGTGATAATTTATTCATATCCCTATAAAGTTAATGCTTCTTGTTTTAATAACCCTTTCAATTCCTCGGCCAGTCGCAAGCGCGCCCGGTGTATACGGACTTTAATGGTATTGATATTTTGCCCCATCATTTCCGCCACTTCTTCCATGTTAAATTCCTTAATGTAAAATAACTGGATAGCCAGTCGGTCGGCCTCATTCAACCGATTCATCGCTTTTACTAAAAATACCTGTTTGTCGTCCTGTTCAGTTTGGTGGTCGGCCCGTTCCGAATACTCAATAATACTGGTCTCGATACTCTGAAAAGTTGGTTTTGCTTTGCGTTTATAGCTGATGGCTGTGTTAAACACAATCCGATACAACCAGGTGCTGAATTTTGCCTGCCGGTTAAAACTCTTCAGGTAATGAAAGGCTTTAATGAATCCATCCTGCGCAGCTTCTTCAGCATCCGACCTGTTTTCCAGAATTTTCATGGCAATGGTATAGGCATAACTTTTATACTTATCCACCAAGGTGGCATAAACCTGCTTTTCTCCCGCCAATATCCTGTCTATGAGTACGTATTCGTCTTCCGTTGTGATCACGGCCCTTGGACGCTTAATTTGAATTCGAAGTTACATATTATGGACAATAGTTGTTGGTTGTTCGTTTCGTTATTGATTGTTCGTTCTTCGGGCTCGGTTGCAGGTGGTCGTGGCTTGCTGAAATATTTTCATAATCACGTGTAACCGGCAAATAAAGTACTGCGTCATAGAGGCAAATTAACAATTACAATTATGAACGAAGACGCAATAATCATCCCGGCACTTGGTATCATGTTGCCAATCATTATAGCCCTGGGCGCATTTGTGATGGTGGTGTATATCCGCAAGTTTGAAAATATTGAACGGATGGCCATTATCGAAAAGGGACTAAGCCCCGATCTCTTTAAGAAAGAAAGATCTACTTCTGGAGTCTTGCAGGCATCGTTGCTGTTAGTAGGCGCGGGGCTGGGATTGCTGATTGGCTACTGGCTTGATAGAACTTTTGATATGGAAGAAGTAGCCTATTTCTCAATGATCTTCATCTTTGGAGGGTTGGGTTTAGGATTAGCCTACCTTATTGAGGAGAAGAAAAGAAAGTAAAGGAACATTGCAGATTTTAGATCAAAAGTCTCAGAGATAATCTCTGAGACTTTTTTTATGAATAAACCCAGGTCATTAAGGTTTGGGCGGTCAAATAGATTAAAATGATTGAAATAATATTCAGTACCATCCCCGCCTTCATCATGTCTTTTACTTTCATATGACCACTTGAAAACACAATTGCATTCGGAGGTGTGGCTACAGGAAACATAAAAGCCATACTTGCTCCTAACGTTACAGGCATTCCTAATAATATCGGATCCAATCCCAGATTCACGGCAATTCCAAAAACGACCGGTATAAAAATCTGAACCAAGGCTACATTGCTCATAAGTTCGGTGATAAAGACAGATGCGGTGATCAGTCCAAATAAAAGCCAATTAACTGAAGTACTTTGTTCAGCAATACGCGCACCTACCGCCTGGATGATTCCGGCATTCGATAAACCTTGGGCCAGGCATAACCCACCGCCAAAGAGAATCAGAATTCCCCACGCGAGTTTTTCAGTATCCCGCCAATGAAGCAGGAATGTAAATTTTTTTAGACTGCTGGGTGCCAGAAACATTAGCGAACCACCCCCCATAGCTATGTTGGTATCATTCAGAATTTCTTTGCCGAATAAGAGATTGAGGGGTTGTTGAAAGATCCAGAGCGAACACGTAAGACTAAAAATGAACATGACAAGTTTCTCCTCGTGTCGGATAGATCCTAATTCTGCCAATTTATTCTTGATCAGTGTATCGGCTCCATAAATTTTTTCCAGTCGATTGGGAAAAAGCCGGGTAATAATAACATAACAAGCGGCAAGCAAGATCAGACTTAACGGTACACCAATCAACATCCATTTGCCAAATTGCATTTTCTGATGATAGAATTGATCGAGCAATCCTACAAAAACAACATTGGGAGGAGTGCCAATGATCGTTGCAATTCCGCCTATGTTTGCTGCATACGCGATCACCAACATCAGTCCGATGCCGAAGTTACGTTCACCCACCGAGGTTGTTTCGGGTGTATTGTTTCTTTCTGTGCTTAGTAAATTGATTACGGAAATGGCAATGGGCAACATCATCATGGCCGTAGCGGTGTTACTGATCCACATGCTGATAAAACCCGTGGCAATTAAAAATCCAAGGATAATTCCATTGCCCGAGGTACCCGTAACCTTAATAAGATTCAATGCGATGCGTTCATGCAACCGGTGCTTCTCTAGCCCCAGGGCAATCATAAATCCACCCATAAACAGAAAGATGATTGGATTGGCGTAAGGTGCTGCGGCTTCACTCATTTTCATAACCCCAAGAAACGGAAACAGGATTAAGGGTAGCAACGCGGCAATAGGTACCGGAGCCGCTTCGGTGATCCACCAAATGATCATCCACATGGCAACAGCAAGTACCTTATAGGCCCCGGGTGAAATGAAATCAGAGTCTACCAAAAGAAGAATGAGCAGAAACGAAAGGGGACCGGCTAGAAAGCCAAACCGTTTGATGGAAACTGAACCTGGACTGTGACTTTCTTCCATGGATTATAAAAATGTGAATGGGTCATCAAAGTAAAGATTCAAGGAAGGTATTACAAGCATTGTTTTACCGGAAATAAAAATAGCGAGACGGGTGGTCTCGCTATCTGTTTATGCTTTTTACCTTATTTATTCTTATCCGCCTTCTGTTGGTGCTTTCGGGTTAGCGGGTTTAACTACGATGGTGCGGCCGTCCAATTCTGTTTCATTCAAAGCAGCAATGGCCTGCTTGGCATGCTCATCATTTGGCATTTCTACAAAGCCAAATCCTTTGGACCGACCGGTGTCGCGATCTTTAACAATTTTTGCAGAAGAGACTTCGCCAAACTTTGCGAAGGCTGCTTGTAGTTCCTCAGAGCGGGTCTTGAAGTTCAATCGGGCTACGAAAATGTTCATAATACAAGATCAAATTAATTTGAATTTCGATTTGAATGAGGCTAAAACCCAAGAGGGTTAAAGTCATCCATGACCAAAATAGAAATTTATCTCAATATTTTCAAGCCGCTGGGGTAGTATC
>JBEBJH010000269.1:0-5868 GCA_040079965.1 Cyclobacteriaceae bacterium
CTTATACTCACCGTGGTGGCTCGACAATAAAAAACTGGATTTCCCTCGCGGTTATCACATTGAATATTATGGTGGCATGGGTATGCCTGGCTACGGCTATGGTTTTGGTATGCAAGGCACCAATGGAAAATATCCTGGCCGGGATGGAAAACAAAAAGAAGCGGGTGGTTATGGTGCTTCCCTGAAAGATGATTATCGCTATTTCTATGGCGCCTCATTTGGAATGTCAGGTCGTGGTGAATCGATTGCTATGGAAAGTAACTATTGTGAGATCGATCCTAATACCGTGGATAAATACGGAATCCCGGTGCTCCGCTTCCATTACAAATGGACCGATCACGAAGTGAAGCAGGCGAAACACATGAAGGAAACATTCGCGGAGATCATTGATACCATGGGAGGCGTAGTCACCTATGGAAAAGATGGCCCGGAAAATGATTATGGTCTTGCTGCTCCCGGGCGCATCATCCACGAGGTAGGAACAACCCGCATGGGTAACGATCCAAAAAAATCAGTGGTGAACAAACACAATCAGGCGCACGATGTAGATAACCTTTTTATTGTTGATGGTGGTCCGTTTGTATCACAAGCCGATAAAAATCCAACGTGGACTATCCTGGCACTTTCCATGCGCGCCAGTGAGTTTATTATTGATGAATTGAAGAAACAGAATATTTAAAGACTAAAAGACATAAGATATAAGATATAAGATATAAGACGAAAGACATTAGACAAAGTTGAGCCGTCTTACTACTTACGTCTTGCTACTAACTACTCACTATGGACAGAAGAAAATATTTAAAAACGCTTGCAGTCGGTTCTTTGGGGGCCACGGCACTGATTGGTCAATCCTGCGAACCCGTAAAGGAGAAAGGTCCAGAGGTCCCCACCTTCTCGATCGACCGCACACCGGCAGAACTGGTGCGCGAACAGAAACTGCTGAGCGAAACGTTCTTTGATGAACATGAAATGAAAACCATTTCCATCCTGAGCGATATTATCATCCCCAAAGACGAAACCTCCGGCTCGGCTACTGAGGCCGGTGTCCCTGCTTTCATTGAATTTATTGTAAAGGATATGCCCCGGCATCAAACTCCCATGCGGGGTGGATTGAAGTGGCTTGACATCCAATGCATGAAACGTTTCAATGCAGATTTTGCTTCCTGCAGCTCAACTCAACAAATTGAAATGGTTGACGAGATTGCCTATCCTGAAAAAGCAAAACCTGAAATACAACAGGGAGTTGCTTTCTTCAACCTGATGCGAGACCTTACTGCCTGTGGATTCTTCACCAGTGAAATTGGTATTAAAGATTTAGGCTATGACGGAAATAAACCGAATCAGTGGGATGGTGTTCCTCAAGAGGTACTGGATCAATATGGATTAAAATATGATGAACGAACGCTTGCCGAAAGCGTGAAGTTTGATTCTTAAAATGATACTAGTTTCTAAACACTAGTAGCTAGTATCAAGTAATAATAATTCTAAAATTTAAAATTAAGTTATGACTACCAGAAGAAGTTTCATTAAGAAAGCAGGACTTGCTGCCGGAGCAGTAACCATCATTCCTCGTTATGTGCTGGGCGGAAATGGTTTTGTTGCTCCCAGTGATAAGATCTATGTAGCCGGTATTGGTGTGGGCGGAAAAGGAGAAAGTGATATTGCCATGTTTGCAAAAAGTGGTAAAGCAGAAATATCATTCCTCTGCGATGTGGATGACCGCAGGGCAGCGAAGACAGTTACCAACTTTCCAAAAGCAAAATATTACAAAGACTATCGCAAGATGCTGGACGAAAATCACAAAAGCATCGATGCGGTTTCCGTATCCACACCCGACCACATGCATGCTATTCAGGCAATGGCCGCCATGGAGTTAGGCAAGCATGTTTATGTACAAAAGCCTTTGACTCATGATATCCACGAAGCCCGCATGCTAACCGAAGCCGCAAAGAAATATAAAGTAGTTACTCAAATGGGTAATCAGGGTGCTTCGGGTGATGGCGTTCGTCAAATGCGTGAGTGGTATGAGGCTGGATTAATTGGCGATGTACATACCGTATATTGCTGGACGAACCGGCCCGTGTGGCCACAAGGAATTCCTTGGTCAGACAAGAAGGCAGAAATACCAAAAGAGTTGGATTGGAACTTATGGCTTGGTACTGCGCCCGCCAAAGATTACGTAGAGAAGATCGTTCCTTTCAACTGGCGCGGCTGGTGGGATTATGGCACAGGTGCATTAGGCGACATGGCTTGTCATATTATTGAACCTCCTTTCCGTGTTCTCGGTCTAGGTTATCCCACGGAAGTGGAATGCAGTGTGGGTAGTGTTTATGTAGACGAATTCAGGCGCGGATATTTTCCGGATAGTTGTCCGCCCTCGTCACATGTAATCATGACCTATCCAGGCAAGGCAGGAAAGCCCAATGTAAAATTCCATTGGATGGATGGTGGCATTCAACCGGAAAGACCGGAAGAATTAGGCCCTAATGAAATGATGGGTGATGGTGGCAATGGGGTAATCATGGTGGGCACAAAAGGTAAGATGATGTGCAGCACGTATGGAATCAATCCACAACTGTTACCTACTTCACGTACCAAAGAAGTAAGTACACCACAAACGTATAAGCGCGTTACTGGCGGTTCCGAAGGTCATTATGCGCAATGGGTAGAGGGTTGTATTGCCGGGTATGGAAAGTCGGAACTGTCATCTCCATTTGATTTAGCCGGCCCGCTCACGGAAGGCTTGTTGATGGGCAATCTGGCTATTCGCAGTTATGATATCCGTAAGCCAAGACCAAACGGAAGACCTGATCAGTTTGATTATCCCGGCCGCTTCATTAAGCTGTTATGGGATGGACCAAACATGAAGATCACCAACTTTGATGATGCCAATCAATTTGTGAAACGGGAATACCGCACAGGATGGTAATTCGTTGCGTAATTCAAAAGTAGGCAGTAAGCAGTTGGCAATAGGCAGTCGTTATAGGACCATGTTGTTTTAAGGACTGCTTATTGCCCTTTCCAAATTTAATGACAAGACAATCCTGTTAGAAACTAATTCCATAAACCGATTATTATGCCATTACAAAAACTTCCCGTTGCAAAAGCAAATGATCTCTCCAGAAGGAAATTCATTAAGCAAGCGGTCCTGGCCGGTTCAGCATTCACCATCATTCCACGATTTGCTTTAGGTGGCAACGGATTTCTTGCGCCAAGCGACACCCTGTATGTTGCCGGGATTGGTGTGGGCGGCAAAGGAACTGTCGATGTAAAGGGGATTGCTAAAAATCCAAAAGCAAAGATTTCCTTTCTCTGCGATGTTGACGATCGTCAGGCCGAAGAATCAAGAAAGAATTTTCCTGCGGCAAAGTACTATAAAGACTTCCGGGTGATGTTGGATAAAGAAGCTAAAAACATTGATGCAGTTTCTGTAACAACGGCCGACCATACGCATGCTGTAGCTGCCATGGCTGCCATGCAACGTGGTAAACATGTGTATGTACAAAAGCCATTGACCCACGATATCTATGAAGCCCGCATGCTTACCGAAGCGGCTAAGAAATATAAGGTGGTAACGCAAATGGGAAATCAATTTGCTTCCGCTGATTTTGTTCGCACCGCCAAAGAATGGGTAGATGCCGGATTGATTGGCGAGGTTACCAATGTACTCACCTGGTCAAACCGCCCTGTGTGGCCACAAGGCATACCTACGCCAACGGGTAAACATGAAATACCCAAAGAACTTGATTGGGATTTATGGCTCGGCCCGGTAAAACAAGTTGAATACAATCCCGTTTATCATCCGTTCAACTGGCGGGGCTGGTGGAATTTTGGAACCGGAGCACTCGGTGATATGGCTTGCCATATTATGGATCCTGCTTTCCGGATTTTACCGATTGACTATCCCACGGAAGTGGAATGCAGTACAACTACCGCGTGGTCTAACTTTTTTGAAATGGCCGACTACAAAGACAGTTGTCCGGCTTCCTCCATCATCCATATGAAGTTTCCGCGTACGGATGGCAAAGGGAACATTACTTTTACCTGGATGGATGGTGGACTTGTGCCCAAACACCCGGATGAATTGTTACCCGATGAAGTGATGGGCGGAGGTGACTTAGGCAATGGCTATATCTTTGAAGGAACCAAAGGTAAGTTGATGGGCAATTATAATTGGGGTCCTGTATTGCTGCCAACCGCACGCATGAAGGAAGTAACGTTTCCCAAACAATCTATACCACGCATACCGGGTGCTGAAAACGGACATTATACCGAATGGGTAGATGCCTGCATTGCAGGATATGGAAAGAAAGAGCTCAGCTCACCTTTTGAATATGCAGGACCTTTTACGGAAGCAGTGCTGATGGGGAACCTCGCCATCCGGAGTTATGGGATGCGAAATGAAAAGGGCTTCCCCGGAAGGAAGAAGCTACTTTGGGATGCGAAGAACATGAAGATCACCAACTTTGATGAAGCCAACCAGTTCGTAAAACGCGAATACCGCACCGGCTGGAGTCTTTAGAGCTTGAACATATTATCGTCACTGTCATCGCGGCCTTGAGCCGCGATCCCGTAAAAATGGAAGATAAAAAATTCATTGAACAACAACTCGTAACAAATACCGAAGCATTCACCCGCTTTGTATCCGCGCAATCCGAGCAACAGTTTGTGAATACTCCCAACGGCAAATGGTCGGTGGGGCAAAACCTGGAACACCTGATCCGCAGTCTGGTCCCTGTAAACCAGGCGCTTTTGCTGCCAGGATTTGTGTTGCGCATGTTATTTGGAAAACCCAATCGCAAACCACGTACTTATCAGGAACTCATTGATCGGTATAATCAAAAACTTGCTGCCGGGGGAAGAGCATCAGGGCGGTTTGTGCCACCGGCCATAGCGTGGATTGACCGTGACAAAAAGATCGCGGCACTCAATAGTGAAAAAGAAAAAATGATTGTCCGGCTTAGCTCGTGGAGCGAATCAAAATTAGATACCTGCCTCCTGCCCCATCCTTTACTGGGAAAACTTACCCTTCGGGAAATGCTGTTCTTTTCGGTGTATCATATTCAGCATCATAAGAAACTGCTGGAGGGCCGAGTGTGATCGATGGTTACGCAAATCATGGCGCCCATAAAATGAAAAAACCTCTGCCAGACATTGACAGAGGTTTTCAAACTTGTTGAATGATCATCTGATTCTTGTTTTAGCAAAAAGGAACTTCTTCACCTGACGATACTGACTGCTGTTCAGACCAAAGATGGCCCTGACGTACTTCTTGGCTGATCGAGCTGCGACAACCACAGAGTTCACATCTCCATAGTAAATCTGATAAAGTACCAGCCGCGCATGACTTAACGTGACGCGGGCCTCTTTAACTGTGGTGTTGTGGCTGCGAAGCACAGACACATGTTCAACCAGGCCCGGCACTGACAAGTGATATTCAGTGGGTTGGTACAAGGGTTCATTGTTAACCAATTGTACAAGCTGGGCAAAATGGTTGGTCATGCTCTCAAACCCGCGCTGAGAAAACGGCCTACCCTTTTCTGCCGGCCCTAAGCATTCTCCGGATGGAATCGGCTCACGGTTTTTTCTCCGGCTCGTCATTTGTCGAAGGAGCACCCGCGCATCCTTCATGGTTTGTTCGCTGGCGCCCGAGGCAGCCAGGGTAAAGGTGATGCTCGATACCAGTTTGGGTAAACCGGCAAAGACAATCTCCCGATGATTCGTAGCCTTGTTCCAAACGGACTTCGCTACGTTTACGTCCTCCAACGCCTGACGGGCTTTAATCGCCAACTCGTTTAAGGCACTTAACTTGAGGTTTGGCAATCCGGGGTTATACGATCCTCCATACCCGGAGCAGAGACCAAGGAA
>JBEBJH010000270.1:0-5861 GCA_040079965.1 Cyclobacteriaceae bacterium
TCGGATTTTTTAAAATCCAGTTTAAAGTCCACTTTTTCTTCGCCCTTTCCACTTTTATACTCCTGTGTGAGGTTGAGTTGAAACTGGGCAGGCTGTTGTTTGAGATTTGATTCCAGGTCTGTCCCAAGCTTTTCTCCAAAGCCAAGGTACTTCAGGCCTTCCTTGAGGTAATCGAAATTTTTCTGGTTCATAACAAATTGGTTTTAGTTTGACATTTAATAATACTTGAGTTCTTATTCAGGGTTGACAGTCCGGGCTTTTACCAGAGCCCGGTTTTTGGTTGTAAGGGTGAGGTGTCGTCCCCCATGGCGTTCAAATAATTCGATGACAAAATGTTTGGCATCGGGGATTGTAAATTTTTCGAAAGCAAAGACAACTTCGGACGTAGATTTTCCTGGTACTTTGGTGTGATCTCCATGCCTGTAAATTGGCTTTTTGTCAATTTCCTGAGCGGCCGTTCGCTTGGCTTGTTTCGTATCTTCTACATAAAAGCGAAGCATGTCTGTGGTGTAGTTGATATTGGAAACATTCCTGAGCGTGAGGTGCATAAAGAGTACGTCGTCATGAATATGGATTCCGTTCAGCGTCAGTATGATTTTATTTTTCCGGGTTGACCGAGATTTGACTCGATGTTTGTTGTTCAGGATTTTTTCTGCACATGTTTTGAATTGAGCTTCAGTCAGGAGTTGAAAAATCAATGCGGATTGTTTATCCGATTGGGATGGATTCACTTTATAAATGAGGCATACCGGATCCTGTTGATACTGGACTGTGAAGTGGTGCAGGTCACCATCGGCTGTGATTACGGTCAGGTTTGTTTCCAAGAAATCTTTATGAGCGGCTTTAACTTGAAGTACATTTGAAACGCTATTGGCTTTGCGGACTACCACATCTTTACTACCGAGATCCACCGTGGTGATGACCGATGGAAAAATGAGGCTGGTGGTTTTATTGTAGTTAATGCCGAGCTGTAAATCAGTTGCGAACCGGACAAGGTCAGACTGGCTGAGTAATTGGTGACTGCCCATGATAAGGCCAAGTCCCAACAAAAGAATAAGGCTATGTGATTTCATTGTGAAAGAATGATTTGGTTGATTATTGGTTGGTGGAATTCCGCAGGAGAATCTGATAGCCTGCTTTCAGGGTTACTCTAATGAGTTTGGATTTCTTCCCGAGAAATCCTTTAACCGCCTGCATTCCGGCGCTGGCGGCCTGAGCACCTATTGAGGGGCTGAGACTTAAAAATTGTACATCCTGAACGGCCTGATCAGAAGCTTCGCGGGCTGCATCCCGGGCGATCGCACCGGGGATATAGATTCCTTCGATCCCATCGAGGTCAAAGGTAGAGAGTGACACGGGGATGAGTGAATTACCCGATCGAATTGAGGCAATGGTGATTGTTAGTCGTTCGCCTGATAAGGAGGCAGTTCCGAAAATAAAATTATCTCGTGGAATCAGCGTGTTATTAATGTAGAGGTCCGATTGAAGCCGGAGTTTAACAGTAGATCCTGAAACTACTTCCTGCGTATCGTGTATTACGGCCTGAAACATGTTGGATTCTGCTTCTGCTTCCTCTTCATTATTCAATCCGAAGAAAACATTAGAGATTGGTATTGAGTTATCGGTTACTTGCTGGTTAACCGGGGATCCAATCCAGGATCCCAGGCTTTGGTTTACAGTGCGGACAGGAAATTTAGCGGAAGAGTTTTGCAGGGATTGATTGCTGATTTTAGCTTTCAGTCGATCGGGGTGTTGGATATCCAGAATTTTTTCCAGCACGTTATCAATCTGAATCATTTCTGGATCTTCAGTTCCGGAACTCATGCTGGCCATCAGGTTCTCAAGTTTTTTGACATCCGAGGAAAATTGGTCCGGGTTTTCAGGAAGTTGGTTGATGCTTTGAACGTTTGTTTTGGTTTCAGTCTCGTCGCGGGTGGTTTTGTTTAATTCGGCGTAAATCTCTTCCAGTTTTTGATTTACTTTTTCTTCATTAAGATCTATTGACGTTCCTTTTGGGATTGAATATGTTATTGCTGAATTTGTTTGAGAGTCCTTTTGAGTTTCGGCAAGAGATGTTGAGAGGGTGCGCAGGTCAAAGTAGGGATCATTTTCCAGCGCATCCTGAAATTTTGCTGAGTCGCGTTGCCTTTGCTCATAGAGTGTGAGTTTGTCGAACTCTGGCTTGTCAATGAAATGGGCGCTGGGGAGGTTCAAGTTCAATCCCGACTGATTCGTTACGGCTTGGACCGGTGTAGCCTGACCGCCGCCAAGCGCCCAAAAGATCATTGTAATAAAAGGTGTTACTAACAGAGGAAGGATCATCATAAATTTTCGTTGCTGAAGCAGTTGTTGTGTTTGTAGTTTCATGGTATTGTTATTTTAGATAAGTCATTTTTTATCGCCGCACTCCTTTGCCTTGGTTGGGAAGGAAGTGAAGCTGTTGTTCATAATTCCGAAACTGATCGAGTGAAATTGGCACCCAGTCCTTTGATTTTGAAAGAGCGTCAGCGTACCGTGGATTTCTGTTTATAAAAAATTGTCCATCCTGATCAAGCGCGATGTAGAATGCTTCAAATTTTCCATCGATCTCACCTTTCATTTTTCCGAGTGGAATTAGTTGGCTGTGTTGGGTGTTCATATTGCAATGGGTTTGTATAAATGAGGTTGAGGGTGCTTGTATGCGATTAGCGGGTTTCGGTTTTGAGGTCTTTGTTTTCGAGGGTATTCCATTTCTCAATGAGAAAGCCGTGCGGGTTATTATCAGAGCGGGAGACACTCCTTAAAAGTCCATCAGTCGTTAAGCTGCGCGTGATTATTGAGGTAGTGCGGATTAATCGTTGGTGGGCATGGCATCTGAAATAGAAAGGGTATTGATTTGTGTCGATCAGCACGCTGTCGATTTGAATTTCCTGACTGATGTTGCCTGAGATCATATTTGAGTAGTAGCGGCTTTCCCTGAGATTATCATATTGTCGTTTAGCCGAAGCATCCGCCAGGTATAAGGCTTTCGTGATGTTGGATTGAATTACTTTTTCATCCGGATCAAGGGTGAAGAAATAATGGTGAAACATTTTAACATGGTCACGGGCTTCCACGGGTATGTTGTCTTTGCGTTCTGCGGACCAGGCTTCGAGCGCTTTTCCGTTGGCGAGGATATATATCCGTTGCGATGATTCACTTACCTGATGATAGCTTTTGTAAATTGTGTACGAACAGATCCAGACGCTGGCGAGGATAAGTAGAAAAGTGAAGAGGCGGATATGCCGGAATGCCGTGTCGATATTTTGTAATTGCTTGAACATATTAGTTGCCTGAAAGTTTATCGTGTAAATAAGGATGGGTGTCTGGGCGTGGATTACTTTCGGTCTCTGGTGGGGTTACTGAGTGTGAGGCCGAGGATATAACAGATCCGGCAGCGGCTGCTGTGCCGGCCATGGCCCCTGCCATAAGGGTTCTTGATCCACCGGTGAATACATTGGACGCTTTATATAAGAGCGCATTTGCGCCACTCGCCTGCACGATGTAATTGGCGACGCTGGGAACAGTGAAATAGCCTACGATTCCTATGATCAGGAAGATGAGATAAGCGGTGTCGGTGGCGCTAAAGAATGTATCGCCGTATTTCATGACTTGCTGGATATCTATGCGGAGCATATTTTCCTGGATTTTAGCGATGATGCTTCCGAAAATATTAGCCACGGGGAGCCATAGAAATACGTTGATGTATCGGGCGAGCCAGGCGGTGAGTGTATGTTGGAAGCCATCAAAGACGGAGAGTCCGAACACCAGGGGGCCAAGGATGGCAAGTACAATGAGATAAAAGGTTCGGAGAGTATTGATGCAGAGTGCTGCTGCCTCGTAGATGATGTGAAGAATTTCAGACATCCATTGCTTGACTGAATTTTTGAAATTGAAGGATGCTTTAGCCATGGCAAACTTGATATCGTTGCCGAGGCCATCGAGGGTTCCTTCGCCCGTTCCATCGGGGTGGGTATATTGGTACCATTTGTCGCGATCCCCGTTGCCATCAGGTCCGATGTACATTTGCCACATCGGCGTTTTTTTTATAGCATCTTCTTTCATTTTGAGCAGGTAGGCGATTGCGTTATTTGAACCTTTTACCATGGCCGCGGTCCCTGTGACGGTAGGTTTCAAGATCCCGTTGATCACAGCCAGGACATAGGGAAACAGGAGGATGCATAATCCAATGGCAAAAGGACGCAGCAAGGGGTAAAAGTCGATGGGTTCGGCGTTGGCCAGATGGCGCCAAACCCGGGAGGCGATGTACCAGAGAGCAGCAAAGCCTGCCAGCCCCCGGGCTACTCCTATAAGGCGACTGCTGAGCGGAATCATTTCTGAATAGAGTTGATCGAGCACTGACTGCAGGCTTTGAATTTCACCGGCAACTGATTGAGCCACCGAAGGAGCAGCGGGAAGTGTGAGCAGTGCAAGCAGAAGGATACGTTTCCGCCTCACCCATGCCTCCGCTCCATTTGGAGAGTGGAAAGAAAATTTCACAACGGAATGTTTCATGGCAGGCCGTAGAGTTTGGTGAGGGTAGAGACATCATTACGGGATCGTGCACGCTGGATGGCGATCAGTTGAGTGGTATTATTAATATGGCGAAGGAAGGCCACTTTATTTTCCAACTCAAAATAGATGCGGTCAATAGATTGCAATCGCTCGTCATCGCTCATTCGGAGTTTTGTGGCAGTGATGACCATGATGAGATCATCCAGATTGCGGATGCTGGCGTTGACCAGAAAGCTGTAGACATTGGCCAGGTATTCAATTTCTTCGAGCGTAAGGTTGGGATCACTTTTAAATCTGGAATAGGCGCGTTTGTATTCTTTAATTAGTAATTTTTGATAGTTGATGATCCAGGGAATTCTTTTGTAGTTGCGTACACTAGGGTTTACGGCCATCAATCCGTCTAAAAAGACCTGGTGCAATTTGTAGTTACCCTCCGAGATATTTTTGATTGTTGTATACCCCTGATCGAGAATTCGATATCCCGCATAGAGGTTATCGAGGATTGCTTCCAATTGTTGAAGCTTTTCCCAATTGAGCAACAGTTGTTGTGCCTCTTCGGCCTGGGCCTGTGAGGGAAGTGGCATATAAGTCAATACCGTCACAGCAAGGAGCAGAATGATCATTTTCATTTTTCTTACCAGGTTTTGAAAATTCGAAGGTGGCTCAACTCTTTACTCCGGGCATTTGCAAGGGCCTGGGTGGTATTATCAAAGTCATGTGTAAAAGCATATTGATCCTGCATGTCTTTGTAGATCGAATCAATTTGCCCTATACGTTCATCATCAGTCAACCCTGATTCTCCGGATTTCACCAGGTAGAGAAGTTCAGAAAGGTTGGCATCACACAGCAGTAGCATATTGGTGCAGACTTTGGTGATGTAGTGCGTTTCCTCAACCGTAAAGTTTTTATTTCCCTTGACAAAGGATGATATTTTCTTCAGATCATGAAGGATTCCAATCTGAAAAGCCGTGATGTCAATTACTTTGACCGAATTGGTGATCGCAGGGTTGACATTCTTGAAAGAGCTGAAGAAATCCCGGTGAAGATTAAAGTTTCCGTTTTTGATGTTGTCGATGGTATTCAGTCCCCGCTGTGCAATGCGGTAGCCATCTTTCACATACCCGAGGTAGACCTTCAGGGCGACGATTTGTTCCTGCAGATATTTGCGTTGCGTCTTCTTTTGTTTGAACCATTCATCGAAGGTTTGAGCGTGTGCGAAGAGGGTGGTGATGAAGAAGAGGATTGTGATACTTTTTTTCATGTTTGTTAGTTTAGTCCATACAGTTTTTTTACTGATTCTATTTCGTGCGCATCTTTGGCGCGGTGGA
>JBEBJH010000028.1:0-29194 GCA_040079965.1 Cyclobacteriaceae bacterium
GGCCGGCCCGTGAACAGCACTAACACCACTGGCTTTCCTGTTTTAAGCAATGCCTTAATCAACTCTCTTTGCGTTTCAGGGATTTCAATATTCGCGCGACTGGCCGCCTCCCCACTCATTTCGGCAGCTTCGCCTGCGGCCACAACAATTACATCGGCATTCTTAGAAATTCGTAAGGCTTCATTACGTAGCTCTGCTGCTGATCGCTTGTCACGATGAAGGGATTTTCCAAACAACGTAGAGTTTGCTTCCAGCACTTCATTTTCATCGAGGTTGGATCCCTTGGCATACACAATTTTAGCATTTGCACCTACGGTTTTTTGCAACCCTTCACGAAGCGAGATTGATTCAGAAAACCGTGCAGCCACACTCCACGTACCCGTCATATTTTCTTTTGCATCGGCAAGCGGGCCCACCAGTGCTATCGTACCGGACTTCTTTATTGGAAGAATATTGTCCTTGTTTTTCAACAGCACGAAACTTTGCCCTGCAATACTTCTTGCCTCGGCTCTGTTTGCTGCTGTAAAGACTTCATTCTTTGCGCGATTCTCATCGCAATATTTATAGGGATCATCAAACAGACCTAATAAGAATTTTGCTTTTAAAATTCTACGGCATGCGTCATCGATTTGCTTTTCAGTAAGCTTTCCTTCCGCTACTGATTTACCCAGTGTATTAAGTAATCCTTCACTTACCATATCCATATCCAGGCCAGCATCTACGGCTTTGGCTGCTACAGTTTGAATGTCTCCAAAGCCATGATTGATCATCTCACTAACACCCGTATAATCCGAAACAACAAATCCATTGAAACCCCACTCTTTACGTAATACATCGGTAAGCAACCACCTATTGGCTGTTGCCGGGATTCCATCAATTTCATTGAACGAGGCCATAATACTTCCCACACCTGCATCCACCGCAGCTTTATAGGGTGGCAGGTATTCATTATACATCCGATTCCGGCTCATATCTACAGTATTATAATCACGACCTGCTTCGGAGGCGCCATAGAGTGCATAGTGTTTTACACACGACATTATCGTATTGTTGGCTGAGAGATCATTGCCTTGAAAACCCTTCACCATCGCTCTGGCTATTTCAGAGCCGAGATAAGGATCTTCCCCGCTGCCTTCTGAAACACGACCCCAACGAGGATCCCGCGAAATATCTACCATAGGTGAGAACGTCCAGTTGATTCCATCGGCACTGGCTTCGGTGGCCGCGATTCGGGCACTGCGCTCGATCAACTTCATGTCCCAGCTACAACTTAAGCCCAACGGAATTGGAAACACCGATTCGTAGCCGTGAATTACATCCATACCAAAGATCAATGGTATTTTCAGCCGACTTTTTTCTACGGCAATTCGTTGCATTTCTTTAATGTTGGCAACCGTCTTTATATTAAAGAGTCCTCCCACTTTACCCTGCTCAATTTTTTTTGCGATGTCTGAACTCTCCACCGAACCCGTAACAAAGGCTCCGGCTGAAGGAAGATTGAGTTGTCCTATTTTCTCTTCCAGGGTCATCAGGCTCACAACTGAATCAACCCGGGCATCGATACTGGATTGTTTATTTTGAGGGGTTTTGCTGCACGATACCACAAGCAGTAGAAAAACCAGGCCATAAAACGTTTTCATGTTATAAATAGTTAATAGGTAAAATTCAATTTCACCGCGGCATCCTGCACCTCAGGAGCCGACATAAATAAATTCCATAACAAGCCGGTTCGATGGTTTTCAATCATCACGATGATCGGACCTTGATCTATTGCCAGATATGAATTAGCGTACCATCCTTGTGTAATATTAAACGAATCGTAAAACCCATAGGGGCCCCAAAGTTTATCACCCAGGTTGTAATAAAAAAACTTTAGTGCCTTCATCGATTCAACGGGTGTGTAAGGAAATGATGATAAAGAGGCTGTTGGGGTTATTACTCCGAGGTCGTTAGAAGGAGAATGAGCACTGTATCCATTTTGGTTATCGCTGCTCGTAAGTCCCCAGTTAGTGTCGCTGTAACCGACAAATTTTTTTGGGTTTGCAATACAATAGGCCTGATTAATAAGTGAAGCATTCACATTTTGCTCCCAATAATTGGCATAGTCATCCGTAAAGTGCGGGTCCAATCCCAGGTACGAGTAGTGAACCCAGAACAAGGGAAAAAGTCCTCCTAGTTTTAGAGGAATTCCATAATAGGTGTTACTCTGAACAATTGCTCCATTTCGCGCAAAGCCATTCGTATAAACAATTTTCGGAATACTGTGGGTTGGTGAAGCAGCCGCTAAGAAATAGGTGATCTGTTCTTCGAAGTATCCATACATGGCAAAGTTCATATCCCAATTGTAGGTTGGCGACCAATGCCAATATAAAACATTCTGATTACTTTTTCGGTACCAATCCCACTCTACATCTTCCCACACATTCGTGATTCGGTTGATCAGATTATTCCCAACGGTATCGGAGGGTTGCAAGTATTGTCGGAACGTTATAAGGCCTTGAACGAGAAACGATGTCTCTACCAAATCACCCCCGTTGTCTTTCGTACTGAAGGGAATTACTTTTCCCGTATTTCCATCGATCCAATGCGGCCAAACCCCGTGAAAGCGATCGGCTGTTTCCAGAAAATCAAGAATTTTATCAAGACGTTGGATGCCTTCCTGTCTGGTGATGAATCCACGTTCGATACCTACAATCATAGCCATGAGCCCGAAACCGGAGCCACCACTGGTTACTACGCTGCCCGAGGTATTTCTTTCGCGTGCCATACCACTTGCAGGGTGAGCAAAATCCCAGAAGTATTTAAAGGTCTGCTGTTGAACCAACGTGAGTAGTTCTTCGTCAGGGAGTACAGGGAATTTTGGTATTGGGTCAACCTGTGTATAAAAATATTTTGTGAATTGGTTAAACGATTCAAGGTTCGAGCCTTTAAGTTCGTTTGAAACCCAAAGTTGATGCCGTGTTATAGAAGGAAGTTTTTGGGTGGACGTAAGGGTCACATGCGTGTTCCCTTCTGATAAAGTAAAGGTGAGTGGTGCATTTGTTGAGTGTATTACTTTAATATATGATGAGGTTGCATGAGCTGGATCAATCGCACCTGAAAAGGTAATTTCAATATTGGGGTTTTGAGCTACATTCGTGACAGGGGAAGTGTTTAGCACTTCAAATCCACCAATCTTTAATGAAGTTACTGTGAGGGTGCCTGGAAGGGTATGAAATGCAACCGTGATACCAGAAAAGATTTCTCCGCTGGTTCCCTTTAGTTTATCCGAAATGGTTAGTTCATAGTCTTGATTGGGTTCAAGATTGAGAGTCGACAATCCGGAAAATGTTTTATTATTATCAAGAAATAAAAAGGTTAATGATACCGTTGCTCCGTTTTTTATTTTGAGTTGTACCGCTTGAGTCACTGAAGTTTCATCGAGCGGAGCAGAAAATTTTCCTTCGATTGGCTGATCAATAGGTGTGGCTGTATTTTGAGTAGGATCCGTGAGATTGAGTACTAACGTACCAATGTGTAACTCATTTAGTTGTAATGGGGGCTTTGGAGTTTGTGAATTTTCAGAACAAGATGATAACGTCAGAAAAAGAGTTGACGCTAGCCAGAACCATTTTATCATTATACTTTTTTTAAAGTTAGGGGTTTCTGTTACCAGAAACCCCACCCTTAAACAACTAAACCAAAAAATTAAGGCTTACCTGAATTATACAATGTGGAGATTTCTCCAGCGGTAAGAACTTTGTGATAAATAAGCAGGTCATCCATCAAACCATGAAAGTGATTTGCACCCGTCTGAGCATAACCTCCCCAAGGCTCGGCATCCCACATGGTGCCTGCACGGGATTGAATAAATCCTAATGCCAATTCATTTTTAACATCTGGCTCTGCGCCTCTCCATTTAAGACCAGTTGTAAATCTTTGGTTAGTTCCATCAGGCCAAAGATCGAAGTCTTGCTCTTTGATCTTTTCTCCGTTCAGGTATACAGTTCCGGTTTTAGCCGTTGCATTATAC
Organism: Cyclobacteriaceae bacterium; assembly: GCA_040079965.1. Lineage (GTDB taxonomy): Bacteria > Bacteroidota > Bacteroidia > Cytophagales > Cyclobacteriaceae > ELB16-189. Next base: position 4,013 of record JBEBJH010000028.1, read on the forward strand.
ACAAATACGTAGTGTGCCCAATTATCTTTTATAACAGGACTCATAGTATTAACCCCAAAGTCTTTTGAGAATGTCCAGCCCTGCCAATCTCCCTTGTCCTTGGTTTTACCTTCGCCATCTGCCCAAAGGTCTTCATTAAAACCACCGGCACCCGCTGGAGCATTGTGTGCATAAGAGGCTGCCATTTTGAAATTGTTGTAGCCACCAGAAATCTCGAACTGAAATCCGTAGAATGCACCAAGCCCTAAAACAAATTGACCTTTAGCAAGGGTTGAATTAGGTTTTACCCATATGCTCATCGACCAATCTCCATTGTTCATGAGCGCATCACCATTAGATACTTCAATGATACTGGTTGTTCCATTAAAACTGGCTGCCTTACCAGCATCAGCTTTACGACCAGCCACAAAAGTGAGATCAACAATTTGTCCTGCAGAAGGGTCTTTTGTTCCAATTACATCATTGGCAGTATCCTCAAAAGTCCACTTGGCAATAGCCCCTGGAACTTCAAAACTTCCAACCGTTGTGAAAGAGCGCTCCAATGGAGTAGCCATAGTTTTTCCATCCGTGCTCGTCAAACTAGCATCCAACGTTAGGACGTATAAGGCCCCTCCGTAAAAGTCATCTGCAGGATTAATAGTAACCTCGGCTCCGCTTACGGTAATAGTGGTAGCAACCATGGTCGCATCAAAATTACGGAGAAGGGTAATTGCAGAACTTGCCGAAGTCTGATCCACCGCAACATTAAAAGTAAGTACGATATTTTCAGTTACTGGTACCCCTGTTCCACTCGTGGCACCATTCAAATCAATACTTCCGGCAGTAGCTCCAACAAGAGCCAATGCAGGTGGTTCATCTTCCTTGCATCCATTCAATACTGTGGCGAGCCCTCCGGCAACCAACAGCAAACTCAACATCCATTTAATTGTTCTCATACTCATTTATTATTTAGTTAAACATGTTTAAAGTGATTCCTATTAATTCTCCCACCCTGGATTCTGATTTAACGCTCCCTGCGATAAATCAATTTCTGTTTGTGGAATGGGTAATAACTCATGCTTCCCAACCATGAAGCCCAAAGTACCCAATATAGCTACAGCCCTGTTAGTACGGACTAAATCCCAGAAACGATGTCCTTCTAAGGCTAATTCAACTCGTCTTTCATGCAAAATGATATCGCGCAATTGATCTTTATTGGTTACCGCAATATCCGGAAGAATAGCATTGTCGCCTTCACGTGCCCTTTGTCTTACCCGATTAAGATGGATTAACGCTTGAGTTGGATCATTATTTTCATTGAGAGCTTCAGCGGCCATAAGTAAGACATCGGCAAATCGGATGAAACGCCTGTTATGACCGAAGGATGGAGGAACTGTATTACCGGGCGTCCACACCTTCTGATTGTAGCATTCAATTTCAGCCTGACCGTGAGAATCAAGGGATGCATCGGGTGTAATGCCATCTCCGGTTATGGTTATCCCGTCCAGTACTTCGCCCAGGAAAATCACAGTCGATTCAAGACGAGGATCTCCCGTTTCAAAGCTGTTGCGAAGATCAAGTGTAGGGCGATTAAAACCCCAACCACGATTTGGGGTTCCCCGTACGGATTGCACGTTGGCATATTGATTTCCCCCATTTTCAATCCCTTCATTTCCAAAAGAAGAAACCTCAAAAACAGATTCTATCCCTTGTTCACCATTCACTCCATTTGCATTGTCAAAATCTGACTCAAGGTTGTATTCGCCAGAATTAATAACATCAAGTGAGTAGGTGGCTGCCTCTGGAAAGTTACCCTTGAACAAAAATACTTTAGCTAGCAAGGCTTTGGCAGCTCCTTTCGAGGCACGCCCTACATCGGTTGCCTTATACTCTGATTTTTCGGGCAATGCCGTTACAGCAAAAAGCAAATCCTCCTCAATCAAATCATAGATTTCATCTTTGCTACTTCGAGGTAATACTTTCGGATCGATGCTTACAAGCATGGGAACCCCACCCCAGGCACGAACAAGATCAAAGTAAAATACGGCCCGAAGAAACCTGGCTTCACCAAGATACCGATTGCGCAGTGTTGCATCCATGGAAATAAGAGGAACCCTTTCAATCACTACATTGGCTCGCCTCACCGATTTATAAAGTGTATTCCACCAACGCAAAATTGCACCTTCCGTTTTCACATGCTGAAAGCGATCGAAAGGTCCAATGGAAGCCGCTGCGTCATCCGGATTGCTGCCTTTATTGGCATCGTCCGACATAATATCATGAAGCGGAAATAGGCCGGAATTAAAATTGGATTCACGCATGGTATTATAAACAGCATTGGTTGCCAGCAAGGCATCTTCGGCCGTAGTTGGAAAATTCGATTGTGTTAATTCTCCTTGTGGTGGCTTTTCGAGAAAATCCTCACACGCCAGTGGAATAAAAAGGAACAACCAAATGATGTTAATAAATTTCCTGTTCTTCATTGCCCTGTTTTTAGAAGGTCATAGTTAATCCAACTGAGAATATTCTGGGTATCGGATACGTGGCTACATCGATTCCGTTCAAAATCGGGTTGCCACTTACAATTTCGGGTGTATACCCAGTAAAGTCACTTAGCGTAAACAAGTTAGTAACCCGTAAATAAGCTCGTACGGACTTTATTCCACTCCTATCCACAAGCGATTGAGGAAGAGTATAGCCTAATGAAATATTTCTTAGGCGCAAAAATGAGCCATTATAAATGTAGCGCGAAGAAGGCTCATAATTTACACCTCCGTTACTTGGCCTTGGCTCCATAGTGCTGGTGCCTTCACCATTCCAAAAGTTTTTATATCGATCTTCAAAATTGTATGGATCCGGTCTCACAATTTCCTTTCCGTTAAAAATCTTATTGCCACTCTGTCCTTGTATATCCGTTGTAAAATCAAAATTCTTGTATGCCAGGTTGATATTCAGACCAAACAGCATGGTGGGTATAGGAGAACCTAAATTAGTCCGATCATCGCTGTTCAGCACACCATCTTTATTTACATCCTCAAATTTTAAATCACCGACCTCTGTATTTGACAAGTGAGGGTATCCGTTTAACTCAGTCGTGTTTTGAAACACTCCAATGGCATTGTAACCATAATACGAACCGATGGGCAACCCAGGAACTGTACGCGTAACCTGACGACCATTGAAGAGGCCCACAAGTTCTTCATCTGACTCTCCGGTTCCGCTTACCTTCAACACTTCATTGTGAATGGTGGTGCCTACCAGACCTATGCTATATTTTAATCCTTTCACCTCACTGTTCCAGCCCAAGTTCATTTCAAATCCTTTATTCAATACTTCACCGGCATTAAATGTGATAACAGCCCCATCACCATTACCATAATAGCCAGGCACTGGCAAATCGATAAGGATGTCACTCGTGGTGCGATGATAATAATCAATTTCGGCTGTGAGCCTATCATCTAAAAATCCCGCCTCAACCCCGACATCAATCTGTTCTGTTGTTTCCCATTTTAGATTTGGATTTCCTGAAACCCCATACGTGGCACCCGCATACAACACATCCTGGCCGAACAAGGCGTTAATTCCATTTTGCACCAGGGAATATTGACGTTGATAATTAATTTTTTCGTTACCAATAGTACCCCAGCTTGCGCGTACTTTCAGGTTGCTGAATACCTTGTTGTTTTGCATGAATTTCTCATTGATCGCGTTCCAGCCTAAAGCAAGGGATGGGAAGTTTGCAAATCGATTGGCTTCTGTGAACTTTGAGGAACCGTCTCTTCTAAATGTTGCTGTAAACAGATACCGGTCGTTATATGTATAGTTAGCCCGGGCCAGGTATGAGATCATTGAAAAATTCGAGCCTACCGAGTTCGTAGCAAAATTGGGGCTCACGAGGTTTGGAAAAATATTCACATACCAAAAATCCTCGCCCGGACGCAGTAAATTTTGAGCCCCTAAAAAGACCGTTTCGGAAGATGACTCCTGCAGTGTATAACCAGCCACTGCATTCACACGATGAACACCCATTTCCTTCTGGTAATTCAGAGTATTTTCCCATAGCCAATCAACACGGTCCGAATATCCTTTACCTAAGTCATCCGTGGAATTTTGTTGTTGTGGACTTACATAGAATACAGGTGAGTAACTTCGGGATTTTCCATATTCAATATCAGCACCAAAGCTTGTCTTAAAGGTGAATCCCTTTAGAAATTCTACCTCACCATAAATATTGTTTACACTACGAAGCCCAGTGTTAAAACTGTTAGTGTTTTCAATATCAGCCAACACATTTCCAACGCCTGGAACCGGGGAGTACGAACCATCTGGTTGATATGGAGTGATTGTTGGCCAGGCACGATAAACAACAAAAACAGCATTGCCGTTGGTATTCTGTTGGGTATAGGGAGTGAATGACAAATTACTACCGAGTCGCACCGATTTAGAAATGTGAAGTATGTTATTAAATTTTAACGATACTCTTTCATATTCTGACTTTGCGATAATACCCTCTTGCTTAAAGTAACCAAAGGAAGTGTAGTACTGAAATTTCTCCGAGCCACCTGCAATTGACACCTGGTAATTCTGAATGGGTGCTGTCGTGAAAATCTGATCCTGCCAATCTGTATCAGGTAAAGCATCAATATTGTTATACGTACCTGGATTAATCTTATTTCTTACCGTTGCATATTCACGGCCATTTAATAAATCTATTTTCTTAGCGAGTTGCTGCACACTGTAATCTACCGAAAGGTTGATGGTCGGGTAATTGCTTCCAGACGTTGCCCCTTTCTTTGTAGTTACTATAATAACTCCATTAGCACCCCGGGCTCCATAGATTGCTGTTGCCGAAGCATCTTTTAAGACTTCCATCGATTCTATATCGCCCGAATTGAGATAATCAATGTTTTGCAAAATCACACCATCCACCACATAGATAGGAGACGAATCGTTGAATGTTCCGATTCCACGAATGCGAACATAGGTACCTGATCCAGGCGCACCGGACGAACTAGCCACCTGTACCCCAGCCACTTTACCTTGTAAAGATTGCATAGGGTTGATGGATGGAACTGTATTCAACTCCTTTCCTCGGATGCTGGAAACTGATCCGGTTAAATCAGACTTTCGAACCGTACCATATCCGATTACCACCACCTCATCCAAACTCACCGCATCCGACTCCAAAACAACTTCGATAAAGGAACGCTGACCTAAGGTGATTGTTTGAGTTTTATAACCAATGGAAGAAATGACCAATATGTCTTCGCCTGCCTGAACCTCAAGACTAAAATTGCCATTGGCATCAGAAGCAACACCTTTGGTAGTACCCTGAATCAATACATTGGCACCTGGGATGCCTGTGCCATCATCCGAATCCTTAATACTTCCCGAAACAATTCTTGTTTGCGATAAAACCACAAATGGAAGAGAAAATAAGGTAAGAAGCATTAGTTTTCTAATCATGCTAAATATTTGTTTTACAGATACTTAAGTTGGCAAAGATCAACCTGGTTCAACCATCTTGAAATCAATAGCAGAAGTAATTTATCTAATACAAGTCTGTATAATAATTTTTTTTTCCTTTTTCAGCATTAAAGTGGGTTATGATGACCAAATAAGAAGGGGGATTGTTTGCACATAATAAACATCAATTTCAAACGATTTCATCAAGAATTAGGCCAGAAAACTTTAGTGATTTATCGTTTAAAAACCATAACGATTTAAGAAGGTTGGGTCAAAATTTCCTCAAACTTGTTGCTTTATGCCTGTCCCGGTGTATCAGGCGGCCTTCGTTGGTAAGAATTACGTTTTGCCACTTTGAAATTGAGGGTTTCTCCCCTCTTAATTCCAACTCGCTAAGCTGTCCTTGCACCTTATTTTTAAATGACCAAACCGTATTTAATCGCAAGTCGAGCATTGTTGAAAGAACCTCGAGCGTGTAATTCTTCTTCCCGGTAACCGACAGGTAGGCTATAAAAAAAGCTTTCTCAATGGGAAACTTAACGTTGTGAAAAATGGTATTGGCCGTAATGGATTCATTATAGCCACAGCGTGTGCATCTTCGCGAAAATTTTTGAGCACCGTCAAAGAACTTATCATTCAAACATTTACGACAGTGAAAGCCCCGCTCCCACTTGAGCAATTCCAAAAAGCGGTAGCAGGCCAATGTATCCGGATATAATGTTTTGAACTCCTCATAATCCATTGTTTTCTCCATCAATCTTTCTTCCAGAACCACTTTTATCTTATTCTTCAGTTTCCAGTTGTCAAGGTCCAGGACTGAATTAATCTGATTGATCTCATGGGTCTGTCTAAGCAATTTAGTGTTGCTCTCCTCCAGCAATCCGTTTTTCGAATTCAACTCGGTGGTGCGCTCATTTACCTTCTGCTCTAACTCTTTGTTTACTTTGTCCTTCAGTTGCATGTTTAGTTCATGCTGTTGAATTATTCTTCTCAGCGCACGGTCACGGTTATCCTTCAAAATTGTAATGCGGTCGCCCAAGGCGAAGGTCAAAAACAGCATTTCCACGACAAAACTAAAATGGAGGCTGTAATGGGAGATTGTGGTGAGTGCAATTAGGTTGAAGAACACAAGGGATCTTAAAAAGAAACCCGTTAGTAATAAGCCATAAGCGATTACAAAATAACGTGCAGGTCGGTACCCCCGTGACCACACATAAATACCTGTGAAAAAAATGAGTGAGAGGGGAAGTATTTCAATAAACCGAAATGCGAAAAACTCGGGGTATAGAAAAAACTCGAATAAAAACATCCCCGAGCGCACCACAATCATCGCTTTAAGCGCCTTATCCAACCTCGGTGCCTTCGCCCGGGTACTTAGAAATCTTCGGGTAAATACCAGTGCCCAGAAAATCAAAGAGTAAAGAAATATTCCTGCCGTGTAATTATTCCATTCAGGGTGTGCGGGCCATAAGTATTGAAACCCCACGCCATCCAGACTCATGGCATAAAGGGCTACACTGATGATATAGAAAATGTAGTAGATATTTTTGATTTCACGAATGGCGAGAAAGACCAGAAAATTATAGAGCGCAATGATGAGAATCATCCCATAAAAAGTACCAAAAAGAAAGTATTCGTTTAACGCATAATAGATCAGTCGATCCACAGAACGAAAAGCAAGGCGTATGTCAGCAAATTCGTGCGACTTTACGCGGAAGTAGTAATATTGGACCGTGCCCGGAACATTATCTAATTGTACTTCAAAGTTCTTATGGGCAAACTTGCGTTGGTCAAAGGGATATCCATCTCCCATAATCCACCGATCATGGGTGCCATCCGGTTTTGGCATGAATGCCTCAATCTCATCAATCGTTTGATCATAAAATTCAAGAAGCCATACCTTCTTTGTTGGATTATGCTTGACAGAAAACCGAATCCAATAGGAAGCTCCGGATTGATAGTCTTTGTTTTGATAGGATTTTCGCTGCTGAAATTCATGGGTAAATGCTGGATCAGAAACCTGAGAAAACGTAATAGAATTAGTTGAATCAATGAAAAACTCCAGGTCTTTCAATAAAAAAACACGCTCATCAACAGCATCATCGATCGTGGCCGTTTGTGAAAAACCACTAAGGCCCCCCAGGAGAAATACAAATAAGAGTAGTCTACACACGTCCGATCTTATTAATCAATCATTTAAAGATCGGAAAAAAATAAAGAAAGCCGTTACCAAAGTAATGATTCAATCATCGGGTAACGCTTCGGCATAACAGTCAATACCATGTAGAAGATCAATAACGAGCAGCGGCTGCACTCCTGTAGCGCATTTTACAACCAGTATCCGGTCACAATCATCCAGATCAAAACTTGCTTTATAGTCCTGAAAGGTATTTTGAATTCGATCGATGATCCAATTGGCTTGAGAGCGATCCGTAACATTAGTTCGAAATACTTCTACCATCACACCGTTACATTCATTTCTCAGGCCGGAGGCAGTGCACCTTCATCCATAAATAGAATCTCCCACTGATGACCATCCAAATCCGCAAAGCTATGTTGATACATCCAGCCATGATCCTGTGGGTCCATATACCGGGTGCCACCGGCTGCAATCGCTTTGGCCACCATACTTTTTACCTCGTCTCTGCTTGCGGCATCAAGGGCAATCAAAACTTCAGTGGATTTGTGAGCATCGGAAATTTCCTTTTTGGTAAAGGTTTTAAAAAAAGGTTCTACCAGCAGCATAGCAAAAATGTTTTCACCAATGATCATGCAAGTCGCCTTCTCATCGGTGAATTGTGGGTTAAAGGAAAACCCAAGCTTCGTAAAAAACGCCACTGATTTGTTAAGGTCCTTTACGGGAAGGTTTACAAAGATTTGTTTTGCCATAGTAATGATGTTGATGAACTGCTATTTCTTTTTTGTTGCCTTTTTTAAGGGCTTCTTCATTTGCTTTGCCAACTGCCGCGCCTCATTCTCCTGCATTCTTGCCTTCACTATTTTTTTTACAATGGCTGAGGGCAGTGGTTTATCAGTGGTAAACTGAATGGTGCCCTTGGCAGTCTTGAAAGATTTCAGTTCATCATACAGCTTAATGATTTGTGAACTTCCGGGAAAAAAGCTGCAATGGTTATTGAATGCTGCAAAATACACGAGCGGGCCTTTGTATTTGTAACCCGGCATTCCGTAGCTGATTGCCTCTTCCGCCTTTGGTGCTGTTGACCTTATGGTAGCGCGAAGTTTCTCCAGCACGGTGCGAACATCGTCTGGAAGTTTGTCCAGATACTCATCAACCGTTTTAGGTAGCTGGGATTTGGGGATCATTTTCATAGCGATCTTTTGAAAGCGAATCTATCAAACCGGCAATTCTTTCTCAACAAAGATGCGCATCTTGATTTACCCGGAACTTGTGCAAAAGCGACATTTTAAGGGGTTGATTGCGACAACTGTATTTGATAGTTTTGATAGTAAATCACAGTTCTATGAAGCACATCTCCATACTGGTTCCCAAAGGTGCAGTAGCGTTAAGTTGTATTGAGGGGCCTTTTATACTATTTAATAAGGTCAATGAATTTTCTGCCAGCATGGGTAAGCAACCGTTTTTCAACGTGAAGCTGGTTGGACTTACCCGGGACGCACAGGTATACGATCGCCTTTTTAAGGTATCGCCTGAAACAACCATCCGCGAGGTAGCGAAGACTGATCTCATTATTATACCTGCCGTTAATGGCGACATGAATGAAGTGATTGACACCAATAAAGATTTCTTTCCCTGGATCACTAAACAGCATCAAAACGGTGCCGAAGTGGCGAGTCTCTGCGTTGGTGCATTTTTACTGGCTGCTACAGGTTTACTGAATGGAAAGAAATGCTCAACCCATTGGACAGCTGTCGACACCTTCAAACAGTTATTTCCAGAAGTTGATCTGGTGTCTGAGAAAATCATCACCGATGAAAATGGAATCTACTCCAGTGGTGGAGCTAATTCCTTCTGGAATCTCTTATTATATGTACTTGAAAAGTATACCACCCGCGAGATGGCCGTTCTCTTCTCAAAATATTATGAGATTGAGATTGATCGGTTCAGTCAATCGCCCTTCATTATGTTCAAAGGCCAAAGCGGGCACAATGATGAACCTGTAAAAAAAGCACAGGAGTTTATTGAAAAAAACATAGCTGATAAAATTTCGGTGGAAGACCTTGCTTCTAAGTTTGCCATTGGCAGACGTAACTTTGAAAGACGATTTAAAAAGGCTACCAATAACACCCCCATCGAATACATTCAGCGAGTAAAGATTGAAGCCGCCAAGAAAAGCCTGGAGGCAAGCCGAAAAAATGTAACAGAAGTAATGTATGATGTAGGCTACTCCGACACCAAAGCCTTTAGAACCGTGTTCAAAAAAATAACCGGCATGTCGCCTGTTGACTACCGGAATAAATACAATAAGGCTGCCTTGAGCTTTTCGTGAATCCAGTTGAATGGCCATAGACTAGCCTTTTATTGAAATTTTTATCATCTGAAAACCAATCAGTTACAATAGGAACCATAAAAATTATGAAGAATAACTAAACACTGTTCAGTAATATTCGTTTGTTTTGCCATGGATATGGGAGTAGCCGAAAGAAAAGAACGCCACAAGGAGGACCTGAAAAAGGATATCCTCACCGCTGCAAAAGAGCTTTTTACACAAAAAGGGTTTGAGGCAACTTCCATCCGCGCCATCGCTGAAAAGATCGAATACTCTCCCGCTACAATTTATCTCTACTACAAAGACAAAAACGAAATCGTACATGCCTTGCATCAGGATGGCTTCAGGCTATTGGTAAGCCATTTTGAAGTACTCAATACGGTTACAAATCCTTTCGAGCGATTGAAGGCAATGGGGCGTTCCTATATTCAATTTGCGATGCAAAACCCTGATATTTACCAGCTTTTGTTCGTGATGAAAGAGCCCCTGGAGCATGTGGCCAACTGCTTTGAAGACTGGCATGAAGGCGACCGGGCGTTTGATATCTTATTAAAGACAGTAGGCGAATGCCAGGGGATCGGGTACTTCAAGGATCTCGATAGAACCATGCTCTCCTTTTCCATCTGGAGTACAATGCATGGAATGTGTACCCTTAGAATCAGTGGACACTTAGGTCATGTAGCAATAGCCAGGGCCAATCAGGTTGATCTTGATCATTTGATCAGTGGAGCCTATGAAACCTATGTAGCAACCTTGGAGAAACTAAAATCATAAAATTTTTTATCTATACACTTAACACTGTTTAGTATGAGAACACTATTAATATCTTCACTGATTCTATCGCTTATAGTAAGCTTATTCGCTGGCAAGGCAAATGCCCAGCAGGCCCTCGATGAATACATTGAAATCGGGCTGAAGAACAATCTCGTGTTACAACAGAAAAACATCAGCCTTGAAAAGGCAATGTTGTCGTTGAAAATTGCCAATGGCATGTTCTCGCCTTCACTCAATCTGTTAGGCAACTATACAAATGGGGATGGTGGCCGCAGCATTTCTTTCCCCGTGGGTGATATGCTCAATCCGGTTTATAGCACGCTCAACCAGTTAACTGGCAGTGACAACTTCCCGCAAATTGAAAATGTAAATCAAAACTTCTTCCCTAAAAATTTCTACGATGTGCGCGCACGCGCTTCGATGCCTATACTCAATACCGATTTAATCTATAACCGGAAGATCCGTGCCGATCAGACGTTGCTTCAGGAATTTGAAGTCACTATTTATAAACGCGAACTCGTGCGCAACATTAAAGCCGCCTACTTTAATTACCTGGGTGCGCGCGAAGGCGTAAACATTTATCAAAGCGCTCTTACCCGTGCTGTAGAAGGCAAACGCGTTAATGAATCCCTACTGGCTAACGGAAAAGGATTGCCTGCCTATGTACTTCGTTCGCAGAGCGAAATTGAAAACATCAAAGCCCAACTGGTAGATGCCGAGAGACAGGTAGAAAATGGCCAACTCTACATCAACTTCTTGTTGAACCGGAATCCACAGGAAGAAATAATCGCAACCTATTCACCTGAACAGGATCTGATCAATGCTTCACTCCTGATGCGGGAGTCCTTATCTGTGCAAAAGCGCGAGGAACTCATGCAATTACAAACACTGAAGGGATTGAACGAGAACATTCTGAGCATGAACAAGCTGTACTGGTCTCCAAAGATTAGTGGATTTGTGGATGTAGGCGCGCAAGCAGAAAATCTGAAGTACAATACCAATGCTAACTACTACCTGCTCGGACTGCAATTGGATATGCCGCTCTTTGCAGGATTCACTTTCAGGCACCGAATCTCCCAGTCGCGCCTGGAAGTAAAAAATACAGAGCTCTCCTTTAAGCAGGTGAATCAACAGTTAAACATGAGTACGCAGGTTTCTAAAAATGCACTAATCAGTACCTATCAAAATTATCATTCGGGACAAAAACAATTGGAAGCAGCCCAGAGCTACCAACGCTTGATTGATAAAGGATATAAAGAAGGAATCAACACATTTATTGAAGCCGTTGATGCCCGTAATCAATTAACCAGCGCACAACTGCTCGTTACTCTCAATCAGTATCGTGTGCTGGTAGCCCAGGCCAACCTGGAGCGTGAAACAGCCTCCTATACTTTTAAGTAAACTCCGAACAAAAAATTCAAACGACATAACCCGTTAACCTTATGAAATCAGTTTACCTACTTATTATCGCTGCCAGCATCTTACAGGCATGCAACAGCTCAGAAGGAAGAAATGAGAACCAATCCCCGAAAGGTGACGCGATACCGGTACGGGTGATGGCTCTTTTAAAAGAAGAATCAAGTCCGGTCATTCAAACCTCGGGCCTCTTCACCACAGATGATGAAACCAATCTTGCCTTTAAAACCGGTGGAATTATTGAAAAGATTTATGTGAATGAAGGGGATGCCATTCGCAAAGGACAACTACTGGCAACGATCGACCTTACCGAAATTGAAGCGCAGGTAGCTCAGGCCCGGTTATCGTTTGAAAAAGCCAGGCGCGATTTTCAACGGGTTGAAAATTTATACAAAGATAGCGTAGCTACCCTGGAACAATTTCAAAATGCGCGCACTGGCATGGAGGTGGCCTCCCGCCAGTTGGACGCTGCCAATTTCAACCGCTCCTACTCCGAAATCCGGGCGATGAAAAATGGATTTGTGTTGCGTAAGATGGCCAGTGAAGGTCAAGTGATTTCTTCCGGTACTTCTGTGTTTCAAACCAACGGGGCCGGACAAGGAAAATGGATTCTTAAAACGGGAGTAAGTGATCGCGAGTGGGCCTCCGTCAATGTAGGCGATAAGGCAACCGTAACAACCGATGCGCTGGCAACCAAAACCTTTGATGCACTCGTAACAAGAAAATCAGAGGGAACCGATGCGATGAATGGTTCCTTCACGCTGGAACTCACCTTAAAATCACCCGGTACGGGATTGGCCAGCGGCTTGTTTGGTAAAGCAACCATAGTGGGTTCTCGTAAACAAAACGTATGGAAGATTCCCTACGATGCACTGCTCGATGGAAATGCCCAATCGGGATATGTATTTGTTACCGATGATGAGAAGGTGGCCCGAAAAGTACACGTGGTTGTTGGAAGCATTGAGAAAAATGAAGTAGTCATTCAGGCAGGTCTTGAAAATGCCCACTCGCTTATTATCAGCGGCAGCGCTTACCTGAAAGATAGCTCTGCCATACACATCATCAAGTAATATAGACATTAGTAGCAAGACACAAGATATAAGTAGCAAGACATTAGACTCATGAAAATATCTGATTACGCAGTAAAGAATTACCAGTTTACCCTCGTGATTTTTTTAATGATCATCGCGCTGGGTGTAACTACCATCCTCAACATGCCCCGGTCTGAAGACCCCGAACTAAATGCACCACAATTTCCTATCGTGGTTGTTTACCCGGGCACTAGTCCCAAAGACATGGAAGAACTGGTTGCCGAACCGTTGGAACGGAAAATCTCTGAGTTGGAAGACATCGACCGCATCAAGACTACGATTGGTGATGGCGTAGCCGTTTTATTTGTCGAATACAAATATGAAAGTGATGTAGACGAAAAATACTCGGAACTCGTACGCGAAGTAAATGCCCTGCGTGGAGAGCTACCCCAGAACATTGCCAGCATTGAGGTCCGCAAGGTTACTCCTTCCGATGTTAATGTCATTCAAATTGCGTTGGTATCAGAAAACGCTTCGCGCGACAAGCTAAAGGAGTATGCCGAAAATCTGCAAGACCAATTGGAGCAAATCAAAGAATTAAAGAAGGTAAAAATTCATGGCTTGCCGGAACGAATTGTGCGCATCGACCTGAAGCTGGATAAGATGGCTCAGATGCGGATTCCGCTGGAAGCTGTAATCGGAAGCTTACAAAGTGAGATTGCCAATATTCCCGGTGGCAATGTGAATGCCGGCACAAAATCATTCAACATTAAAACCAGCGGCAACTATGCCAATATTGACGAAATCAGAACCACTATTGTCTATTCGGCCAACAACAAAAATATAGTACTGGGCGATGTAGCCGAGGTTTACAACACCTTTGAAGAAGAAACGCATATCACCCGGCTCAACGGATACCGAAGTGTGTTTATTACAGCCGCTCAAAAGTCGGGTGAGAATATTACCAAAACACAAAATCTTTATTTGCCGGTTATCGATATGTTCAAGAGTACGCTGCCGGCCAATATTGATTTGGTTCATCACTTTGATCAGGCCTATAATGTAAATCAACGATTGAGTGGCTTGAGCGTAGATTTTATCATCGCCATCTTGCTGGTAGCCATTACTCTCTTGCCCCTCGGTCAGCGCGCGGCTCTCATTGTCATGATCTCCATTCCCCTTTCGTTAGCCATCGGCATTGTCTTGATGAATGCTTTAGGGTATACCTTGAATCAATTAAGCATCGTGGGATTAGTAGTTGCTCTCGGATTGCTCGTAGATGACAGCATTGTGGTGGTTGAAAACATTGAGCGCTGGATGCGCGATGGTCACTCGCGCCTCGAAGCTACGTTGAAGGCAACACAACAAATTGGGTTGGCAGTAGTGGGTTGTACAGCTACCTTGATTATCGCCTTTCTGCCGCTTGTGTTTTTGCCGGAAGGTGCCGGTGAGTTTATTCGAAGTCTGCCCATGGGGGTTATCACTTCAGTGCTGGCTTCTATGGTCGTATCCCTTACCATCATTCCATTCTTATCAAGCCGGTTGCTAAAAGAGAAACACGGTCATCCGGATGGAAATATTTTTATGCGGGGGTTAAAAAAGATAATCCACGGAAGTTATTCCAAATTACTTGACAAAGCGTTGGCAAAACCCTGGTGGACCATTGGCGTAGCTGCAGTTATATTCATTGGCTCCCTGCAATTATTTTCAGTGATTGGCTTTAGTTTATTCCCCGCCAGTGAAAAGCCACAGTTCCTGGTGGAGATCACTACCCCCCTTCAATCTAATTTATCGTATACCGATAGCATCACAAAACAAATCGAGCGGGAGTTAAGCACTCATCCTAAGATTACCTATTTCGCTACTAACGTAGGGAAAGGCAATCCCCGGATTTATTATAATGTAATACCGGAAAATGAACGTACCGATTATACCCAGATTTTTGTTCAGTTGGATGAGCAGGCTTCCGCTGAAGATAAACTGGAACTGATAGAAGAATTGCGCCAGAAGTGGACACCCTATCCAGGGGCCAAAGTAGAAGTAAAGAATTTTGAACAAGGCCCACCCATCAATGCCCCGCTTGAGATCCGGTTGTTTGGCGACAACCTCGATACACTCCGGACGTTGGCATCACGCGTGGAAACAATGCTGGAACAAACCAAGGGTACCATTTATATCAACAACCCGGTCATGCATTTGAAGTCGGACATCAAAGTGGATATTGATAAAGAGAAGGCACAGATGCTGGGTGTACCGACTGTTACCATCGATCGAACCGTGCGACTGGCAGTAGCAGGACTGACGATTGGAAAATTTTCAGATAAGAATGGAAATGATGTTGAAATACTTCTGACAAAAGGAAATGCAGGAACCCCTACACTGAATGCCCTCGAAAATCTATATGTGAATACCCAACAAGGACGCGCGGTACCATTAAAGCAGGTAGCCAATCTTAGGCTTGAAGCTTCGCCCCTGAATATCAATCATTATGATAAGATCCGGATGGTAGCTGTTACCGCTTTTGTTGACAAAGAATTCCTGGTGGGTAACGTAGTAACTGATGTTATTGAAAAAATGAATACCATGAATCTGCCGGCCGGGTACAGTTATGGCATGGGTGGCGAAGTTGAAAGTCGGGAGAAGTCGTTTGGTGGGTTTGAAAAAGTAATCATTGTTACCATCTTCTTATTCATTGCCGTGCTGATTCTTGAGTTCCGCACGTTTAAGAGCACGTTGATTGTGCTGTCGGTTATTCCATTGGGTATTGTAGGCGCTGTGCTAGCCTTACTAGTTACTGGCAACTCACTTTCATTTGTTGCTATTGTGGGGCTGATCGCGTTAGCGGGCATTGAAGTGAAGAACACCATTCTGCTGGTAGATTTTACCAATCAATTGCGCGAACAAGGTAAATCTCTGGAAGAAGCCATTCGCGAAGCGGGTGAAGTACGCTTTCTGCCAATCATATTAACTTCCATGACGGCCATTGGCGGTTTGCTGCCTATTGCATTATCGTCCAATCCGTTGATTTCGCCCTTAGCCATTGTGTTGATTGGTGGGTTGATCAGTTCAACGCTATTATCACGCGTGGTAACACCGGTTGTGTATAAGTTAATCCCGCCAAGGGTTACGGTGCAAGCGAGTGGTCAATAATACATGCAACCTAAAAAAACCGTCAGGTCTTACAACCTAACGGCAATCTAAAGCCTTTTTTGGCTCTCTAAATAGTGGGCATTTCAGCCAGACTTATGTAGATAATAGTACACAACTCCCGCTGTACAGGGTTCATGGTTCCTTAAAACATTGCCTTTTCAGATTCATTTGCCACCAGTAACACGGGGCGCAATTTTTGACCAGTGATGGTAAACAAATGAAGATGAAAAAGAAAAACATTTTAATAGCCGCTCTGATATCATTCCTTACTATCGGCATGGGCTTCAACACAAACGCGCAGGTTAAAGTATGGAGTATTGGACCCGAGGTGGGTATGAGCCTTTCCAAGTATGGCAAGGATGCGAGCGCAAATGACTTTAAGCTGGGCGCGATTGGGGGTGCATTTATTACCTACAGCATCCTGAATACCTGGGCGATCACCACAAAACTTCTTTATGCACAAAAAGGTGCTTCCTTCGAATCGATTGATACAAAGCAAACGCTTAACTACATCGAGGTGCCAGTTATTGGTCGGTATTTTCTAAACAAGGAAGGTAACTTCCGTCCAAATATTTTCCTTGGTCCTTCCCTTGGATTTCTGGCCGGTGCAACCAACAAAGTGGGGAGCAACAATCCGGAAGCCATTGAGAAATATAAAGACTCATTTAATAATTTTGATTTTGGTGTAACCGGAGGCCTTGGTCTCAACTTTCTGATTTCAACCGAAACCTATTTCATATTAGATGCTCGTTATACGCAGGGACTCTCTGATGTAACAAAAGCGAATGGCAATGTTGCCAATAACTCATTTGGGTTAACTGCAGGGTTATCGTTTGGGTTTTAGGGATTAAACTTGTTGAAATATCTCTGCGTCTTAGCGACTTTGCGGTTCACAAACACCGCTAAGGCGCAAAGTCGCAAGATTCGCTTGAGGCAGCCTAAGCAGTTGAATCTAAACCAATACAGCTTCCAGGGTAATTTTCGTATTGAGAAGTTTGCTGATAGGGCAGTTTGCTTTTGCATCCGCAGCACACGCATCAAACTTTTCTTTCGAAATCCCAGGTACCTTTGCCTTGAGATCGAGATGACTCTCTATAATAACTCCATTCTCGAAGTTAATAGCACAGGTTACGGTTAGATCATCGGGTGTAAATCCGGCTTCATTCAGGACAAAACTTAATTTCATAGCAAAGCAGCCCGAGTGTGCTGCTGCAACCAACTCCTCAGGATTAGTGCCTACCCCTTCTTCAAAGCGCGAGTTGAATGAATATTGGGCTTTATTCAGTACCGTGCTTGCGGTTGATACAACTCCCTTTCCTTCTTTTCCGGTTCCTTTCCAATTGGCAGTGGCTGTGCGTTTCATAACTTGGTTTGTTTATTTTACTAAGGTAGCAAGAGTTTTTAATCCATCCTGAAACGCGATTGAGTTTATTCAAGAATTAACGTCATTCTAATCCCTTCTTAATAGATGTGAATATGTAACTTGTCTCCTGTCATGTCGCGTGAACCTGAGCATGAAGAAAAGTTTAGAATAATTAATCCTAAACAGATTATGAAACAATTATGTTACCTCACACTTACTATAATCCTGACTTCGTGCAACAAGCCGCAGCACTTGGAAGAACCGAGGTATGGATCTAACCATGGAAACTATCTGACCATCCATAACACAAAGCTGTACTATGAAGAATATGGTACCGGAACACCTTTACTTCTGCTTCACCAGGGACTTGGATCCATAGAAAATTTAAGCGACATTATTCCTGAGTTATCGAAACATTTCAGGGTAATAACCCCAGACGCTCCCGGGCACGGTCGTTCCGAGCAGGCTGACAGTTTGAGCGGGGATTTATTAGCAGCCTATTGCTCTTCAATTATTGACCAACTTCAATTAGACAGTGTCTACGTTATGGGCTGGAGTATGGGTGGAAATACTTCGCTATTACTTGCGGCAAACAGACCGGATAAAGTAAAGAAAGTTGTTAGCGGAGGATCAAATACAAAATCAAGCGGATTGACGGAAGAAGGGCTTGAGTTGTTAAAGGAGTACACGGTAGAAGCTGTACGGGAAGATAAGGAATGGCTTGAACACTATCAGCGTATGAATCCTCAACCCGATAAATGGATAAAGTTTTGGGAGGATACTCAAAAAATGTGGTCACGAGAAATTAAAGTTCCTGACGAAAAGCTATCCGGCATTAACATACCCGTACTTTTGATCCGGGGTGATCGCGATATGATAAGGCTTGAACATAGTATCGAAATCTTCAAGTCACTTAATAAAGGACAATTGTGTGTCTACCCAAACGTGGGACATGGGATGCCCGAATTGAAAAGTGAGATGCTGTGCAAAATAGCAATTGACTTTTTTAACGAGGCTGGAGACAAAGGGGCCAGCCGCTAACCGTGTTGTTGTCGATCTGAGGTGTGGCGATCAATTGATCAATGTGCTATCGCTGCAATTCTGTCCACCCATTGTAAAGCATCTTCCCAAACTGGAAACCTCCCTGGTATTAAGGTCAGCGGCCATAACAATAGCGAGGCTTCCTGTTGCTAGCCCATAGAAACAGGTTGCACCAACCAAAAAAAACTAAATGTGTAAAGTTGTTGGGGCAGAACTTCTGCATCTTTTTTGTACTTTGAACTTCCTAACACAAAGCATCATGAAATCCTTATTTACCTCCCTCCTTCTCATTTCTTGTTTTAGTCTCTCCGCCCAGAAAACCGATACCCGGCATTTTGAGTTGCGCATCTATTATTGCTATCCCGGCCGCCTGGACGCGCTGATTGACCGGTTTCAAAATCATACTACCCGGATTTTTGAAAAGCATGGCATGGAAAACATCGGCTACTGGCTACCTACAAAAAATGACCAGAATGCGCTCTATTATATATTGGCATATCCCAGCAAAGAGGCCCGCGAAAAATCATGGACAGACTTCCGTAATGATCCAGAATGGAAAGAAGTGGCAGCCAAATCGGAAACGAGTGGCAAGATTGTGGAATCCGTTACTTCTGTCTTTATGAATGTAAGTGATGTTTTCCCCACCCTACAGGCAGCATCCAAAGGAGAACATATTTATGAACTGCGAACGTATACCTGCTTGCCCGGCCGACTCCCTAACCTGCTCACGCGTTTCAAAGACCACACTCTGAAGCTCTTCGAAAACCATCACATGGAAAACATCGCCTATTTCCTGAGTGAAGAAAAAGAGGGACAGTCGAAATTAGTCTACTTGCTCGCTCATAAAAGCGAAGAAGAAGCAGCAAAATCATGGACGGCCTTCATCAATGATCCTGCATGGAAAGCAGCCAGTGGGGCTTCGGAAAAAGATGGCAAGATTATAGAAAAACTGGAATCGGTATTTCTGAAACCCTTGAGTTTTTCAAAGATGAAGTAAGAATCCTTCCAATGGATCTGCGTTGCGTCTGGCTCTTGCCGATCATTCTGCTTTTAACTATCGATGCAACAGCCCAGCCTGCATTTCGTGTAATCGGTTTCTATACCGCTCGTAATGACAAGGCTCACATCAGTTTTGTGCATGAGGCCAACCGATGGTTTAGTGCCCGCGCGCAACAACACAAATTCACCTACGACTCCACCACCAACTGGAGCAATCTGAACACAACCTTTCTAACGAACTATGACGTGGTTGTCTTTTTAGATACGCGTCCCGATGATCCCGGGCATCGGGACGCGTTCAAGACCTATATGGAACAAGGAGGTGCGTGGATGGGATTTCACTTTGCCGGTTTTGCATTAACGCCTTCCGACTTTCCCCAGAACTGGGATTGGTACCACAACACATTTCTGGGCGCGGGTCAATATGCCAGCAACACGTGGCGGCCTACCACCGCTATTTTGCGAGTAGAAGACAGCAAGCATCCTGCTACCAGGCATTTACCAAAAACTTTTAAATCATCACCCAGCGAATGGTACCGGTGGGAAAATGATTTACGAGTCAATCCTGACATTAAAATACTGATGTCGATTGACTCCACAAGTTTTCCTCTCGGCACAGGTCCCAAACAAGACGAGATCTGGCACTCAGGATATTACCCGGTGGTGTGGACCAACAAAAAATACCGGATGATTTATTTCAACATGGGGCACAACGACATTGACTATGAGGGCGGCACCAACAAAGAATTGTCGCACACATTCGGCAACAAGACAGAGGACAGGTTGATTCTTGATGCGTTGCTTTGGTTGGGGCGAGCTAACTAAAATCTTGCCCGGTAATGTTCCTCAGAAATTTCCGAACTCAAGGTTGGTATTTCAAAGTCTTTGGATGAAATGTACTCCAGCTATGCCAGAACTCCTGGTAGGCTTTTATTCGCTTTAGTCGCTGCGATGGATTTGCTAAATCAGTACCCGAAAAATTGTACGAACTCCCATGAGTGAGCAGTGTGTCATTTCGAATGGCGAATGATACCGAATCGGCCGGGCGTTCAAAAGCAACAAAGCTTTGCTCATCTGCCGACAAGGTTATTACAATACTCGTTTCTCCAATTTTATCATTAATGATGCGTTGTTCCTTCAAAAAATTCCAATCATAAGCCTTGCTGATTTTATTCAATTCAATGCCCACGACCCACGATTTGTCTTTCCAGGATAAACTATCGGTGTGTGTGAGGTCGCCCTTGCTTTTACCTCTTTCATATTTTGCCAAAGAATCGTAGTTGGTTTCGGAAGCTTTGTCCAGTTGCATTACCAGCGCATCGGGATACAATTCAAACAATTTACCCAGCGTAAGTTGAACAGATTCTACTTCCGGCAATATCTCTCCTTTTAGCTGACCTGTCACCGCTTCGCCATTGGCTTGCCGCCACCAGCTCTTTGTGGTGGCATCTTCGAACATGGCATTGAAATGATCCATGCCCACCAAACGGAATTTTTCGGGTTGGCCTTTTACAATAGGTTCAAAAACCCTACCCGTACGGCACACACTGCAATACGTAATGAGCATGGGTTTTCCGCCCACGGTATCCTGCACCTGATGATGGTAAACAATAAAGCGAATCGGATATGCTTTTACTTCTCCATTGTACTCCACTCCAACCACAATGCTGCTATCATTCAGAAGATTTCCCGTCTTCGGTTGGAAAGTAAGAGCCTCAGGCTCCTTGAAGATGCTATCGGCTGTCATCTTGAAATTGAAATAGTAAACAACCACAAGCATGATCACCGTTACCAGACCTGGTATCCATTTTCGTTTTACCTGAAATGCTTTGAGTGATCCTGCAATAATCAGCAACCCAAACAAAGATCGAATGCCCCACCGGTAGTCATGAAGAAAATATGCAAAATCGAGACTGTTCATCCGCTGGCTTCCCGGAAAGGGCATAATGAAATAGACCTTCATCACCTCGAATAAAATGATTCCGATCAGGCCGATATAAAACAGTCTTTTCATAGAAGTCAGTGGTCCGTTGTTTAAATACCTGATAAACCAAAAGAAAATTTGTGAGGAATCAAAATATAAAAGCTACTCCTCACGTCCCATTTAAAAGTGTACTTTGCACAATGGAAATTACGCTCTCGCTTGGGATTATTATTATCACCTCGGCCATCAGCCTTTACACCATGCAAAAACCGCGGGTGCTGAGTGGCCTGATGATGAACCCCTACCTGATTACCAATCAGAGCCAATACTATCGGCTGATTACTTCCGGGTTCATTCACCGCGATCACATGCACCTGATCTTTAATATGTTCTCCTTATATTTTTTCGGCACACAACTCGAATACATCTTTCAGCAGATCTTTGGAAGCCTGGGCAGCGTACACTTTATTATCTTATATCTATTGGGCATTATTATTTCGGATCTTCCCACGGTATGGAAACATCGGAACAATAAACACTATAATTCATTAGGAGCCTCTGGAGCAGTGTCGGCAGTGGTCTTTGCCTGCATTCTGTTTTTACCCTTACGGGATATTTGTATTTACGGAATCTTATGCTTCCCCGGAGTTATACTTGGCGTTGCATACCTGGGCTACTCCTTTTACAGCAGTAAAAAATCCAAAGATGGAATTAACCACGATGCCCATTTATACGGAGCCTTGTTCGGAATCATCTACTGCCTTGTGTTTTATCCCGACTCTCTCCGGATTTTTTTGCAACAGATGGGTGAATGGAAACTACTTTAAACCCTACCTGGGTAAAGCCGATTCTACCCCCGCATTTTGCAATACCACGGATCGCTTCAACGCATCCGTAGACTGTAGTACTTTATTTTTTAAGTACAGAGGGTACCCTGGGTTATCTGACAAAAAAGAATCAACCACCGCAGCAGCCTCTTTCGAGGAATAGCCACTAAACGTGGTTTGCAACCAGCGCTGTGGAAAAAAGATATCCCCTGTCAATTGAATTTCCTGTAAAAGATCAAGGGAAGGTCGCAAATATTTCATCGAACTTTGCGCGCGCAAAGGATGATGGAGATAGTGAAGTGCCTCCAACACCCAGGGCTCATGCTCCCGGTTAGCTTCCTGTTTTAAGGATTCGAAAAATGATTCCCGTATTACCTCATCGTCACTTAAGGCAGGAATAACAAATTGCATTTTCTCTTTCCGATCCGGATTTTTTGTTTGACTCAGTTGGGTCTGCAGGAAGTATTGCTGTCGCGCAGGCTGTTTCAAGGCAAGCTCATACGCTAATGTTATCTTATCCTCCTCAGACAAAATCAGGTCTTTGACTTTAAGCTTATCATTCCATAGGTGTTCAAGGGTAGTTAGTCCCTGCTCACTAATAACCAGGTTGCGAAAAGTCCGAAAATAGGAATTCTTCTTACCGGCATCCGGAGCTCTTTCCACCAATTGCCAAAGCACACGTTCTAGCTCATCTTGCAGTAAGGCCCGGTTGTGTTCTGGCAGAAATGTCCACCATGCAGTTTGAAGATATCCGAGCAGAAAATCAATCAGCAGCGGATCAGCCTCTCCTTTCAACGCCAGTAAAATGGATTCGATCATCAGTTCAGGAACCGGACCCTCGGCACGCACCATACTCTCCCAGCAGTTGATCCACATTGCTGCCCGAAACACAGGATCATTTACCTTTACCGGATTTGAAAGAAATTCATTTTTACTTTTTTCATCCAGTTTAAAATATCCGTAGCTAAAACCATCCGGATTTAAATAATTATAAGATGAACTTGCTTTAACAGGAATGGGTTCTTCAGAGACAAGACGAAGAGTTGTATCACCCAGTTCAGTGCGTTGAATCTTAATAAGCTGTTGCCACACCCTGTTGGAAATTGTATCCTGCTCTTGTTTAATCAATCCATTTACATCCCAATCATACACAGGCATGCCAGGTGTTTTAACCCACACCTTACTCCAGGCTTCAATATTGTCGGGCGAATTTGCATCGATAATCGAAATCAGGTCATCCCAGGTTGCATTCCTGAACGAATAGGTTTTTAGATATTCCTGTAAACTCGCACGCATTAAGTCGGGACCAATCTGGCGTTCAAGATGGCGCATTACAATGGGGGCTTTCTGATAGATAATGGCTCCATACAGTGAGCCTGCATTTTTCAAATTGTCTAACGGTTGAAGAATCGGATTCGCACCGGCACTGCGATCCACCTCGTAAGCAGAAGGATAGTGTCCGAGCAGGAACCGAAGATTATGGTTGATTTCAGGAAAGGATGGCTGAACAATTTTAGCTGCCATAAAATTGGCAAACACTTCCTTCATCCATACATCATTAAACCAATCCATCGTCACCAGGTCACCAAACCACATGTGTGCAGTTTCATGGGCAATCAGGCTGGCGCGACCCATTTTGCGGTTAACGGAAACTTTTTCATCCAGAACCATGGCCGACTCATTATAAAAGATAGAGCCCGGATGTTCCATGCCTCCATATTGAAAGGAAGGGATCAATACAAAATCAAACTTGCCGAATGGATAATCGATAGCGGTGTAGTCTTCCAGCCAGGCCAGCGATTTGCCATGAAGGTCAAAGATTTCATCCAGGTTCTTCTGCACTTTTGCGCTATCCGTTTCGCGATAATACATGGTCATCGTTCTATCGTGTACTTGTCGCGAGGTCTTAAAAAACTTACCGGCAGCAAAGGCTACGAGATAAGAACTGATCGGTTTCGTTTTCTCAAAAACATATTCTGTCTTTCCCGTCTGGGAGTTCATTTCTTTTAAAGCTCCATTCGAAACCGCTTCCCAACCTGGTGGGGTTGTTAAGGTAATCTCGTAAGTGGCTTTCAGGTTGGGCTGATCAAACAACGGGAAACAGGTAGCAGCCCGATCGGGAACAAACAACGTATAGAGATAATCCTGATTCCGATTGAGTGATAAATCACCTGCGATAAACTCAATCTCAATCTGATTCCTGCCTTCCTTGAGAAATTTTTGCTCAACCACAATGTGTTCATTGACAAATACGTACCCAACAGCTTCACCTGCTGACCTCACCGATTTTACATGGGTGCTGTCGGTATTAAAATCAATAACAAGATCAGAGGTTAAGGAAGACACGCTAAACGAAATAACTACGTTGCCAGTAATAGGTGCAGATTTCTCAGCGGGAATATCGAGTTGCAGATCGTACGATACTTCAGATAGCGCACGCTTGCGTTGTTCGTTGAGTGCCAGCGATACACCTTTGTCTGGTTCTTGCTTCGGACTCCGGCAACTAACAATCAGGAATAAAAGACATGCCAAACGGAACCATTTCATGTGTGAAAATTTTTAATTAAGTAACCAGCCCGCAAAGGTTTGCCAGGCTGAAGAAGATAAACCGGCATAATAAAATACCTGGCCCAACCCATAAATCGAAAAGCATGTTAAAGAGGTACTCATGGAATACCCTTTTTTATAATCAATAAAGAGTAAAAGAATCATAACCAGATCGATCAGAGCAAAGGATACATAC
>JBEBJH010000271.1:0-5825 GCA_040079965.1 Cyclobacteriaceae bacterium
GAGACAGTATTTTCGGTCCGTACCCGATACTGATAAGTTACACCAGGGCTCAGCCCTGTCACAGTTTCTATTATTCCAGTGGCTATCTTATTATTGAAGCCCGAAACAAAACTCACAAATCCATCTGAAGAAACATCTAACCTGTAGCCAGTTGCCCCGGTAACTGCATTCCAGTTAGCTATGAATTGAGTTTGTTCAGGCAGCGTTGCTGAACCCGCAACCGGATTGGCCGGGATTGTGATTTGCGAAATAGTATTTGAATTGGGTGAGGTGCCCGCAGAATTATAAGACCTAACCCGGTAATAATAAGTTACACCACTGCTTAGTCCTGTAACAGGTGAATTAGTAGGAGCAACGTCCTTGTTTGAAAACCCAGTTACGAATGAAGAAAAGCCCGAATTATCAGATACATCCAACTTATAACCAACAGCACCTGCAACCGCATTCCAGTTGGCTGTAAATCCTGTTTGAGACGGGGTTGCTGCGGTAATAGCTACTGGTGCTGCGGTTACTGTAATTTGCGAGATCTCATTTGAATTCCCGGAGGTTCCTGAGGTGTTAACGGCTCTAACCCGATACTTATATATTGTGTTTGGATTTAATCCTGTGACTGGATCGCTCGTTCCAGTTACAGTCTTATTATTGTATCCTATAACAAATGTTCCGAAATTATCAGGTGATACATCAAGTCGATAGCTTGTTGCTGATAATGAACTATTCCAGATTGCTGTAAAACCGGAACTTGTAATAGGATTTGGTGTAACCGCAACCGGGTTAGGTGGGATAGTTATTGCGCTATTTGATAATGGTGTTGTTGTCTTATAATTGATAGATTGACCACTGCCGCTATAAGAAAAAACCTGATAAAAGTAGGTTGTACCCGCAACCAACCCAGTTTGAGAAAATGTGGTGGATGGTCCTATAGAAACTACAACTCCATCACCTATTGGGTTGCCTATAGTATAGGCGGTGCCATCTAAAGGAGTGCCTGTAGGCGCGGATCCGACTTTTCTGGTCACTAAATATCCAGCTGGTGCTCCTGATGCCGCACTGAAGGAAGCATTAAAGGAGGTTTGTGTAAATGTATTAAATGTAAGATTACTGGGTTGGGCAGTTGGTTCAATAGCTAAAGTGAATTGGCTTCCTCGCAGTGGATTGGTATGTAAGTAATTGCCATCTCCATTAAATGCATAAACAGCATAATGGTACTCTGTATTAGGACTTAGGGTTTCTGTAAAAGAATTGGAAGAACCGGTATAACGCGCTGCAACTACGATACTGGTACCGAGAATTTCTGCTCCACCAAAATCAAAAAAACTAGAAGGAGATATTCCATCCGTTGGATACTCCGCTGGCGGACTTCCTGCTTTTCTAACTACAATATAACCGCCTTGACCATTTATGGGTTGTGTAAAGGTTGGGCTATATGTTGCAGTGAAACCAGATGTTGTAACATTTGAAAAAGTAAGGGCTGTAGGTTGCGAAGGTGGATCGTCAAAATATTTTGTAATCTGGAGAGAATAATTGGAAATGGTTGTCCCATTTCCAGCGACAATTACATTATTGGCAACATCAGAGGTAATTGTATTATATGCGTCAGGCCCTGAGTTTAAGACTGTCTTAACCCATTTGAAGGAACCATCAACTCCGCTATACTTCGCAACAAATGAATCACTGTCTCCTTGAGAAGAAATATAGTAGGGACCAGAACAAATAGTTGCGAATCCTGTACTACTTGTGAAGTGTCCTGCAATCACCACATCTCCATTTGTATTTACTGATATACCTTCACCCTGGCCAACGCCACCGCCAAACTGACAGAGAGAAGTAGACCATTGTGTAACTCCCGAGGAATTGAATTTTTGAATCCAGACTCCTGTGTACCATGAACCCGTTATATATACATTTCCAGATCCATCAACCGTAATTGCTTTACCAAAATCATTTGTTGCATTTACACCCGAAGATGCAGCCCAAACTGGAGAAAGGGTTGATGTATATTTGGCACAAAACATATCCATATTTCCAGTGGATGAGAGGTTAGTGTTGCCAAAATTTACCGTGCCGTTGTAAACTCCAGTGACATAAATATTAGAACTTGCGTCAGTTGCAATTGAATAGCCATAATCTTCGCCCGCTGCCGATCCTATAATTCTTAAATTGTTTATTGCTCCACTGGACATAAAATAGCCAGCAATAAAAGCATCAGCAACTCCTGAGGAAGTCTGACTATTAAAATCGGACCCAAAACCAAAATCTGCAGTTCCATAAAAAAGACCAGTAACATAAACCGTAGTGGGCGTGCAGACAATGTCCCTTATCTGGGCATCAGCGGTTCCGCTAACATTGCCAATCCACATATAAGCACCGTCTGTTGTATACCTTCCAAGGAAAGCATCTCTGCCCCCGCCTGAAGTCAAAGTTGCTAAGCCTGCGTTAGGATCGAAATCAACGGTACCATTAAACATACCACCTAAAAAAATAGTCGATCCAGTCTGATCAAATGAAATCGTTGTAGCCTGATCATCTCCGGTACCCCCGATCCTTTTAATCCACAACAAGGAACCAGTCGAATTAAATTTCGCAAAAAATATATCGTTGTTTCCTGCACTTGTGAGACTATACGTCTCCATTGTGCCACCGAATACTCCGGCAACATATATATTGCCAGCAGCATCCTTGGCTATATCAGTAACATAAGAAGGGCCACTATTTGAGGGCTTAATATCAAACCCGGCCAATGGGGGGTTGTCCTGTGCAATGACTTGCAAGGAAACACAAAAGAGGTAAGAAAAGAACCAGAACTTAATCTTAACAATCATAGGTTCGGTCTTAAAAGAAACTGAAGGTATGAAACTAGAAACTCCTAAATAAAATTAACTAAAAGTATCAGAAATGCTATTCCAAAAAATCATCCCATTCATTGTGCGGGCTATTGTTATCTCGTAAAAAGAGGGCATATGAGGGCTTATAAGGCTTGCGCTTGATAAGCATCTGGGCCTCTTCCGGGGTGAAGTCACCCTTCCTAGCATTGCAACGCTTGCAGGCAGTAACCAGATTTGTCCAGGTATGTGCTCCACCGCGCGAGCTAGGTATTACATGATCCAATGTCAAATCTCTACGCGTGCCACAGTATTGGCACTCAAAATTATCGCGCTTAAAAACATTCTGACGGGTAAGGCTAACTCCTTTGTATGGAGCATGTACGTAGCGATTCAGCCGAATCACCGAAGGCATGGGAAAAGACTGGGTAACTGAGTTTATCCTATACCCATTAGCAGGCCGCACCAATTCACTTTTGTTCAGGTACACCAATACAAAAGCCCGCTGCACAGAACAAACCATGAGCGGACTGTCGTCCTGATTGAGAACCAAAACCCTGTTATTCATGCTGTGAAAGATAATCCCAAAGTTTGGGTTTATCAAGGTTCAAAAGAGACCTTTCTGACGAGTTTAAAGGTTGGATAAACTACAGCAGGTTGAATATTCGCCTGATCTCTACTAAAGCATGAGTATAAATTTTTGACTCCGCTCGTAAAATTCCATCCTCGAGAATATGGTCAATACGAACTTTGCCATCGGCATGAATAAGCTTTTGATCATCCAGCATTATTCCTGCGTGAAGGTTATTATTGGAATGTCCTTTTAAAAAGACCACATCCCCAGAACGGGCTTCTTCCAACCCATTTATTTTTTTCCCTTCTGCAATTTGCTTATCAAGTGAACGTGGCAGAATAAATCCTGCAATTTTATAAACCATTTGAATCAACCCGGCTGCATCGATACCAAACGGACTTTTGCCTCCCTTCAGATAAGGAGCATTTAAATATTTAAGAGCCATCGATTTCAAAAACTCATACTCTCGCTTTTGACCAAGGCTTTTTGACTCCCCATTAAAGGCAAACTGTTCTTCCAGTTTAAATAATTCTGAATTCGATATAGGAACGATACTTCCTATTAGAATTGTTAATGGACTTTTCTTAAAGAGAATACTGCAGGTTAAATCTGTTGTGATTTTAAAGTTAGCATGATTAATCTGTTCAAAATACTCATGCGTAATACCATGATGTTGCTCGGCATCAATCCAACCCTCTGACCCATCAAAGTGAATTCGGATGAAAACCCAATCCTTATGATCGGGCACATTTAATACTTCATAATGATCTCCAAACAACAGTTGTGTTATCATAGGAGCATGCTCTTGCGGGGCATGGAGAACCGAAACCAGCGATAATCTACAAACACCGTAACCAAGTACTTCCATGTAAAAACCGTTATCCTATTTTTATCCTGCTCAATTCACGTTTAATATCCCGCTCCTTTATGCCGTCTCGTTTATCATGTGTCTTCTTTCCACGAGCTAGGGCGATCTCTAATTTAGCAAGCCCCCTGTCATTAATAAAAATTCGAATAGGAATTAAAGCAAGGCCCTTTTCCTCCACTTTGGATTCCAACTTGCTTAACTCCGATTTTTTCATCAAAAGCTTTCTTTCCCGGGCTGCTTCATGGTTGTAGTGCGTCCCTTGTGCATACGGTGTAATATTGATTCCTTTAGTAAATATTTCACCGTTGCTAAAATAACAATATCCATCCTGCAAATTCACCTTTCCTTCGCGGATAGATTTAATCTCGGTTCCGCGTAAAGCAATACCTGCAATAAACTTATCGAGCAACTCATATTGAAACGTAGCTTGACGATTACGGATATTAATATCACTTGAAAACCTTTTCTCTGCCATACCCTTCTCCTTGTGTATTTATTTAAAGTTAAACAGAGTCTTCAATTTCTCCTTTTTAAACATTTTCTGACCCGTCTTCCCGGTTGCTATCATCCGGTTTCCGCAAACTGCTTCAATGGTACAAATTAATTCATTACTCTTAACCGATTCAATCGTTGCTGTTAAAGTTATCTCCTCCCCAACTTTCGCAGGACTTTTATGCTCAATACTCAAAAAAGTACCCACTCCTTCTTCATCGTCATCTTTCATTTCAAGAAAAAACAATCGAGAGGACCATTCAAAATCCCGAGCAAGGGCAAAGGTAGAATAAACAGGGTGTAAAACCTCTCCGTGGAAAGCAGCTAAATCCGATTCATTAACTTTTTTTGAGTACTTTTTCTTATCTCCTGATTTAAAAATTAGTTTCATATCAATCTCCAATTGCCAGGTTTGCCAATGGTGCAACCTCAAGGCCACTAAACTTCTTCTGAATGAATTTATAGTGAGCTGCAATTGCTATCATGGCCGCATTATCGGTACAATATTGAAAATCCGGAATAAAAGTAGTCCACCCATATCGCTCGGAATTATCCAGAAGCGACTTTCTCAACTCAGAATTAGCTGCTACTCCGCCCGCAATTGCTACTTGCTTAATTCCCGTCTCTTCAGTTGCCAGCTTTAATTTCTGCATTAACATTTTAATCAAGTGCTTTTGCAAACTGGCACAGATGTCATTTCGATTTACTTCAATAAAATTGGAGTTACTTGCTTTTTGATCCCGAAGGAAATATAAGAACGCAGTTTTGATTCCGCTAAATGAAAAATCAAGACCTGGTATTGAAGTATGAGGAAATTGAAACGCATTCGGATTACCCAGCCTGGCGTACTGATCAATCAAAGGTCCTCCAGGATAAGGAAAGCCTATCATTTTGGCGGCTTTATCAAATGCCTCGCCCACTGCATCATCGCGAGTCTCTCCAATCACTGTCATATCCAGATAATCCTTCACGTGAATCAGTTGTGTGTGGCCACCACTCACTGTTAAACAAAGAAAGGGAAAAGAAGGCTTAGGATCAGCAATAAAATGTGCCAGCACATGGGCCTCCA
>JBEBJH010000029.1:0-29006 GCA_040079965.1 Cyclobacteriaceae bacterium
ATCTAAGGCCTATCTACGATGCACTCAACGATATGGTGCCGTTTGAGAAATTGAAATACTATATGGAGCGTGAGATTATTGAAATCGCACCGCTCGCCTACATGCGCGGTCGTACGCTCAACAATGCTTTCATTTTGCTTGACGAGGCACAGAACACTACACCCATGCAAATGAAGATGTTTCTTACCCGTATGGGGCCCGACTCCAAAATGATTGTAACCGGTGATACTTCGCAAATTGATCTACCACACAACCAACGCTCAGGTCTGAAAGAAGCTGTTCGCATTTTAAATGAGGTGAAAGGAATAGGCATTGTGGAACTTAATGAGCGCGATGTAGTTCGTCATCGGTTGGTACGCGATATCATTGAAGCCTATGGAAAAGTAAATCCTTCCGGTCACACCTAGAATTTCAAAGTCTTTTAACGTTGATTCTGAAACTAAAAGTTGAAAAATAATTCTCAACTTAGAGGTGTCTTACATTCCTTCCATGAATTGGTTTCAGTCAACTGTAAACGATGCTCTGGATGCATTAGGCTCTTCTCCTAAGGGCCTTAGCACGACAGAAGCGCAGCAACGCCTGCTTGCACAAGGAAAAAATGAACTAAGGACGCAAGGCCGGAAATCTGCCTGGTGGATACTCTTTGCTCAGTTCAAAGAGTTTATGGTACTGATTTTATTAGCTGCTGCTGTAGTTTCATTTTTTGTTGGAGACGTAAAGGATGCTATTATCATTTTGGTGATTGTTGTGCTGAACACAATCGTTGGCTTTGTTCAGGAATACAATGCCGAGAAGGCCATGGATGAGTTAAAAAAACTGGCATCCGCAATGGCTCGGGTGGTACGCGGAGGAGAAGTAAAAACTATTCCTGCCGCTGAACTAGTAACCGGAGATATTGTAAAGCTTGAAGCCGGGGATAGTGTGCCAGCTGATTTACGCCTGATTGAAATTCATTCCCTTAAAATTGAAGAAGCTTCCCTTACAGGCGAATCGTACCCTGTTGAAAAAAATGTTGACCCTATTTTAAACGAAAATGCAACGGTAGGTGATCGGGTTAACATGGCTTTTAAATCAACGCTCGTCAGTTATGGCCGGGCAGTAGGTGTTGTGGTGGCTACAGGCATGAATACGGAAATCGGAAAAATTGCTTCGATGCTTCAGCAAGCCGAGACAGTAACCCCACTGCAAAAGCGGATGACGGATTTCAGTAAAAAACTTTCTGTTATTATCGTGATGATTTGCGTGGTTATTTATGGCGTTGGGTTATTGCGCGGAGAAGATCAACTTCAAATGTTAATGACCGCAGTATCGGTGGCGGTTGCAGCCATACCGGAAGCATTGCCTGCTGTGATTACGGTGGCCCTTGCCCTTGGGGCTCGAAGGATGGCGCGTAAGAATGCATTGATTCGAAAGCTACCTGCCGTAGAAACATTAGGTTCTGTAAATTTTATCTGTACTGATAAAACTGGTACGCTCACGCAAAATAAAATGTCGGTACGCGAAACCTGGACTAGTAGCAATACTATGCTTGGGATGTCGGCTCAGGAAGTGCTTCTGCTGGCAATGAGTCTTAATCAGGATACGCATATAAACGGAGAAAACCTTGTTGGAGATTCTACAGAAGTGGCTGCGGTCTTGCATGCGCATCAACAGAACCCAAAACTTAGCCAGGCAACAACTACTTACCTGCGGGTAAATGAAATTCCCTTTGATAGTGATCGCAGAATGATGACAACTGTTCATCGATTCAATGACGGTTATGTTGTCATTACTAAAGGTGCGGTAGAATCTGTGTTGCAAAAATGCCAAGAGTCAAATAATGAAGTAGTTGTATTAAAAGCCGACTTGATTGCCGAGAATGGAATGCGAACGCTTGCCTATGCCTGTAAGCTTATTGATTCGCAATCATGGAATCAGGATGAATTACATGAAGTTGAAAAAGATCTACAGTTTATTGGTGTAATCGGTATGATTGATCCGCCCCGCCCTGAAGTAAAGGATGCCGTAAAAGAATGTAAGGCCGCAGGGATTACCCCAGTGATGATTACGGGAGATCATCCAAAAACAGCAATGGCTATTGCCCGCGAACTGGGAATCATGGAGGATAAGGATCAATTATTGACCGGCTCTGACCTTGCGGGAATGAGCATGGAAAAACTCATTGAGAAAACAGACCATGTGCGAGTGTATGCACGGGTTAGTGCGGAACAAAAGCTGAATATTGTTAAAGCTCTTCAGGCTGAAGGGCATTATGTAGCCATGACAGGTGATGGAGTAAATGATGCGCCTTCCTTGAAAATGGCTAACATTGGTGTTGCTATGGGAATTACTGGTACTGATGTCTCCAAGGAAGCAGCGCACATGGTGTTGCTGGATGATAATTTCGCTACGATCGTAAAGGCCGTGCGTGAGGGTCGCAGAATTTTTGATAACATCCGCAAGTTTATCCGCTACATCATGACCGGAAATGCAGGTGAAATCTGGACAATATTTTTAGCTCCGGTCATGGGCTTACCTATTCCGTTATTACCCATTCATATTTTGTGGATTAACCTGGTAACGGATGGACTGCCTAGTCTGGCACTGGCCAATGAACCAGCCGAAGCGAATATTATGAAACGTCCACCCCGTAGTTACAGTAACAATGTGTTTTCTGATGGTGTGGGTATGCATATTTTTTGGGTGGGCTTATTGATTGGAGCCTTGTGTTTAGGTATTCAGGCAGGTGCGATGCGATTGGGTATTGAACACTGGCAGACAATGGTATTCACTGCATTATCTCTTTGTCAATTGGCTCATGTAATTGCCATCCGAAGTTCCGATACGTTTATTTATAAGCATGGTTTTTTCAGAAATCGAATCTTGCTGATCACGGTATTGGGAACAGTAGCTTTGCAGTTGGCTATTGTCTATGTACCCGTTCTGCAACAAATCTTTAATACCGCGGCACTCTCACTTAATGAATTATTAATCTGCTTTGGAGCGGCCGCCATTGTATTCCACCTGGTAGAATTAGAAAAGTGGATCAGGAACCTTAAAAGGAGTTAGGTCTTTTGTTTTACTTGATGCCAGTTGGTAAATTCACTTTATGCTAAGTTGGGTTCCTTTTGCCATGGTACGTATAACCCTATTCCTTTCTGGAGGAATCCTTTTAGCTATCTATAATCCTGATCTGATTCCTGAACAAGTCACTTTTTATGTTTTACTTATCCTGATTTGTGTTTATTTAATTTCTGCATTCACACTTCGTTCATGGCGTTGGGTTAAGACTTTCAATGGCGTTGTTGGGATGACTGCAATTTTCTTTTTCGGATATCTTCATTTAATAATCAGTACAGGCAGTGGGCAAACCAATCATCTTCTGAATGAAAAAGATGAGGTAGTCGCCTATGAAGCAATTGTGCGAAGTGCACCCGAGTCAAAAGCTAAGTCGTGGAAACTTCAGGTTGAAATTGTTCGGGTGAAGACGAAACAATGGAAGTCAAACACAGGATCCGTGATGCTATACGTTTCCAAAAAATCAATGGATCAGATTCCGTGGTTGTATGGCGACAGGCTTCTGATAAAAGGGGCTCCGAATGAGCTAAGACCTCCAGCCAATCCCAATGAATTTGACTTCAAACGGTTTCTTAGCTTCAGAAATATCTATCATCAGCAGTTTGTTTTGGCTGATCAGATTCGATTCATAAGCCATGCCGAGAGAAAGGGCTTTATTTACTATTCTCATCAGGTGCGTGCCTGGGCGAGTGAAGTGTTACGGAAAAATATTCCTGGCGAACAGGAACAGGCCATTGCGATGGCCCTTGTGTTAGGCGTTACTGAAGGGATTGACACCGATTTGCAAAATGCGTATGCAGCGAGCGGTGCCATGCATGTATTGGCCGTGTCCGGACTTCATGTTGGTATTATTTATGGAATCATTCTGGTATTACTGCGTCCATTGAATTCTTATGCCTGGAGCCGCTGGGTGGTTGCGGGTATTAGTATTCTGCTGCTTTGGTCTTTTGCTTTTGTTACGGGTTTGTCGCCTTCGGTTTTGCGGGCGGTCACTATGTTTTCTTTTATAGCCTTAGCCCGACCGCTAGGTTGGCGAACCAACATTTACAATACATTAGCGGCTTCCGCTTTTGTGCTATTGATTTATAACCCATACCTGATTATGTCAGTGGGATTTCAGTTGTCTTATTTGGCCGTATTAGGGATTGTTTATTTGCAAAGGCCAATCTACAACCTATGGGAAATTGATAATCGTGCAGGTGACTGGATCTGGCAGATTACCTGTGTATCCATCGCTGCTCAGATTGCTACGTTTGCTTTGGGCATGTTGTACTTTCATCAATTTCCGGTTTACTTTTTAGTCTCAAATTTGTTTGTGATCCCCTTATCCACATTGGTGTTAATTGGCGGGATTCTTCTTTTGGTTGTCAGTGCGTGGTCGTGGTTAGCTTGGTTGATCGGAAAACTACTACTGGTTTTAATTCAGCTCCTGAATTGGTTTGTGTTTAAAACAGAAGAACTTCCCTTTAGCCTGATCAGTGAAATCCATCTTACAACGTTTCAATGTTGGCTGATAATGATGATGCTTATTGCCTTAATTTTAATGATCCAATATCGATCCATAAAGGGACTTTATATGGCGTTTGCCATTACCTTGATTTTTATCTTTACGCAATACCTTCATTATAGTCAAAGGATAGATCGTCATCAGTTTGTAGTATACAGTGTTTCTGGCTATTCCGCTATGGAGTGGATTGATAGTGGGGTTAGCTATTTCAAAGCAGACTCGGCTTTGCAAAATGATGAAGAACGGATGCGTTTCCACATTCGGCCCAACCGGCTTCAAAAAGGAGTGACTGCAATAAATACAGAAATTCCTTTTGTGCGACAATTGCCAAATAACCTGGAGACATTTTACTGGAGGGGTAATAAAATAATTGTTGTTCAAAATAAGGAGGCCCAGTTACCTGTATTGGGCGAAATCGATTACCTTGTTGTCGGCCGAAATTCTTTATCTCTGAAAGCCATTGAGAACCTCACCATAAGAAAGATTATTTTGGATGGTACTAACTCTCGGAGCTATATAAATAGATGGCGAAAGGTAGTTGATGAAGAAAAATTGCATGCTGTACTCGATGAAGGCGCCTTTGTATTAACCCAATAATATGAGTTTGGTAAATTATTCAGTGAAGGATCGAGTAGGGTATGTCACATTAAACCGACCTGACAAGCGAAATGCGTTAAGTCATGAGTTGGTTCGTGACCTTAAGCAAGCTTTTTCAAGGGCTGAAACTGATGCCAGTGTTAAAGTTGTAGTTCTCAATGCTAATGGAGAATCTTTTTGTGCCGGTGCCGACCTTGCCTATCTTCAACAACTACAAAGCTTCTCTTACGAGGAAAACCTTGCAGACTCAAAACATCTCAAGGAATTGTTCCTGCAGATTTATACGCTTAAGAAAGTTGTGATTGCACAAGTTCAGGGTCATGCATTGGCTGGCGGCTGTGGACTTGCCAGTGTCTGCGATTTTACATTCGCGGTTCCTGAAGCTAAGTTTGGATATACGGAAGTGAAAATAGGATTTATCCCTGCCCTGGTGGCAGTTTTTTTAGTGAGAAAAATAGGAGAGCAAAAGGCCCGTCAGCTCTTGCTTACCGGTGAGATAATTAAAGCTCCGGATGCATTGAGTAGGGGTCTCATCTCTAAAGTGGTTGAAGCAAAAGACCTCGAAGCTTCTGTATTTGATTTTGCCCAGGAACTGATTCGAAACAATTCAGTTCAATCGATGCAATTAACCAAGCAATTAATTGCAGATGTTCAATCTTTGTCATTAAATGATGCCCTTGATCTTGCCAGTAGCATGAATGCCCAGGCACGTGC
Organism: Cyclobacteriaceae bacterium; assembly: GCA_040079965.1. Taxonomy (GTDB): domain Bacteria; phylum Bacteroidota; class Bacteroidia; order Cytophagales; family Cyclobacteriaceae; genus ELB16-189. The sequence continues at coordinate 5,876 of JBEBJH010000029.1, forward strand.
AACAGAGGATTGTAAAAAGGGTATTTCCTCGTTTCTTAATAAACAGGAGCTTCGCTGGTAACAGCACAGTTTCTCTTGGTTAATTCCTATTTTTGGTAGTGACTTCACTTGAAATACTCAAACAATATTGGGGGTATTCCCACTTTCGTCCGTCACAGCAAGAAATCATTCAGGCTGTGTTGGAGAAGCGTGATGTGCTGGCCATTCTACCAACTGGGGGCGGAAAGTCAGTTTGCTTTCAGGTTCCTGTATTGATGCAGGAGGGTATCTGTCTAGTGATTACTCCCCTCATTGCACTTATGCAAGATCAGGTTAAGCAACTTAAGCAACGAGGTATTGCAGCTGTGTCCGTTCATGCCGGTATGCATCATCGTGAAATTGATATTACACTGGACAACTGTGTTTTTGGTAAGATAAAATTTCTATACCTCTCACCCGAACGTTTGCAGAACGATCTGTTTAAGGAACGAGTAAAGAGAATGAACGTATGCCTGGTGGCAGTTGATGAGGCGCATTGCATTTCACAATGGGGTTATGACTTCAGACCACCCTATTTGCAAATTGCTGAACTCAGGGAAGTGAAACCGGATGTTCCGTTTATAGCACTTACAGCGACAGCAACTCGAATTGTTAAAGAAGATATTATCGCTAAGTTGAATCTTTCTAAAACAGCTGTTTTTCAAAAGAGTTTTGCGCGTGAGAATCTTTCTTTTGTGGTGCGCAGGACAGAGACTAAGGAAAAGAAGCTATTGGAAGTGCTTCGTAAAGTACCAGGTTGCGCGATTATCTATGTTCGGTCCAGGAAGTCCACGGCATCGTTAGCGGCATTCCTTACTAAGAATAAAATTTCTTCCACCTTTTATCATGCGGGTTTAACTCATCAGGAGCGTATAACCCGGCAAGAAGAATGGATCTCAAACCAAAGCCGGGTGATGGTTGCCACGAATGCTTTTGGGATGGGCATCGACAAGCCGGATGTGCGGGTAGTGGTACACATGGACTTACCTGAGAACTTAGAGTCCTACTATCAGGAAGCAGGTCGTGCGGGTCGCGATGGAAAACGATCGTATGCAGCAATCATTTTTCATGAAGTGGATGTGTTATCGCTCCAAAACAAAGTGTTGCAATCGCAGCCTGAAATAGACTATCTAAAGAAAATATACCAGGCGGTAGCGAATCATTTTCAGGTAGCGGAAGGCAGTAGTCAGGGCGAGAGTTATGATTTTGATCTCGATGGGTTCTGTAAGAAATTCTCATTTAAGTCTACCGATGTTTACCCGGCTTTAAAAAAACTGGAGGAATTCGGCCTGCTAGAATTCAACGAAAGCTTTTACCGACCCTCGTTACTTCATTTCGCCTTTGATAAAAAGAAATTGTATGAATTTCAGATTGCCCACGAACGATTTGATTTGCTCATTAAAGCCTTGCTGAGACTTTATGGTGGGGAGTTATATTCCGATTTTACTCCGGTATCTGAAAATCAAATTGCTTTGATGATGAAACAATCAGTATCTACCATCAAATTAGAGCTTGGCCAATTGCACAACCTGCAGGGTGCTGGTGTATGAGCCGATCAATGAAAGTCCGAAGATAACGTTTGTCCTGCCAAGACAGGACGCAGACCGATTGCCCATTGACCGTAAGGAGTTTGACGGCAGACGAGCGCTTCATTTAAGCAAGATGGAAGCAATGAAAAGTTATGTTGAGCAAGACCATCGCTGCCGCATGCAGGTGATCCAGGAGTACTTTGATGAGATAACCTATGCTACCTGTGGAATGTGCGATGTGTGCATCAGCAAACGCAAAACTGAAAACCTGGCAATGCTCAAGGACTATGAGCAACAGATTCTTTATTTGTTAAAGCAAAAACCGATGACGGTGGAGGATCTGGAGACGGCAGTCGATCCGCAGGAAAAGGAATTATTTATTGAAGTAGTGCGCGAGATGGTGGACTCAGCAGAGATTGCTTATGATGAGTTTTGGGTGCTTCGAAAAATCAACAAATAACTTAATTCGACTTTAGAGCCCTGCGTTTTCTTCTGCGCACCCACCAAAACACAAAGGCAGTAAGGCCTACTACAAATGGCCATAGAGTTATAAGAAAGATCATGAAGGAAAGTAGATTGTCCCATCCACCCTTTATTGACTCCACAAATTTTGAAGCAAAGCCAAAATCTGTACCGATTATTTCATAGTATGAAACATTGAGTGTGCTGTATGAGACCTGATTTTGTAAGTATTTCAAGCGCCCCTCCATGGACTCAATTTCCGCGCGTACATTCGCGATCTGACTTTCAATGGATACGATCTCCTCTACGGTTTTTGCCTGCTTGAGAATTTCACGGAAACGAGCTTCCAGTTCTTTCTTGGTATTGAGGCGCGCTTCAACATCGATAAACTCTTCGGTTACATCCTGTGTGTTTATGCTTTTATTTTCAATCTTGTTGGCAAGCGGTTCAATTCGTTTAATGAGATTATCGAACTGATCGGCAGGCACCCGGATGGTTTGCGTGTATTGGAGTCGATTGTCATAGTTGTTTTCATTCTCAGAAGAGATGTAGCCGTTTAGTTCTTTACTTATTTTCTCAATTTCAATTTTTGTCTTTTTTACATCCGCGGTTTTAAAATCAAGCTGGCCATCGCGGATTAGTTTCCGCTCCACTGAAACATCAGCTGATTGAGTTGGTTGCCCACTAGTCTTCATTTCCATGGCTATTTCTGCTGCGGGAGCCACGGCATAGTCTAGATCGTTGTTCTTTTCATTACATGAAAACACCAACATGAAGATTCCGAGGATCAGATTCATTTTCATTTTTGATAGATGGTTCATATTTATAATCCAGAGTCTTGATTAGAGTCACACAAAATAAATAAAAAAGTCAGGCTTTAAAGACCTGACTTTAACGAGAATGGGTTTTAACTATTATTCCAATGCTGCAACACCGGGTAAAACTTGTCCTTCAAAATATTCCAATAAGGCACCACCGCCTGTAGATACATAACTTACTTTTTCTTCGAAGCCAAACTTGGAAACCGCAGCGGCCGAGTCACCACCACCTATCAGGGAGAAGGCTCCCTTTGAAGTTGCGCGAACCACCGCTTCGGCTACAGCCTTGGTTCCTTTTTCAAACTTTTCCATTTCAAAAACACCCATCGGGCCGTTCCATAAAATGGTCTTTGATTCTTCAATTACCTTAGAGAAAACCTGTGTTGCCTGTGGTCCGATATCCAACCCCATCCAGCCATCGGGTATCGAATTATTATTTACTATTTGAGTGCTTGCATTGGCATCAAACTTATCACCGGCCACAGAGTCGATGGGTAAATGTAATTCAACTCCATTTGCTTTTGCTTTCTGAATAAGTTCTTTGGCCAGGTCTAACTTATCTGCTTCGACTAATGAGTTACCGATGTTGCCGCCCAGTGCTTTGAAAAAGGTGTAGGCCATACCACCCCCAATAATCAGGTGATTTACTTTATCAAGTAGTTTTTCAATAATGAGAATTTTATCCGAAATCTTTGCACCACCCATAATGGCGGTAAAAGGTTTTATCGTATTTTCTAATACCTTCCTGGCATTGTCAAGTTCAGCGGCCATTACATACCCAGCACATTTATCTTTGAAAAATTGTGCAACTATGGTAGTGGAGGCGTGCGCACGGTGAGCCGTTCCAAACGCATCGTTTACATAGACATCGCCATGTTTGGAAAGTTTTTCTGCAAACGCAACATCGCCCTTTTCTTCTTGCTTGTAGAAGCGGAGATTTTCCAATAGCAATACTTCGCCTGGCTTTAGGGCACCTGATAGTTTATAGCTTTCTTCACCAATGCAATCCGAGGCAAATTTTACAGATACTCCCAAGAGCGCTTCGGTGGTTTTGATCGTGTGCTTAAGTGAATATTTATCTTCTGGCCCTTCTTTAGGTCGGCCCAGGTGCGACATCAGGATGCAACTACCACCCTCCTTAAGAATTTTTTTTATTGTAGGAATAGTAGCCCGGATGCGATTGTCATCAGTTACTTCAAAACTTTTATTTAAGGGCACATTAAAATCTACGCGAATGAGCGCGCGCTTACCTTTAAAATTGAGATCCTGGATAGTTTTCATAAATCACTTTTTAGAGGTGCCCAAGTTAGCAAATCAATTGGTAGGGCGGGTGAATGACAAGGCCTATTTTTCAGCAAACGATTGAAGGTTCATTCAGAGAAACGGGGAGAACTTCTTTCCATTTATCAGTTTCTGCATACAACTTAATAGTTTCATTTCTTTGGGTAAGCAGTTTAGTAAGGTAGCGCTTTAGAAAGATAAAATCGGCTGCTTCGCCAAGTATGCCGAGTGGTGATTCAAAATAGAAGTGATCGATCATTACGGTATCTTCATTCATGGCATAGAAGAAGTGATCGTGAATCATGGTTTTGAAAACACCGCTAACCATTTCATCCGTAAAGAAAAAGGGGCGCGTGAATTTGCTGATTTGAGTTTCCAGAGTCTGACGAAAGCCAAGATGAGTAGCTTGCCATAGAACTTTTTGGTTTGGCCCAATAAGACCATGGGTTACTCCGCCCACGGCCTCCTCCTGGGTGTGCTGTACAGATATTTTGTGAAGATCGATACTCCTTGAAAGATCAAAGCAAAGCTCGATTGGAGCTTTTACTAATGTGGTAAGTTCGATTTTATTCATTGACAAATACCGATTAATCTCCAAAAATTATACCGAGCCCTTTGGCTGCCTGAACCAAATACGAATCTTTCTTTAATGTATTATATTCTTTCGTTGCATCTTCAAGTGATACAGATGTGATCGTATTATTTTTGAAGGCTACCATGCGTCCGAAGTTTTTCTCCAGCGCCAATTCAAATGCTTTCACCCCAAAGAGTGAAGCCAGCACCCGGTCAAAGGCGATAGGTGTGCCTCCGCGTTGCACGTGGCCTAAAACTGTTTCTCTGATTTCAGCCTGGCAACCGGCATCTTTCAGTTGCTTGGATAGTTGATAGGCAACTCCGCCTAACCGCACATGCTCAGATCCCTTTTCACCAGCCGAGGCAGTGATGGTACCCGTTTTTGGTTTCGCGCCTTCGGCCACTACAATATTCACAAATCCCCGACCTTTTTTGTATCGGTTGTCAATCTTCTTTACAAGCTTATTGATATCGTATGGAATTTCTGGGATGAGACAGATTTCTGCGCCTCCGGCAATAGCAGTGTGCAAAGCAATCCAACCAGCATCGCGACCCATCACTTCCATAATCATCGTGCGATGATGACTTTCAGCAGTCGTTACCAATTTGTCAAAACTATCAGTAGCAATTTGCACAGCTGTTTGAAATCCGAAAGTCAGGTCAGTTGCCGAGAGGTCGTTATCAATCGTCTTAGGAACCCCAATCATAGGCATCCCTTTATCGTATAGTGTCTTGGATATTTTCTGCGAGCCATCCCCGCCAATATTAATAATGGCATCGAAGTTTAATTTTTTTAGTTTTTCAATCAGTTCATCAGACCGATCAACAAAGCGAACGGTGCCATCTGGCTGGGGATAAGGGAATTTAATAGGATTACCCTTATTCGTTGTTTTAAGAATGGTTCCGCCCTTTATATGAATGCCAGCTGTCAGTTTACTGGTAAGTTTTATAATCTCCTGGGGTTCATTAATAACCCCATTAAAGGCTTCAATACTTCCATAGACTTCCCAGTCTTCATTTTCTTTGGGCGCACTCTCCTTGCGGGCGCGTTTACAAATACCGCGGATAACTGCATTAAGCCCTGGGGAATCACCACCACCGGTGAGAACGAGAATTTTCTTTGTCATTTTCTAATCTTGCTCTAATGAGTAAAGGACCGGAAATCCGGTACCATTATGGTGAATATCTAAATAAGTTCTCAAATGGAGAGGGATAAGGCAGAATATTTTTTTATTTCGCTGAGGCTCTCCGCAGGCGGTCATTAATTGCTTTGCCTAAGCCGATATCCGGCAGTGCCTCGGCAAGGATAATTTCAATGCCTTTTTTATCGAGTTCACGCAATGCGGCAAAAAGATGCTGAGCTGCCTCTTCAAGATTTCCAGTATCTGATAATACAATTTGATTAGCTGGGTCTATTCCTGCTACTTTTTTTTGGAAGGCGAGGATCCCAGTTTTTACTGTTGGGTATTGGGATATTAATTCTGACAACGTACCCCACGCAACTTTCTTTCGGGGTGAATAATGACTTCTAAGCTGACCTGGGGTTTTGGGATTCGAGGAAGAGTTCAGTTGAATGTCCACTTTTCCAATTACCTTTTCTATATCCTCTATGGTAAGTCCACCCAGGCGGAAAACTGTCGGGCTATCATTTTCAAAGCCGATGATGGTTGATTCAATGCCAACCCGGCACTCACCTCCATCCAGAATGTATTGAATCTTATTGCCAAGTTGATCATTCACATGCTCGGGTCGGGTGGGGCTTACATAACCAAACGGATTGGCACTAGGTGCCGCCAACGGAAATGATAAGGATTGAAGCAAGGATCGTGTAACATCATGATCCGGACAGCGGATACCAACCGTATCCATGCCAGACGTGACCAGGTCGGGGATGAAACTTTTCTTTTTAAGCAGAAATGTCAGTGGCCCCGGCCAGAATCGGGCAGCTAGTTTTTCAGCTTTTTCAGGAAAGGATTCAACCAGTTCTTTGGCTTGTTGAAAGTTGGCAACATGAACAATTAATGGGTCAAACTGCGGCCGGTCTTTGACCTTAAAAATTTTCACCACTGCATTTGAATCGAGGGCGTTGCCGGCAAGTCCGTAAACAGTTTCGGTCGGAATGGCTACCAATTCACCCTGTTCCAATAAGGATTTTGCCTTGACAATATCTTTTCCAATTTCAGCCATGGATGCGCAAAGCTAAAATTAATTTGGCACGATGTGATAAAGGCCGTATGTTGAGGTAGCAAATGAATAAACTATGAGTAATAAAACACGCTCAATTTTAAAAGCTATCGCGGTTATCCTGGTATTGCTGGCGGTGCTGATGGAACTAAAAGTTATCATCATTCCGGCAATTGCAATTTATAAATTTTGGATTGTGGTGATTGCGTTTGGATTAATGCTTGTGGGATCCAAGTAATTTCTCTTTCATCCGTAAAACAGACCGCTCTTGGTTGGATTCTTTAAGTGATGCCAAAGGAACCCATTTCACATCATGGGATTCCTCGCTTACTACAATTTGATCATCAGGCGAGGCTTCGATGAGGAACCGGATATCAAAATGAAAATGTTCTGGGAAGTCGGCCCGTTGCGGTATCGTATGAATATCTACATCAAATGGAGTTGAAGAAACAATGCTAAGTTTTTTTAGTCCGGTCTCTTCTTCAGCTTCCCGTAAGGCTACACGCAATACATTCTCATCGCCATCGGCATGTCCTCCGGGCTGAACCCACTTATTCAACTTGGCGTGATGCACCAATAACGCCTTTGTCCAGGTACTATCAATAATCCAGGCCGAACCGGTAATATGACCGGGTAGGTGAGTGCGCTCAAAACAATTTGAGTGTGAAAGCAATTCTAAGAAACGACTAATGAAAAGTTCTTCTTCTGGAAAAACTGTGCTATATCCGGCAAAGAAACGGACCAATGAAGAACGATCCACTGGTTCTATTGAATAACAATGGTGACTTTATTGAATTTTCCTTCTTCCAGTTTGCCAATGATTTCGCCACCACCTGAGTTGTCTTTATCATCCTTCCGGACGATCACATAATAAGAGATCGCTTCCATTTTTTTCAATTTCACAAGTCCTTTGGCATCGGAAGTTCCTTCCATCACTACATTTTGTTCTTTCAGGTAGTCTTGCTCAGACTTGAATAATTTTACTTCGGCACCACTCACTGTGTTGCCTACTTCATCGCGCACCGTAATTGTTAAGGAAGTGTTTAAAATCTGATCGGGTTGACCAACAAAGGAAAATGCCGTCAAAGAAAAAAATAATATGATTAAGAATGATTTCATAGCGTAATAGTTTTTGGATTGTAATACCAGTACATAGTTACGCAAACCATTGGAAAAAATAAAGGCATCTGTGTTAGATGCCTTTAGATTCATGTTAGTGACTTAATCTTACCGGAGAAGCGCAACGCCACCATGTTTTTCCTGGACTCCTCTATCGGGCCGGAATGAGCTCACATATTTCACGATATAGGCATAGGTACCTCCGGGTAAAGGTTGTCCGGCATTATTATAGGTGCCATTCCATTTGAAATTTCGATCACTTGATTGAAATACCAATTCGCCCCAGCGGTTGTAAATGAAGATCTGGAAATTGTCGGTAATGAAGTAACTGTAAACAAAGAAGTCTTTATTGGTTGGTACTGAACTGGTTGGTCTAAATGCAGTAGGAGCTACGATTTTAGGCACGCAGTCATTAACTACTTCGGTCTGATCTCTTGCAATACATCCGAATGAATTGGTAATATCCACTTCATACAAACCTTCACTATCGGCAGTAAGTACGCGCTGTGTATAACTCAAGGTCACTTGATTTTTAAACCAGTTGTATGTGGAAAAAACTCCAGGGTCCAAATCAATGCTGGCTGTGGTCGGATCATTGTTATCCGGATCATTGCAAATGATCACTCGATTGGGCAACTCTCCTTCCGGTAAGGGGGCCTTAATCACCTGAATTTGTGCCGGAGTCGTACAACTTCCCTTAATAATGTCGACACGGTAAATACCGGCCTCCGTTTGACTGATGGCTGCAGTATTGGCTCCACTGATTAATGTGTTATCTCTGAACCAGGCAAACGTAACCGCTGTGGCATTAGTGGTTGCTGTTAATGTGAAAGGTTTGTCGTCATCGCATGCGGGTGTTCCTGTAACCGCTGCAGTTACAAGTCCGGTTACTTCTACAGGCTGTGCAGATGAAGACACAACACAACCATTTACTGTATTTACTACATCAACCCGATAGGATGCGCCATTGTCAAGCAAGCCAAGAGAAATTTGCTGACCACCTCCTTGTAATACTCCATTTCTAAACCAGCGATAGGTAAAATTGCCTGATGGTTGAGCCGATAAAATGACCTGGTCAGAACAGGCATCGCTCTGCGTAAAGGTTGCGGTTACAGTTCCAGGCACATCTACCGTTGTACTTACGGTTGAAGGGCAACCTGCGCCTGTCGCGGTTACTGTATAAGTTACCGTTCCGGCTCCGGGTAATAATTGGATAGTTGCACCATTGGTTGCTCCAACAATGCTTCCGGGTACATTGGTCGTCCAGGTATAGCCTGTTCCGCCCGAGGCAGTTAACGTTGGAGTAGCTACACAGAGATTGGGAGTAAAGGCAACATTCACAGGTGCAGCAGGTGTTACAACAAAATTATTTATATTAAAGATACAACCTGTATTGTCTCTTACTTCAATCGTATATGTCCCTGCAGGCACACCAGGTGTAATATCAAACACCGCTGCAACTGCATTTGTGGGGCCAATTACTTGTCCAGTTCCATTATTAGTAACCGTATACTCCAATGGCAGAGTAAATCCACCCACGGTTGTTACGCGTACAGTTACCGGATCGCAATTAGGCGCTTGAGCTAAGGCTGAAGCAGTGAATGTAGCATCCGTTAAACCGAAGGAACTTGAAATTGTGCAACCCGAAATCTGATCGGTTACCACTGCAGAAAAGGTTCCTGCCATCTGACCACCAATCGGACCAATGGTTGATGGTGCTAACTGATCAATGCCTTGCTGATTGAAACTGCTGGGTCCAGTAAGGAAGTAAGAGTAAGGGCCGGCCGGTGGTGCAGAAGTATTCAGTTGTAAGGTTATTGAACCTGTGGCTGTTCCGCATCCAACAGGGTTGGTACCTGTTAAAGCAAATGACGGTGAGACATTGATTGTAAATACTTTGTCATCGGTAATGGTACACGTTGTAACCGGATCAGTAACCGTTACTTCGTAGGTAAATACTCCCGGTAATGAAGTATCTACAGCCTGGGTTTGAATAGTGCTTGCGTTCACGCCATCAATTCTCCATTGTATAACCGCTCCTGGGTTTTGAGCATCCAAAGTTGGGGTAGCATTGTCTTCGCAAATAGTCAGGTCGGGTCCAAGATCAACCTGCGGTCGGTTATCGGCAATTATACTTTGAGCAAAAGAAGTACAGCCATTGACATCGGTGTTGGTTACAGAAACAAACGCTTGTTCATCGATTGTAATGGTTCGCGTTGTATCCCCACTCGACCACAAATAAGTTATTCCCGGAGTATTGGGAATATTCGCATCTAATGTAACAGGTCCGGTGCATAATACGGCAGCCCCAGGTATTGAGGGCGGAGCTGGAGGGCTAAAAATCCTAACCTGCTTTATTATGGTTGTATCTAAACTGCATCGGTTTGTAAGTCGCATGGATACGGTGTAGAGACCAGGTGCCGCATAAAGATGCACTGGTGCTGGTTCTGTGCTACTACCTCCATCACCAAAGAACCATTGAAAATTGTCGATCGCATCTGTGGCGGTTCCTGCAAAGCGAGTCGAATCACCAAAGCAAACTCCGGTGAAATCAAATCCGGGTCCGCCAAAAGCATTGCTTTGGATCTGAACAAAATTGGGTAAGCCTAGCCGGCTATTGGTTCCAGCCAATAATGCAAATCCAGCCGGAGTATAAGTAGATAACGCGGTGGTGTCATCATTCGCCTGGATGGTGCCTAACGTTCCACTGCTGTTGATAGCTGTATAAATCTGTCCATCAGGTCCTAATTGTAAAGCACCTAACTCTGCGTTTTGATTGATTCTTTGTTTAAAGAAGGGGCGCTCAAGCGAGTCCAGAAAATATTCAAAGATCTGAGAAGGGGTTGGCGATCCTTTTACGGTTGCAAATACTTTATTACCGCCTGGTGAAAACTCAATTCCATAAACCTGACCGTTTGGTTCCTTTAAATCTATCTTACGATAGTTAGTGAACAGGCCAGTGCTATCATTCAGCGTGAATAACTCTACCAGGTTACTGATACCTGGAGTTGAAAGCGCAACTGCTACATTATTTCTTGGCCCGATCTTCATGTAGCCTTCTCCATTTTGCTGGGTCTTAAATGCGTGGTCTGATCCAATTTCAGAATAAACAGGTTGACCAATTCCCTGCTGGGTAATGGGGTAGGAGCGAAATACATTGTTTCCATACTCATGCACAATTACCCACCGACCATTTGACGTTACCCGCTCTGTACTTTTCGAAAATAGCAAAACATTTTTTTCAACCAACGCGCCATTTCCGGAGTTCAATTTTAAATCGAACAAAGAATACCGAAGCTCATAGGGAGCTGTGCCGTTGATAGCCTGTGTTGTGAAAATGTAGTAAAGAGTTTCATCTCCCGGCACAGGTACAATGATAGAGGACTGGGAAGCTGCAGGATCTCCACCAATTCCGTTGTCAATTTCTGTGTCTGTTTTATCATATACTTTATCCCCATCCGTATAGAAGATAACATCTCCGTTGCGATCACAAACTATCGCACAACCTTCGGGTGCATCCATGGCACTATTATCAAGAGGCACCGGGGGTTGAAAATTGAAATCAATACCGGCCTTATTACCGAAATACCAGATATTGAATCGCTGATCTTGCAGCCCGTATTCTTTCACGTTTACACCGGCATAAGCTGAACAACCGGAAGCATCGGTAACTACTACATAATAGTAACCTGCCGAATCAGGTGTAAGGGTGTCTCCTAAATCTCCGTTTGACCAGGTTATTGATGCAGGTGTGCCGCCCTGGATTTTCACTTTTACTGAAAACTGTGTAGGCGATGAGGTGCCTCGAGGAGGCGGAAATTCATCTTTGCAAGCTGTAGTATCCTGAACCAACTGAAGTTGTAGGGCAAATGGATTGATAGTTACAGGTAAAGTTGTAGACTGAGTTTGTCCGCGATAAAAAGCATTTAATGTAACATTAAATGTTCCTTGACTTGCATAGGTATAAATCGGGCTCCAATTTCCTGAACCAGTACCATCTCCAAAATCCCATCTAAGGCTATCCGCGTTAGGAGTTACCACAGGAAAGAAACTTGTTGGAGAATTTTGGCATGTACCCTGTATAGTAAAACTAACGTTCATGATAACACTATCCTTAGGTTTAAAAGCCGGGAATTGGGAACTATTAAAATCAACACTACTAAATAGCGCTTGTGTATTAACCACTTCACTGGCTACGGTATCAGTATTGATAAACTTGCCCAATAAAAACGGTCCGCCTGACACCGCCTGATACAAATGGTAAATTGCACTGTCGGGTGCAGTCTGCAATCCGAAGCTTCTAAAAACCGGAGAAGCTAAAACTGGTGCCAGGGTGATAGCAGGATTCTGATAATCATATTGAAGCACACTGGCATTAATACCTGTGTCACCAAAGCGGCTAAGATATAAGTAGCGACCTTGGGCATCCCACTCTATATCATAGATCGATTGACCGTTGCTGGTAGCAAGACCAGAATTAAAGATGAAGCGATCGAAGGTGATTAGCCCGGTAGCATCATCAAAGTTGAGTATTAAAGCATCGGTATTGGGATCTTGTGGTGAAACAGCAATTTTTCCAGTTTGTGAATGATAAGAAAAGTTTGCGACCGATGTTGGGAAAGCAACGCCCGAAGAAACAATGGTGGGGAATGTTGCGGTAGCATCGATCAGGGTAGCTGAATAGCTTTGGGAGCCATTCTGATGCGTGATCAGCCAGAAATCAATACGATTGACATGCGGGATCACAATCATACCTTCCGACCGGTTCGATAAACCTGGCATGGCCACATTCTTGGCACCAACTACACCTAGCGCTGGTGCTGGAAAGACTGCGTTGCCAAATTGATTTAAGTCAACTTCGCTTTGACTAATGGAGCCTCCGGTTGTAAAGTTTGCCGAGTTTGTAAATATGTACCAGCGGTTTGTTTGCCCTGGCATAGGGGCGATGGCGACAGGTTGGTTAGCATCGGGCTGACCGTTGAGGCCGTTGCCATTGGGCATTGCCAGATGACAGGCATCGTAAACACGAACACCATCGGTATAAAAAAGTAAATTGGCTGTAGCCGGATCAGTAGCAACCGCAGCACCGCCTCTGGCAAAGGGGATTGCCTGATTAGTAACGGGCTGAGCTATATTTGTTCCGCGATTAAAACGGATTCCATTTATAGAATTTCCAAAATACCAGTTGTGCTGCGAAAGATCTTGCGAGAAAAGGGGGTTGAATGAATTAAGTATTAGTAAAACTGCAATCGTCCCCCGCCACATTCTTTTCCGATCTTGCTTACTCCCCTCCCTCATAACCATTTGACTTAGTTGATCCTGATTTCATTTTGAAATTAAAACGTCAAATAACACTAAAGTAATACAATTTGATGGAAAATATCGTTAACCAGTCGAAAGGCCCCTATTTGTCGGCAAATGTTTTTTTTAATGTTCTGAAAGAATTTAATTTGCTAAGATAGAGCGTGGTCAAAATCTGAATTAATGCAGCGAATCGTCCTTTTTGTTTGTGTATATATGCTGTTGGTAGTGGGGCCGGTAACTGCACAAGACCCTCAGTATTCTCAATTTTATGCAGCCCCACTTTATTTGAACCCGGCTTTTGCTGGTTCTACCAATCAGAGTCGGGTTGGTATCAATTACCGCAACCAATGGCCTGCCATCGATGCAAACTTCAACACGATTTCTGCCTTTTATGATACTTACATCGAGGACAAAAATAGTGGGGTAGGTGTGCTGCTTACACGCGATCGCGAGGGAATCCTTGGATTACAATCGATTAGCCTTGCCTTTCAATACTCGTATGATTTGCGTATTACAGAAGGCCTTTCATTTCGGCCCGGGTTTCAGGCTGCTATTTATAACCGCTCAATCAATTTTGATAAGCTTACCTTTGGCGACCAGTTCGATCCTTTGACAGGCGATATTATCAATCCACAATCTGCCGAGGGATTAAACACGGGTCAGTCAAAGTTTTTTCCTGACATTGCTGCCGGTGGATTGTTCTACAGCAAGCGGGCCTGGTTAGGCTTTGCAGCACATCATTTAACTCAACCCAATCAATCCCTTATTGGTGAAGAGAGCAGACTTCCAATGAAACTTTCAGGTCATGCCGGATTGAAGTTTTATTTTAAGCCCGGAGAAATGGGCGATGGATTTTATACCCGGCCGCGCGAACGAAGTGTTGCCCCCGCTATTCAGTATCGTCATCAGGGCGAGTTTGATCAGATGGATGTTGGATTTTACTTTACGTTTGAGCCAATAATTATTGGAACCTGGTATCGCGGTGTTCCTTTTAAGACTGTCAATGGGTTTAATAACAATGAATCGATCGTATTGCTGGTTGGATTTACAAAGAAAGGGCCCAAGGATATTTTGAATATCGGGTACAGCTATGACTATACAATTTCCCAGCTAGGTCCTGGCAGTGGGGGAGCCCATGAATTCAGCTTGGTCTATTCATGGTCTACACGCAATCCGCGCAAGCCACCCAAGGATAAACTAATGATACCTTGCCCGGACTTTTAAAAACTGGCTCCTTGTTACTGGCCGCTGGATACCAGAGTTCATTTATTTTTAATATGACCTTGACTTATCCAGAATCAAGTATCTGACATCTGTTTAATCTTCACCACTTCCGTCAATTTTACAGAAGTTGTCCATACCAATGTGGAGCAAGGCATCTCCGGCATTCACTACAGGGTGGTTATTGAGCCCAACAACATAGCCGGTAGAAGGTGATTTTACCTGCTCTTTGAATTCACCAAAAGGGTCTGTGATGGTACCTACAATTTGATTTTTATGCACCAAATCACCACAGTTGATTGCCGACTGAAATAAGCCTGCATGATGCGCACGGGCCCAGGCCGAATTCCAGATTATTTTATTTTCTTCTTTAGGATCCGGAGCCCAATCAATCATTTTTAAATGTTTCATCAACCGAAGTGTTCCGTTAACACCTTCTTCAATGGCTTGCTGATCAAACCGCAACGATTCACCACCTTCGTATACGATTATATTTTTTCCATGCTTGGCGGCCGTTTGCCGGATTGAGTGTGGGCGAAAAGGTGCGTCAATTGTAAAGGGCGCATGAAACGCATTCGCTAATTCAACATTTTTTTCCTCAGCCATCACGCAACGTATTTGCGGATAGTTTGTGCGCATCGCTCCACCTGTATGAAAGTCTACACCATACTCAATAAATGGAATTACGTCATGGGTGAGGTGATAAGCTACACGGGAGGCTAGGGATCCATTTTTGCTACCTGGAAACGACCGATTGACATCTTTGCCATCAGGTACTTCACGTGAATAATTTAGAAAACCATAAATGTTGATAATGGGCATACAGATAACCGTGCCCCGCTTAACCCGGTTGTGGCCCATGTCTAAAATTCTGCGCACGATTTCCATGCCATTGATTTCGTCACCATGCATTCCTGCTGTGAGCGCCAGCACAGGCCCATCTTCCAAACCACGATAAGCATAAATAGGAGTATCAATTTGCGTACGCGATGGAAGGCGGGCAATGTTGATAATGATCTCCTTAAATTCTCCGGGTCGGAGGTGATGCTCACCTATGCTTACTTCTTTCATGAACTCAATCTATCTATAAGACCACAGTCGACAGTCAACGGTGGACCTATTAGGCATTAATCTTATCCTTCTGTATTTTCTTTTTTCCGGCATTCTTTTCAATGTATTGATAAATCTTACCGGCTATATCTACTTTGGTAGCCCCTTCAATTCCTTCGAGACCTGGAGAAGAATTCACTTCAATAATGAGTGGACCTCGTTTTGAGTTTAGCATATCTACACCGGCTACACCAAGTCCCATTTTCTTAGCAGCTTCGATGGCCGCATGTTTTTCATGACGATCCAGTTTCACTACCGTGGCAATGCCACCACGATGCAGATTCGATCGAAACTCACCTTCCCGGGTAGCTTGCCTGCGCATGGCACCAACTACCTCACCATTTACAACAAAGGCGCGAATATCAGCCCCCTTGGCTTCTTTAATAAACTCTTGTACGATGATGCGGGTCTTCACCCCGTGAAAGGCTTCAATCACTGACTGTGCTGCTTTCTTGTTCTCGGCCAGCACTACACCAAGGCCTTGGGTTCCTTCAAGCAGCTTGATTACAACCGGTGCACCACCAACCGCTTCAATAACACCTTCGGTATCGCGCGAATAGTCCATGAAAATGGTTTTGGGTAAACCCAGACCCGCCCGGGATAGAATCTGAAGACAGCGTAGTTTATCCCGTGAACGAATGAGGGCCTGCGACTCAACTGCTGTAAACACTTTCATCATCTCGAACTGACGAACTACTGCAGCACCATAAAAAGTTACCGAAGCACCAATGCGGGGAATAACCGCATCGAAATAATCAAGCTTGCGGCCATTATACCATACCATCGGGTTTTTCTTTTCAATCAGCAACACGCACTTCATGTGGTCGATGATCTCCACCCTATGGCCACGCTTTTCACCTGCTTCTTTCAGTCGTTTGGTGGAATACAACTTGGGATCTCTGGATAATATGGCGATGTTCATGCGCCTGTTTGTTTGTGCTGGAAAGATAAATCTTTTTTAGTCACGTCAATCAGAAACCGGTCTCGCAAAATTTTGCGCCCAAGCAATACAGGAAACTTCAGATTGCCCCGATTGCTTAATGAGAATTCAGCCCTTATCAAATAGTCGTAGATGCGGATAGTAGTTTTAATCACATACCGAAGTTCAGCTTCACCAAATGAATTCTTTATTTCCCGCTGCTCGTACTTTTTAAATACGAACTTCATACCGGTGAACTCAGGATGCTCTTCATCCAGTAAAACAAATTCGAGTTTACCATCTACAATTTCAGCCCGTGAGCAATGCAGGCTGCAATTGTAAGCACCCGTATCAACTTTTGCATGAATGTTGGTAAGGCCGAGGCCAGGTAAATCAACACGGTCGGATCGTCCAAGAGTTTGCATAGAATTGAGAGTTTCTCAAGCTACCTCAATTTTTTAAAAAATAAAAAGAGGCTGTCACAAAAGTGCAGCCTCTTCGTAAGATTATGAATGAATGATTACTTTGTTACTTTAAAAGCAACGGCAGTATTTTCCCATTTTAATACCACTTTATTTTTTTCGACAGCAATAGTGAAGGTTTCAACAAAGGCATCAGTTTTGCTCGGCTTAACATTTACTCTTAATGCATCTTTTTTATCGGAATAATCAAAAGGGCTTCCGGAATTCTGCTTACTGAAAATGATAACCCATTCGCTTTCGCCAGGGATTGTAAATAACCCGAATTTTCCTTTCGGCAACGCTTTGCCCTCTACTTTTACATCAGCACCAAATTCGATGGCACTAACAGCATTAGCACCGGTGCGCCACACTTCTCCAAAGGGAACAAGTTCGCCCATGATTTTGCGTCCTTTGGCGGAAGGCTGTGCATAATCAATAGTAACTTTTACTCCATCAATTGATCCTTCTGCTTTGGCAGGGGGGCTTGCTGGTTTTTGTGCCCATGCACTTAACGAAAATACCAATGCTATCAAGGTGAGAAACATACTTGCTTGTTTTTTCATACAGTTTTAGTTTAGTTAAAAATCGGTTATGGTTGTCACTTATCATGCCAAAAGAAAACGAGAAGTATTCTCGCTGCCGAAGCTGGAGCACAGGCAGGTAAACTGACAGTGTCAAAGTTTAGGTGCTATCAGATAATTTTAAATAAGGGTTAGTACTTTAATGGAACTTTAACCATCGTGTTTTCCCAAGCAATTACCATAGAGGCAGTTGCATCTTTGCCATCAAACATTATCGTAAATGCTTCAATTTCAGAATCCGATTTTCCAGCCGGTACCTTTATGCGGGCAACATCTTTGGATTCGTCATATTCATAGGCTCCCCAGGTGTCTAACTTTGAATTAAATACAATAGTCCATTCTGTTTTGTCAGGGATAGCATATAATGAATATGTTCCAGCCTTAAGAGTTTTGTCACCAAAGGTTACATCCTGATATAATTTTATCTCTGTGGTTTCATTAGCTCCCAACCGCCATATTTTACCATATGCTTCAGTACCGCCAAGCATTGTGCGACCTTTCTTCATGGGGCGACCATAGGTCACTTTGGCTACAGGGGTTGTTCCGCGACCGTTAGGTCTGAAAATGGAAATGTCGGCTGGACTGGGATCAACTCCCGGTAATTTTTGAGCGGTAGAAAATTGACTGGCTGCTGCAACCAACAGAAGGGCTAGCGTGAGAAGTTTTAATTTTTTCATAGCATGAAGTTTTGTGATGAGTTTTAGAATAGAGATTAAATATAGGAATGATCTGACTTCTGAAAAACGAAATCCGGTCCTGGAATGTTTGCCAGATACCGGATTTAACTGTTTTTTTTGATAAAAGGTCCTTATTAGAGCAATTGCTCTATCTGCCGCTTTAGAAATTCTGATTGAACTACCCCTGACTGTCGCCATTTTGGTTCTCCGTTTTTGAAGATGATCAGGGTTGGCACACCCTGCACCCGAAATGTTTGTGCAAGGGATGGGTTTTTATCTACATCAATCTTTACAACTTTTGCCTTATCACCGACTTTTGATTTCAGGTCTTCCAAAATAGGCTTCATCATTTTGCAAGGACCACACCACTCGGCCGAGAAATCGACAAGTGTCGGTACATCACTTTTGATTAATTCAAAAAAATCACCTTTAGCCATAATTAATTAGCCGCTGTCTCGAGCGAAACCACTACTATTTTAGGGATCATGATAACATTTGATTTGATTGAATTTGAAATCAAGCAAGCAGCTTCCGCTTTCGTGAGAACCCGCTCAGCCCGCTCCCGATCTTTCTCATCAACGATGGTAACAGTTGGCTCCAGAATAACTTCCGTCATCAGAAACTTTCCATCTACCTGATCAAGTTTCCCTTTCGAGTCGCAATGAAATCGGGTAAACTCCAATTTTGAATTTTCTGCGATCGCCAAAAACGTTGTCATTAAGCAACTGCTTACAGAAGCTGTAAATAAATGTTCTGGCGACCAGATGCCAGGAATCCCTTTCGGGAACTCAGGCGGAGTGGCTACTTCAATACAGCCTCCACCTAACGTTGGCGTGGTAAGTTCTGGTGAACACATAACACCCTTGCGATCTTTGTTCCACTCAATCTGAACATTATAAAAATGAGCTTCCATAGTAGTTAAATTTTGTTTTGTAGACTTATCCAACTTCCGCCATTATACACTTGCGTATACCCTTTGGATTTCAGGATGTTTTTAGCGGCTCCGCTTCGCATACCCGATGCACAACAAGTAATAATGACTTTATTCTTATCGGAAAGGCGACTCGTATTATTGTTGAGTTGATCCACGGGAATATTCACAGATCCGCGGATGTGCCCTCCGGAATATTCTCCTTTCGTGCGAACATCCAATACGACAGCACCACTTTTTACAAGTTCTGAGTAGTTCACCTTAGGACCTAAACCCAATAAGCTTTTCAATGCCTCTATCATAACACACCGACAGATTGATTCTTTAAATAATTCACAGAAAGCCAGGAACCTCCATCGTAGCAAGCTATGTCCTGTTGTTTTAGTAAATGAGCTGCCATGGCACTACGGCCACCCGATGCACAACATAATACCAGAGGGGACTTTAAGTTTTTTAATTCTTCGATTCTTTGAGTGAGTTGATTTACAGGAATATTGATTGATCCGGCTACATGTCCGCCTTGAAATTCAGCGGGAGTGCGAACATCAACGATTGTACCTTCCTGATTTAGAATAATTTGTTTTAAGCTCATAATTAACTATTGATTTGTTTTATTTTTTTTCTTTTTGAAACATATTAAAAGCGAGGCCACCCATAAGGGCTCCGTAAAGTGATGAATTTACAGGATTTGAAGTAATGGGGCACGTACCGGACACGCACCCGATTTGCTGCCAGTACAGATAACCAGCCCCCAGGCCTACTACTGCGCCTGCCAATGAAAGCCAGTACTTTTTAAGAATTGCCATAGTCGTCTGCATTTGTGAATGCAAAATTACTTAGGCTATCATGGTTAGTTTGTGACTTGAATCACAGAAGTGTGATTTTATTACGGAAAAGTTGAACTAATCCTTCATTTTCCATCTGTTTCATGACCCGTGACACAGCCTCACGAGCTGTGCCTAGTTCATCGGCCAGTTGTTGATGGGTAATCTTGATCTCTTTGGATTGGTATAATTCGGCCTTTTGTTTCAGGAGTTGAAGTAAGCGGGTATCTAACTTATGAAAGGCAATTGCATTCACGGCAGTGAGCAATTCTTCAAAGCGTTTATGATAAAGTCTGAAGATAAAATCCGACCATTCTGGAAATTTCTTCACCCATTCACTGGCCTTCTCCACGGGGATAAAGAGAATCTCTGCATCTTCTTCTACAATTGCTTTGATTTTGCTTGTCTCATTGTGGATTCCACCAAGGAAAGACATGATACAGCTTTCCCCCGGGATAATGTAATAGAGAAGTATTTCATGCCCATCGGTATCGGTGCGCATTACTTTCAGGCTTCCGTTTAAAACCAGCGGTATGGCTTTGATGTAGCTATCTTCTTGTTGGATCACAGATCCTGCCGGAAATTTCTTCAGCTGACCGTACGTTGAAACTTCATCTTTTAATAAAGACTGAAAAAGAGAGTCGGTAGCTGACATGGTTTTTATTAAGAAAGCAGGAATAGAAAGATTAGTGGAAAGATAACACCTATCAGCGCTAACTTCCAGCCCCGGCCCCAAAAACTATTCTCACCTTTTTGGATGAACATGCCCGTGCAGGCAATCACAAGCATGGCTACTCCAAAGATGTCGGAATAGTAAATCCACCATTTGCTGGTATCCTGGTGTAATTGGGTCATTTGCCCGAGAATTGGCGTAGTACGATAAGATTCTATTTTTCCTTTGCCGGTAGCAAGGTCAATTTGAACATCATGACTGGCATAGGAAATCCGAAGGACGCTTTTCTCTACATTGAATCTGCGGAGGATGTCATCAATCTTTTGCTCTTCTGTAAATCGCTTGATAAAATCTTCGTTGATAGAATCTGCAATAGCAGGAAGGTTAATGGAGATTTCCTGTGAGTTATACGTATACCGTCTTGGGTGCCAGGACTGTCGGTGATTAAGAAAAATTCCCGAAATCGAGAAGGCGATTATAAGGCCTAGAAAAAAATAAGCGAGATCGCGGTGTGTGTTACGGGCAGTGAGTTTCATTTTGAAGGTTAAGATCTAAAGATAATCAGTATTATTTTTTTTTAACGAGGCAATTATTTCTTTTTATAACTAATCATTATTCCAGCCCGGCTGGTGCGATCAATAGTAGTTGTAAACTGCGGATGGTTTTTTACATAATTCATGAAGTCAGCATCAGCCTGGCCATCCGCCACATTGTGCGTTGTAAAGCAGCCACCAGCTTTCAGTTTTGATTCCAGATCGATGAAGTATTGCTTGTACCAGTCTTTGTCGGCATCAGAGAAAACAAAATCGAAAGGACCGTGTAGTGCTTTCACCAGATCATGGGCATTTCCCAATCGCGCATCTACATACTCGGAGAGCCCGGCATCTTCGATGTTCTTTAATGCTTCTTTATATCTTCGCTCATTCAATTCAAGGGTAATTACCTTGCCTCCCGTTTTGCTCATGGCCCATGCCAGCCAGATTGTGGAGTGCCCCGTGGAGGTGCCAATTTCTAATCCTGATGTATATCGATTCTTTACAATCAAGTCATGCAAAATTTTTCCGTCCTCAAAGGGCACATTCATGTCGCGCCAATCGCGTTTGTGGTCATTTAAAAATTTCTGGACTTTCGTATCCAATTCAGCTTTTGCTTGTGCGTTGCCAGAAATGCTAATGGCAGCAATAGAAACCATGAAGATAAGTTTTGCAATCATTGATTTCATGATGGTAGGGTTTGTTTACCAAATTGAGGTATAGTATTGAGAATACGGTAGTCAAACTGTAGCTTAGACAAGCTGGTCATCTAATTTATTCCCGCAACTGAAATATTCTTTCCATATGAAAAAATCACTCTTAATCAGCAGTCCGGTTATTTTCCGAATGGATTCAAAGCATTCAATGCCCGCTTGCCACCGCCCATTTTATTCATGGTCTTCATCAACTTGCGCATGTCTTCAAATTGCTTAAGCAACTGATTCACTTGTTGGATGTTGGTGCCACTACCTTTGGCAATTCTGTTTTTACGACTCGGATTTATTTTATCGGGATTTTCTCTTTCATCTGTTGTCATAGAGCGTATAATCGCCTCAATGGGTTTGAAAGAATTGTCATCCAGGTCTACGCCTTTCAATGCTTTGCCCATGCCGGGGATCATACCCAACAGATCTTTCATGTTTCCCATTTTCTTGATCTGCTCCAGTTGCGAAAGAAAGTCGTTGAAGTCGAACTGGTTCTTGCGCATTTTGGCGTTGAGCCTTTTCGCTTCGTCCTCGTCAAAAGTCTGTTGGGCCTTTTCCACCAAACCCACTACGTCACCCATGCCCAGGATACGGCTCGCCATACGGTCTGGATAAAACCGATCGATGGCTTCCATCTTTTCACCTGAGCTGATGAACTTGATAGGCTTATCAACTACCCTGCGAATGGAAAGCGCTGCTCCACCCCGCGTGTCGCCATCCAGTTTGGTAAGTACTACTCCGTTAAAATTCAATCGGTCATTAAATGCTTTCGCAGTATTCACGGCATCCTGACCAGTCATTGAGTCAACTACAAAAAGAGTCTCTGAAGGTTTGAGTGCTTCCTTTAAACGGGCAATCTCATCCATCATCGGCTCATCCACAGCTAAACGACCCGCGGTATCAACAATAACGATGCGGTAATTATTTTTCTTAGCATGTTCAATGGCCGCTTTCGCGATCTTCACGGCATCCTTGTTTTCAGGCTCGGCATAAACTTCTACACCCACCTGCTCACCCAATACTTTTAATTGGTCGATAGCAGCCGGACGATAAATATCACAGGCTGTTAATAGTACCTGACGCCCCTGTCGTTTTAGGTAGTTTGCCAGCTTACCTGAAAAGGTGGTTTTACCAGAACCTTGTAAACCAGCAATCAGAATTACGGCCGGGTTGCCTTCAATAGAGATATCTTCACTATCACCGCCCATC
>JBEBJH010000272.1:0-5778 GCA_040079965.1 Cyclobacteriaceae bacterium
CCGGAGGAGCGCTCGTGCGGATACACGCCATGATAAGCATGAAACTCAAGTCCTTCCAGCGCAACTTTACCGGTCATTGAATGTCGTCAAAGAAAGAGCGCTGCATGCGTGGCTCCTCTGTAATCATAGGCTTTGCTGGCTCTGGGGCTACAGGTGGCAATGCTTTCTTGATTTCGTTTTCCATAACTGCATTGGGGAAAAGTGCTTTCCTGCTTTCCCGCTTGGCAAAGGCCATGTGTTGATCAGGATCAAAGTCGCGGGCAGCTGTTTTAGCGCGTTCAACCCGATCGATCGTTTCACCCGCCATTCTTTTAAGGTCGGATAACAAATTATCGCGATGGAGTTCCAGAGTTTTATAGTGCTGGCCGAGTGTCTTGAGTCTTTCTTCCATTTCTTCCAGCATTTGCCTGGAAATCATCTCAGCCTCTTCAATCGTATTTTTAGCTATTGTTTTTGCTTCATTGAGCATGGAATCCGCCTTCATCTGGTTCTCTCGCAATATCAACTCTGCTGTCTTATTCGCCTGACTAATCACATTCGCGCCCGTATCTTCAGCCGTCTTCAATGTTTTGAACAGCGAACTCTCTACTTCTCGCAACTTGGCAACCTCGCGCTCAGTCGCTTCCAGTTTAATGCGAATTTCTTTGGAATCATCCAGCGAGCGTTCCCATTCCTGAGAAAGAGTTTGTAAAAATGCATTTACCTCATCTTTGTCGTAGCCACGAAGCACTTTCTCAAATGCCTTCTGACGGATTTCCAGCGGTGTGATTTTCATAAAGGGCGTGGTTTAATTTGAAGTTTAAAAAATGGAAGCCTAAAAAATAACAGCTAACGCCTCTCGGTTTTAACTGTATAACGTTAATCCACAGCCAAATGTATGAATTTATGTGAAATTTTCCACCTCCGCTACTGCCTATGTTAAAACTACGACAGTCAAGCAAGCTTCGTTGGACAAGGCCCTCACCCAACCTAAGCTTTCGCTCATGTTGGAAAGCCTTGCCCCTGTCCTAGGGGAGCGTTGTTATTATTCAAACTTAATGTCCCATACAGAAATGGTGCGATCGTCACTGGCGCTTATCAACTGATTTTTAAACGAAGTCCAAAGTAACTTATTAACAGAAGTGCCATGCCCAGCGTGGCGGCCCTTGTCAATTACCTTCAGAAGCTTCAGCTCGTCTGCCTTCCAAATCTTTATCGACTTATCCATACTCGCGGTAGCAAAATATTCCCCGGAAGGGCTAAAGACCAGATTATTAATTGCAAAAAGGTGCGCGGCTACTTCGCCTGCTTGTTTATATCCGGATTTAACGTCCCAGATCTTCAAACGGGCATCGCGTGAGCCACTGATTAAAAATTGAAAGTTGGGCGTGTAACTAAGTGTGAATACTGAGTTCTGATGGGCTTTGAATTCATACTTCAGTTTGTAATCGCGTAGCGAAAAAACCCGGATGAAACAATCACTAAAACCTACAGCTACCTCACTTTCTAATGGATTTATTGCGAGTACCCTCGCGCTCTGTTCGGATGCTGTCAATTTCATTTTGATCACCATCTGATCAAGGTCTACAATGGCAAGCATGCCTTCGCCAGTGGCGATCACCAGATCTCGTTCAAAAGTTTTGATATCAAAAATGGCCGCCTTAGTTACCTGCAGAGAGTACATTTCTTTTTTATCCTTCCAATTCAATACATGGATACCCTCATAATTATGGCCAGCAATCAATAGATCTGAATCAGGGATAAGGTGCAATGCATAAACCGAGTTAGGCAATTTGGCAATCAGTTCTCCTTCTTCGGGGTTGTTGAGATCCCAATGAACCACCATGCCATCACCTCCGCCCGAAAAGAACTGACTGGCTGAATCAGACGCTGCGAGCGTATAGACACAATCGCGGTGACCAATGAGTGAATGATTTTTTTTTACTTGTATCGCAGACATGAATGGTTAATCTCAACTCGCTAAGACAAACAGTTGATTCGGTTAATCCGATTATTTTAACAAAATTGTACTATTAAGCTAAAGAAACCAATGCCCTTATTGAAAATACAAAAGAACAATGAGCAAAGTGGATGGGCGCTTTGGTTTATTACAGAAACAGAACAAGAACTTTCAGAAATAAGTGGTGAGTTGGTCGACAGTGCTATTGTGAGTTATACGAAAAGACTCGAATGGCTCGCGGGCCGCGCCTTAATCAAATCGCTGGTAGAGCAATGTGGAATGGATTTCCATGGACTAGAGAAAGACGAGTTTGGAAAGCCCTTCCTTAAAAAACATGCACATCCCATTTCGTTGTCGCATTCATTCCCTTACGTAGCGGCC
Source organism: Cyclobacteriaceae bacterium (assembly GCA_040079965.1). Classification (GTDB taxonomy): domain Bacteria; phylum Bacteroidota; class Bacteroidia; order Cytophagales; family Cyclobacteriaceae; genus ELB16-189. The sequence goes on from JBEBJH010000272.1 coordinate 2,321, forward strand.
CAGATTGATCCAACCCTTGAGGTTGGAATCGACCTTGAGCAACCAAAATCAAAATTACTTACCATTGCACACCGGGTTTTATCTTCGAATGAATTGGAAGATGCCGGCACGGATATTAACAAGCATTGTGTGTATTGGTGTGCCAAAGAAGCCTTATATAAATCATACGGAAAGCGTGGCCTGCATTTTGCAGATCAATTGAATGTGGAACCCTTTAAACTGATGCGAAGCGGTGAGTTGCGAGGAAAGATTTCAGTAAATGATTACAGTCGTGAGTTATCTTTGATTTATAGCATTCAGCCTGGTTATGTGTTGGTACATACTAAAATATAAGAATGCCAGTTTAAGTGCGATTAGCTATCTGGCTCAATGTTAAAAGAGGAAACTATGAAAAAACTACTTCTACCAATTCTTATTGCAAGTGCAATAGCTGCCTATACACAGGAGATAAAGGACTTTTCACTTACCAATGTAAAAGATGGCAAATCTGTTTCGTTGTCCGATTACAGTTCTGTATCTGGTATTGTGGTTGTGTTTACAAGTCACGAATGCCCTTATGATAATTACTATAAAGAGCGGCTGAAGGAATTGGTAACTGCCTATTCTGGAAAAGTTCAGTTTCTTTTGATCAACTCCAATCAGGAGCCTCAGGAAAGCGCGGAACAAATGGCTATTCATTATGGCGATTTAGGAGTGCCCTACCTGGCAGACAAAGACCAAACTGCCATGGAAACTTTTGGTGCCCGCAAAAGCCCGGAAGTATTTTTACTTTCTAATGCGAACGGAAAATTTGCTGTTGTGTATAGTGGTGCAATTGACGACAACCCGCAGGTAGCTAAAGACGTGAAGCAAACCTTTTTAAAAGACGCTTTGAATAAAGTATTAGCAGGTCAAAAGATTGAGCCTGCTACCCAGCGGGCAGTAGGATGTTCTATTAGGAGGAAATAGAAATATTTCCTCTTAAATACTTTTCTTCACCACCGTAGCACTCGCCTGAGCTGTTGGCAATACAACCAAATCCGCTACTACCACATGCGGTGGTCTTGTAAGCACAAACAAAATCAAATCGGCAATGTCTTGACCTTGCAGGGGATCAAAGCCTTTGTAAATACTGGCTGCCCGTTGCTCATCTCCCTTAAACCGAACGAGTGAAAATTCGGTTTCCACTAACCCAGGGTGAATAGCGGTAACCTTTATGCTGTGAGCATTTAAGTCGATACGCATCCCTTTGGTAAGCGCATCTACGGCAAACTTGCTGGCACAATAAACATTGCCGTTAGCATATATCTCTTTGCCCGCAATAGAACCGAGGTTGATAATGTGGCCAGAATTACGTTTCACCATCACGGGCAACACGGCCTTGGTAACATACAAGAGTCCTTTCACATTAATGTCCATCATCGCATCCCAGTCATCTACACATCCGGTTTGGATAGGATCCAGCCCGTGGGCGTTACCCGCATTGTTAATAAGTACATCAATTTCCCTCCAGGCTATTGGCAACGAATCAATACTTGCTGCCACCTCCTTTTGGTTGCGTACTTCGAATGAAAGTGTTGCTACCTCTGTCTGTAATTTTAGTTCATCGGCTAGCTTTTGAAGCCGGTCCTTTCTTCTTCCGCAAAGGATAAGGTTGAATTGATTAACGGCCAATAAGCGAGCGGTTGCTTCTCCAATGCCAGAAGTGGCACCTGTGATAAGAGCTATACGTTTATGAGACATGTACAAAAAACTTAGACTGAATTTTTACTGGAAAATAAAATAAACCGCAATGGTATTTGTATTCAATCGATCCAATGGGTCTTTGTAAACGCTGGCATCCGGGCCCAGTACATTTACGAGGCCTCGTGCGAAGCGGATCTCCTGAGAGAATTTGAACAACGGAAAATAAAAGTCAAAACCAAGGCCCCCTTCCAATTGTATATTGCTTTTCTTAATATCAAGTGTAGCGCTGGAGGTCTGAATATCATTTTTACCTGACAACTCAAATCCTGGCGTAATACCACCGATCATATACATGCGCACATTGCCCCTGCGCATTGATTTGTATTTAAGCAACAGGGGAAATTCCACATGTGTTGTTTCCACAAATTGAACATCTGTAGTTTCATCTGTATAGGTATAGCGGAGTTTATGTGTATAAAATCCTGCTTTCGGCATAAGCCGCAAATCCAGAAATTCACTTATCCGGTAGTTTACCAAAAAACCCAAGGAAAAGCCTGGAGAAAATTCGGCCATTACAGAATGAACCGTATCAAATTGGGTAGTGACAAATGGATCGGAATACTTTACCTGATAGGCAGTAGTGTGCAAACCAATCATAAAACCATAGCTTATTTTACGATGGTCATAGTTAGGATTATTTTCGCGTGCCCACTTGAAAATCTGGCCCTCGGAAATAACCGGTGCCAAACCCAGCAGAAACAGTAGGACTACTTTATTCCTATGTAAAGCGAACTGATTCCGAATGTTAGTGGTTGGCATGAAGTTTTGTTAAAACCTATCCGATTGAGAATTTTGATAAACTCAGTACCATCTGGGAAAGCTTGCACGGATTCGGGCAAATAGGTGTATGCTGCTGAATCACGTGAAATCAATCGTCCTATTTTAGGTAAAATGTACTTAAAATAAAAATTATAGATCTGTTTGAAAGGAAAGCTACGGGGCTTGGAAAACTCGAGTACAACCACCCGGCCACCTGGCTTTAGCACCCTATGCATTTCTGCTAATCCCTTTTCCAGGTTTTCAAAGTTTCTCACTCCAAAGGCAACGATCACAGCATCGAATTTATTTCCCTCGAAGGGCAGATTTTCTGAGTCACCTAACCGCAAGTCAATTTTATGGTCATACCCACGGTCTTTCATCTTCTTACGCCCTACTTCCAGCATGCCTGCTGAGATATCCACGCCTATTACCTGATCTGGATTGAGTTTCAGTGTTTCAACGGCAAAATCACCTGTACCCGTAGCTACATCAAGAATCAACTTTGGATTGCTTTCAGCCAATAATTTAACCGCCTTTTTACGCCAACGAATATCAATACCCAGGCTAAGAAAATGATTGAGAAAATCATAATTGCCACTAATGGAATCAAACATGCGGGCCACCTGCTGTTTCTTGCCAGCACTATCTTCTTTGTAGGGAACGACTGTCAAAATAATGCTATTAAGGTTCGAAAAGACAAAAGTACTATTAAAAACAAGAAGCCGAATGAATGGTTCGGATTACTTGGCTAGTACTTTAAATTCAACCCTGCGATTTATTTCGCGGCCTCCGGATTCATCATCATTGGATACAAGCGGACGCTCTTCACCATAGCCAATGGATTTAATTCTACGGCCTGAAACACCGTTGGATGTTAAATACGCTTTTACTGCATCCGCCCGCTGTTGCGAAAGTTTTTTGTTGGATGAGTCACTTCCTACGTCATCGGTATGGCCTCCAATCTCTACTTGCAT
>JBEBJH010000273.1:0-5758 GCA_040079965.1 Cyclobacteriaceae bacterium
GGATGGGGGGCCTCGATTTCATGCTGCAACAAATTGAGCTAAAGATTCGCGATGGATTTACCTGCCTCAAATTAAAGGTAGGCGGTCATGATTTCGAGAAGGAATGCGATGTGCTTCAATACATAAGAAGAAAATACTTCCGTGATAAGATTACAATTCGGCTTGATGCAAATGGAGCATTTAAGAAAGACGATGCATTTAACAAACTAAAAGAACTGTCTCGCTTCGGAATTCAATCTATTGAGCAACCTATTAAACCGGGTTTAGAGGAGATGGCTGGTTTATGTAAAGAATCACCGATTCCAGTTGCACTTGATGAAGAGTTAATTGGAGTTAGTGGGTTGGCAGCTAAGCGAGACTTGCTCGTTAGGATCAAACCCCAGTTTATAATATTAAAGCCAACGCTGCATGGCGGACTGTTTTCCTGTGCTGAATGGATTCGGATTTGTGAAGAGTTGGGAACCGGTTGGTGGATAACTTCAGCACTGGAAAGTAATATTGGCTTAAATGCAATTGCTCAGTTTACAGCCAATTACCCGGTACAGATACCCCAGGGGTTGGGTACCGGAATGATCTATACCAATAACATCGAATCACCTTTGGGGGTCGATAAAGGTCAATTGACTTATCAAAAAGGCCTTTTTTGGAGTCAAATAGATGATTAACTAAAATATTTAGTTTTATTTTTGATTTAATCAGATTAATCTGATATTTGGCTAAAATAATTAGCCAATGGAATCATACAAGTTGAAAATCCAAAGCAAAAGACTCAATTCAGGTCGATTTCAAGTTAACTTTTCAACCAACGATGTTACCGCTGGTGGCTATTATGGGTATCTGTTAGCTGAGCCCAAGACTTCCGTTACTGACATTGTAAACAAAATAAGCCGGCATCTGGTGGCCATAAATAATTCCGAACGGTATTTTCATCGGAACTTATTTTCACTTGGAAATAGAAAAATGAATTCAGGAAGAATTTTGATTTTTAAACGCTAGAGCCATGATCAAACTGAATGAGAATATCCGGATTCTGCGTAAGCGGTTAGTACTTACCCAGGATCAATTTGCCCAGCAATTGGGTGTGAAGCGTTCATTGGTTGGAGCCTATGAAGAAGGTCGGGCCGAACCTCGCCTCGAATTACTCCAGAAGATGGCCGAGGTTTTTTCAATCTCCGTAGATCAGTTGATTGGAAAGGACTTCACTACCGATTCAGCGCCTTCGCCATCCAGCACGGTGCGGGGCAAAGATGTGTTAGTTGTTACCGTGGATTCATCTCAGAAACAAAATATCGAATTCGTACCGCATAAGGCTGCAGCGGGTTATCTCAATGGCTATGCCGATATGGAATATGTAAAAGAGTTGCCCCATTTTAGTTTACCAAACCTCAGACAAGGAACTTATCGGGCATTTGAAATCAGTGGCGACTCGATGCTTCCACTAATGCCAGGAACGATTGTGATTGGTGAGTACGTAGAGGACTTGAAAAATATCAAAAGTGGTAAAACCTATGTGCTGGTAACACAACGTGAGGGGATTGTGTATAAACGCGTGTTCAATTACCTGGATGACAACGGAAATCTTTTCCTTGTTTCCGATAACCGACACTATGCACCGTATCAACTTAACGGTACTGATGTAATCGAAGTGTGGGCTGCCAAAGCCTACATCAGTGTACAGTTCCCTGATATAGCCGATAAGCAGGATGTTTCAGTAGAGCAACTTGCTGGTGTGGTGCTGGACCTTCAAAAAGAAATCCTTCAATTAAAATCAAAGAAATAAACTTAGCGGTTTGACCTAACCCGATCTCTTTCTGCAATAGGAAGAGGCGGGAGCGGTGTTTCTTTATTCTGATCAACGAATCAATTCTAGCGTCTTTGGTTTATTGATTTTTCCCGTATCAGTCTGGATAAATTTAGTCACGCAATGAATCGATTTTGGAATCTCATAACGACTAAGACTTTCCTTTAATCGTTGTCGTAGATTTTTTTCCTGGCCTGACGACAGTTCTTCCCCTTCCAATATAAGAGCTACTGTCTGTCCTAAAGCAGCATCGGGGAGTCCACCAATAAAAAATCGATTGGACAAACCCAACGCTGTTATCACTGGTTCTATTATTGACTCAATTTTTTCCGGAATCACTTTTACACCTCCGCTATTAATTACATTGTCTACACGACCTAACCATTTGAATGTATCAACCTCAAGCATTTCTACCAGATCATTTGTGATAATGGGTGCCGAATTTATGTAGGGAGCTTGAACGACAAGACATCCGCGCTCATCCGTGCGCACAGAGATGCCTGGAAGAACCTGAAAGAAATTTTTGGCATCAGAACCGTTTAATTTTTGTAGCGCTATATGTGATAGAGTTTCTGTCATGCCGTAGGTTGAATAGAAAGAACAATCAAATTCTGCGAGAGATTTTCGGAGTTTATCCGACACTGCTGCTCCGCCAATGATTGCAATTTTCAAAGAGTTTAGCCTGCTTTTATGCTCTGATTGCAAAATGGCCTCCAATTGATAAGGAACCAGTGCTACAAAATCAATAGCAGCATCCTTTGGAACTTTCTCAAATGGATTGGCGGTGGGTTCCACCACATACATATTCATTCCTGTTTCCATTGATCTTACCAGCATCATGATGCCTGCGATGTAACGGGTGTCCAAACAGACTAAGGAGGTATACTCTTTTTTTAGGTTCAGGTACGAAGCGGTTAGCTGCGCACTGGCCTTCAACTGCTCACGGGTAACAGATATTTTTTTTGGAGTTCCTGTTGACCCTGATGTACTTAGAACAAATTCTTGCTTTCCATTTAACCAATCCTTACAGAAATGTATTGGTGCATATTCTGGTGCGTTAAATTTTGGCAGCCCTTTTTTGATATCCGATAGGGAATAGGAAATGCCATGGAGTGTGAGCCATTGCATAGGCATGTCTCAGTTTTTCTTTTTTTGCTTAATGGAGAGTTCCTTGTAGCCGTAAGTGGAGTCAACGATCCGTTCAAATTCCACTTCTGTTAGTTCACCAATTACTAGTTCTGCTGTGGTGTAGATCAAACTCTCGTCCAGCAAATGACCACCCCAGGTTTGCCCGGTAGAATCAGCTACCGAAAGATGAAGATGAGCTGAGGAATCGGAAAAGGTTCCAACCAGGGAGAGAATTTCAAAATAGCCTCTCATTAGATTTCCGGTATCTTGATTTGCGAACCTTAGATTAACCTGCTCCAGACTTCCGACACACGTAACAACAAAGCCCGCCTTGATTTTTGATTTAACAGCAAAGTCAGTCAACGCCTTTTTCAAGTCCTGATGAGGCGTCAACCTTATAGCGGTAACTTTTGTTGAGCTCCATAAATCTGGCTGAACCTGGCTCATAATCGTATTGGTAGATAGCAATAGAACGACAAGATGTAGAAGGATAAACTTCATTTCTATCCTTATGGAAACTTCGGAAACTTTGAGAAGTCGGGCTCCCGTTTCTCAAGGAAAGCATTTTTGCCTTCCTTAGCCTCATCACTCAGGTAATATAATAATGTTGCGTTACCTGCAAGCTCCTGTATACCTGCTTGTCCATCCAGCTCGGCATTGAATGCGCTCTTCAACATCCGGATGGCAAGTGGACTTTTCTGAAGAATCTTTTTGGCCCAGGCTACATAGGTCTCTTCCAATTGTTCTAACGGCACCACTTTATTTACAAGTCCCATATCGAGTGCTTCCTGAGCATCATACTGATCGCAGAGATACCAGATCTCACGCGCTTTTTTCTGACCAACTATTCTTGCCAGGTAGGAGGCGCCAAAACCGCCATCAAAGCTACCTACTTTAGGTCCAGTCTGACCAAAGCGAGCATTCTCGGCAGCGATAGTAAGATCACAGACCACATGTAATACATGTCCACCGCCAATAGCCCAACCTGCCACCGCAGCAATAACGGGTTTTGAAATAGTGCGAATTACTTTTTGTAAGTCGAGCACGTTCAAACGCGGCACAGTGTCCGTGCCTACGTATCCACCATGACCTCTTACGCTTTGATCTCCACCACTGCAAAAGGCTTTTCCGCCTTCCCCGGTTAAAATAATTACACCCACCTCCATGTCTTCGCGACAAAGATTCATAGCATCCAGAATTTCCTGAATGGTTAATGGAGTAAACGCATTATGAACCTCTGGTCTGTTGATGCTAATGCGGGCAATGCCTTCGAATTTATGAAAGAGAATTTCTTTGTACTCTTTTACCGGTTTCCAATTGTATTTAAGATTCATAACCTTTTTTGATATGTTTTTTGAATTGCTCGAATGCGCCTTTGGCAGTTTTCTGACTACTAACTATTTCCATGATTTTAGTGTTGCCACCAAAATCGAAGAATTCCTTAATGGATGCTTTTAACTTTTTTCCGGAATCTACTTTTAGATAGTCAAAACCAAATTCACTGGCCAGATAACTGGCAGAAAGTTTTTGATTGGTTACAAAGTACTCACTTTGCTCAGGCAGATTTCCGGGGCCGTCTATCAAGTTAAAAATAATTCCACCCTGATTGTTAATTACTACCACCCTGAAATTAGGAACTGAGTAATTATGCCAGAAAGCATTGCGATCGTAAAAGAAAGCAAGATCACCTGTGAGGAGAATATTGGGCACATCACTGCTGAGTGAATGACCCAGGGCAGTACTTGTGCAACCATCAATTCCACTGGTTCCACGGTTTGCGTACACGTGAATGCCCTTGTTTTTTTCTTTTAGTCCTATCAGGTTAGCATACCTTACAGACATACTATTGGCCACATGCAGATTGCAGCGATCCGGCAGGGAAGAGAGTAACTCATGAATAGCACTCAACTCGTTAAATTCTGTGGTCGCAATGTGTGATTGGCAGGCACGTTGTGTTTTATGCTCTTCTGCTTTCCACAATTGTGAATAGTTTTCTTTTTTCTGTAGTTCAAACTTTCCAATGAGAGGAGGGGAGCTTAAGTTTTCAAAAAAAGATTTCGGATCACAACGAACAACGCGTGAAAGTGATTGAAACGTATCAGCAGTTGATCCGGCTTGTTGTATGTGCCAATGTTGTTGTGGAGGATGCTTACGCAGGAAAATTTTTAAATTTTTGGAGATCACAGATTTACCAAAGGTGATCAATAAGTCGGGATGTAGCGATTTCTTGATTGACTCGCCACATGGTCCTAAGAAGATATCTGCATAACGTACATTCCCCGGTATAGAATGAAGATTGGAGATAACGTCACCCACTAATGCAATTTTATTTGCTTTACAGAATTTTTCAACTACTTTACTGAGGCCCTGATGATTATCTTGCTGACCAGCTACCAATAACACCTTGGTGAAGCCGGCCAAAGACTGTGAAAGAGATTTTTTATCAACATCAGAAAGCGAAAGTTTAGCAGGAGTGATACTTATTGTTTTTATTCCTTTGCTAAAGGAAATTTTCTCAGCAACAGCGGGATAAAGAGGCTCACGAAGTGGCACGTTAATATGCACCGGGCCTTTTGGATATTCCTGCGAAAGCGCAATAGCTTCGTTTACTACCCTATGAATGAACCAACTCGAGTCCTCATGCGAGTAATCTTCCGGGAGTTCGTAATATTTTTTTACATGTGCACCATATAAATTTTTCTGCCGGATAGTTTGTCCATCCAATTGATCTATCCATTCCTTCGGTCGGTCGGCTGTAAAAATGAGCAAGGGAATTTCCTGAAAGAAAGCTTCGGCTACGGCCGGGGCAAAATTATATGCGGCCGATCC
>JBEBJH010000030.1:0-28847 GCA_040079965.1 Cyclobacteriaceae bacterium
ACCGAGGGCAGGATGGGGCAGGAATCGCCAACATAAAGATTGATCAAAAGCCGGGGTTTCGTTTTTTTAGTCGTTACCGATCCGTAAAAAGCCAGCCAGTCGCCCACCTGTTTAAAAAGATTGGCAAGAAATACATTAAGGCTCAAAAGGAAGGAAAGGAAAAGTTCAGAGACGAAAACTGGCTGAAGGAAAATGTTGCCTTTAGTGGCGAATTGTGGCTTGGCCATTTGCGCTATGGTACTCACGGCCTCAATAGTATTGAAAACGTGCACCCATTCCTCCGTCAAAACAACTGGCGCAGTCGTAACCTGGTGATGGCCGGTAACTTCAATATGACTAATGTGGACGAACTCTTCAACGTATTGGTTGACTTAGGCCAACACCCTAAGGACAAGGTGGACACAGTAACTGTGATGGAGAAAATTGGTCACTTTCTTGACCTTGAAGTTCAAAGCTTATTCGAAAAATATAAAGAAGACTACAGTAATAAAGAGGTATCGGACATCATCGAAAACGAACTCGACTTAACCCGTGTGCTAAGGCGAGCTTGCAAAGATTTTGACGGTGGCTATACAATGGCTGGCCTTACGGGATCAGGTTCTGCTTTTGTCGTGCGCGATCCCTCAGGCATTCGCCCTGCTTATTATTATGCCGATGATGAAGTAGTGGTGGTAGCCTCAGAAAAACCAGCTATTAAAACCGCATTCAATGTCAACTACTCGCAGATCAAAGAAATAAATCCAGGCTATGCGCTAGTCATTAATAAGAATGGTGAATATCAGCAGCAGGAAATTATCAAAGCCCTGGATAAAAAATCATGCAGCTTTGAGCGCATTTACTTTTCGCGAGGCACAGATCCGGAAATATATCAGGAACGCAAAAAGCTTGGAAAACTGCTGGTGCCGCAAATATTAAAGGCTATAAACTTCGATCTGAAGAATACCGTCTTTTCTTATATCCCCAATACAGCCGAAACTGCCTTCCTTGGTATGATGTCGGGCATTGAAGATTATATTGTAAACAAGCAAAAAGACATTATTATCGATTCAAAACCATCGATAGATTCTTTAGAAGATATTTTGTCCTTCCGTCCGCGGATCGAAAAAATTGTGATCAAGGACGTTAAGTTGAGAACTTTTATTACCGATGATGTGCATCGCGATGACATGGTGGCTCACGTGTACGACACCACGTATGAAGTAGTAAACAAAGGGAAAGATACGTTGGTCGTGATCGATGATTCCATTGTACGAGGAACAACGTTGGAGAAAAGCATTCTTAAAATGCTGGATCGACTGGAGCCCAAAAAAGTAATCGTAGTGTCATCAGCACCACAAATCCGCTTCCCCGATTGCTACGGAATTGATATGAGTAAAATGGGTGAATTTGTGGCCTTCCGGGCCGTGATCGAACTCATTAAAGAACAAGGCAAAGATTATTTGCTTGGTGAAGTATATGAACAATGTCAGCAGGCAGAGCAAGATCAGGTACCTACCAATCACGTGAAACGTTTATACGACCAATTTACCTACGAAGAGATCTCTGAAAAAATAACCGACATCGTGCGGCCTGCCGGAATGAAAGCAGGCATCCAGGTAATTTTCCAAACTATAGAAAGTCTTCACAAAGCAATACCCGGTCATTCAGGTGATTGGTATTTTACTGGCAACTATCCAACGCCAGGTGGTATGCGCGTAGTAAACCGCTCATATCTTAATTATATGGATGGCAAATTGGTACGAGCCTACTAGGTTAAGGCAAATAAAAATCAAAAACGATTTCATTCATGCACTTGAAATGACCTTTCGGGCAAACCTGATGTCCGATTTTTGAGCATGGCCTGCAGTCAATTTTCTTATTTTCCAGAATAGTGAACTTTGAACGATATGGATACATTCCAAACTCCGGAATGGTATTTCCCCAAATTGAATAGATCTCTTTTTTAAATGCTGCCGCAATATGCATCAGGCCAGTATCGTGGGTGAACACATAGCGTGCACTTTTTATAAGGCTGGCCGACTGATTCAAATTAAATTTCCCACAGGCATTATAGATTGTCGTCTTCTTATTAAGCTCCGTCAATCCCGCTTCAAACTCACTAGCCTGTGGTCGATCAAAGAAAATCCTGATTTGCTCTGCAATTGAAAAATCTTCTTGCCCACCCAACAACACAATAGGCTTATTGATTTTATCGCACAGTTCAATCATTCGGGTTACTGGCAGTTTTTTGGTGTTATGCTGTGCCCCAATTGCATATGCAACAAAACCCTGTCGGTGCGTTTCCGGAAGCCATTCAACAGGCACTTCATCTTTATCCGGAATAAAATAATCAAGTCCTAAGGCATCTGCTTTAACCCCCAATTCCTGCACCGTATTGAGGTACCTATCAACAATATGAAGCGAAGGAAGCTTGTCGATCTTAAAATTTACTAAAAGCCACTTCTCGAGATTGAGTTTGTTAAAACTGTAGAATTTTACTCCTAAGGCAGTTTTAATAATTCGTGTTCGCAAATTGTTGTGCAGATCGATGATAAAATCATACTTCTCTTTACGTAGCTCACCAATCAGCACAGATAAGTCCTTTTCGAGCAAGAACAATTTATCGACATAAGGGTTATTTTCAAGAATGCCTTTGTACTGAACTTTCGTAGCAAAGTGGATTTCAGAATCATTTAATTGAGTCTTTAATCCACGAATCACCGGGGTGGTGAGAACTATGTCACCTATGGATGAAAACCGAATTATCAGAACCTTCATTAAGCTTCATTTCTGCGAAACACCGGAAAAATACGAATACAATTCGCTATTTTAGTTACTTTCAAGGACTTAACGTAATACTAAAATAAACTTCGTTCACTATGAATTATTGGCTTTTAAAAACAGAACCCAGCACGTTTTCCTGGGAGGATTTAGTAAGAGACAAAAAGGCCGTTTGGGATGGCGTGCGGAATTTTCAGGCTCGTAATAATCTGAAGGCGATGAAAAAAGGCGACCTTGTCTTTATATACCATAGCATGGACGATAAAGCAGCAGTCGGCATTGCTGAAATTACGCGCGAATTTTATCCGGATCCTAAGGACAATGAGTGGGTGGCTGTTGATATCAAACCTGTTAGAAAATTGAAAACTCCAGTAGAATTAGGAACCATTAAAAAAGATAAACGCTTAAGTAATATGGTTCTGGTCAAAAACTCAAGGCTATCGGTGCAGCCTGTCAAAAAGGAGGAGTTTGATTGGGTGGTTGGTTTGAGTGAATAAAAAAAAATGAAAAAGTGGGAGTCTGTTTTTATGTCAATTGCGATGCAGCAGTTACTGCTCTTCATGCTATTGAATCCATTCGAAGTCTCGGCACAAATTACTCAATCTTCTCGCTTTGAGCGGGAGCAGAAGAACAGCGATCAGGAATTTATTCTGATTTCATTGAAAGACGAAGGCCTTATTCTGATACGCGACAAAGAAAAATTCAAGGAAGGAAAGCAATTGTGGGAAATAATCCGACTTGATACAACACTTCAGGAAGTTTGGTCTCTTGAATTGGATATTGAAAACCGCCTGCGTCTTGTAGGCTATGAATATAAGAATAACCTGCTATATCTTTTATTCCGCCTTGGGGAGCATGAAGCCAGTGAACTAACGCTCTTTACAATATCATCCAGCTCGAAGAATATCAAAAGACATTCCATTAAACAGGAACTCTCCTTTCGCATTACACATTTCATATCCCTGGAGAATAGCATTGGCTTAGGAGGATATGTGTCCAATGAGCCTGCCATTTTACTCTATGACTTAGAGTCTGAAAAAGCGAAACTTGTTCCAGGCTTTTTTATTTCTGACACTGAACTTCTGGATGTACGCGTAAACACAAACAATACATTCAATACCTTGATTGCGGACCGTACCACAAAGCAAAGAATGAGACTGATTCTCAAAACGTTTGATGCTAGCGGAGCTCTTTTGCTGGAGGATATCATGGAGATCGATTCAAAAAAAACTATTTTATCGGGAATGACTACAACGTTATTAAACGATGATTTGCTAGTAGCGGGGACTTGGACCGTGGGAAACTCAAAGTTGGCCAGTGGAGTATACTCCACACTTATAGATCCATTTTCTGAACAATCTATCAACTACTATGATTTTGGCCAGTTTGAGCATTCTCTTGATTATCAAACTGCGAAACGTGCTACAACTCTCAAACTAAGATCACAACAGTCAAGTAAAGTTGGTGAAATTCCAGATTTTAAAACTTACGCCACCCCTATGCGTTTGGAAGAACAACCTCAAGGGTTTGCCTTGCTTACTGAAATCTATCAACCTGCCACTAGTTTGAATTCCTATCCTTATTGGAACAATAACTTTGGAGTTCCATATTATGGCTATTCCCCTTATGGCTATAACCCGTTTATGAATCGCTACTACAATACACCCTATCAGTATAACACGTCACAAACAAGTGAATCAAAAATGTTACATGCCTCTTTAGTTATCCTTGATTCACGTGGTAAACGAATCCAGGATTATGGCTTAAAATTAGAAGACAAAAAATTAAATGGACTTGAGCAAACTTCTGACTTTATCTTCTATAAAGATCAAATTGCTTTAGCTTTCAAAAAAGAAAAGGAAATAAAAATCATCTCCAACAAGTTAGATGGAGTAGCCGTTTCAGACACCATAAGCATTCAACTGAAAAATTCAACTGAGGTTGTGAGAAACGATTCGGACAGCAATAGCTTTATTCGCTTTTGGTATAAGAATGCTTTCTATGTATGGGGGTATCAAAATATAAAGGACACATCTCGGCAAGTTGAAGATCCTACACGATATGTTTTCTATATTAACAAGGTTGAAATACGCTAACATCATTCTATTTTATCTTGCTATTTCCAGCTGCCTAGGGCAAGTGGATCAACAAGCTCGCTATGAACTTATCTTGAATGAGCAAGATGAAATTGAAAAGCCCCACGTAACTTCTCTAGATGAAAATGGGCTGTTGATCTATCGAAGAATAGTTGGCAGAGTAGACGACCAACTTGAAATAATTAAAGTAGATACAACGCTGAAAGAAAACTGGCATGGTTACATTTCCATGCAAAAAGCGCTTCGCGTATCCCATGTGAAATCAAAAGATGATCTCGTTTTTATTCTCCTTAAATCAGGCATTTATTCATCTGGGGATTTTCAGGTAGTGGCCACAAAAATTCAGGATGGCACTTACGGAGTTCACACGATCAGAAATCTGATTCCATTCAATCCAACTGATTTTGAAATAACCAGTCGTGGAGTAATGATTGGTGGCTATTTTAACTATAGGCCCTTGGTCCTATTCTATAGTTTTACATCTCAACGATCTAAAATTCTTCCTGGTTTTTTTAATGAACGAGGCGAACTCAATCAGATAAAAACTTACCAAAATGGCTCCGTAGATGTAATTGTGAGTGCAAAAAATTTTGAAAGAAAAAATTGCCTCTGGATTAGAAATTATGATGCTGAAGGCGATCTGGTAAAAACTACTGTTTTGGAGCCAGAAGTCAATAAGAATCTGATCTTTGGGCGTTCAGTAAAAATGCCTCATGATATTCAGGTTGTTGCTGGCGTATATGGAAGTCGGAATATAGAATACTCAAGAGGAATATTTGTGGCCGAAATAAATCAGCTTGGTGAATACAAAATCAATTACTATAATTTTGGTGACTTGGAAAATTTCTTCAGCTATATGAAGGCGCGAAGAGAAAAACGGGTTAAAGAAAGGATAGAACGAAGAAAAATAAAGGGTAAGAGGATCCGATTTAATTATCGCTTTCTTGTTCAGGAGGTAGTTCCCTATGGTGACCAATACATTATGTTGGGAGAAGCTTTCTACCCAAGATACACATATACTTCTGAAAGAGGGGGATATGGAATGTCCAGTCCGCTAATGCGCGGGGACAGAATCTTTGATGGTTATCAATACACTCATGCGGTCGTAATCGGGTTCGATTCAGAAGGAAAATTAAAATGGGACAACAGCTTTGAAATTAATGATGTTAAGACTTTTGAGCTCCAGCAATTAGTAAAAATTGCACCAGTCGAAAATCGTATTGTTCTTTTGTACTTCTATGATAATTTAATCCGCTCCAAGATTATCAAAGACAACCAGGTATTGGAGGGCAAGGCAGTCGACCCGGTTAAATCAAAATTTCAAACCGATGTAGTTAAAGAAAAAGACACGGAGTCTGCTAAACTTGATTACTGGTATCCCCAACATTTTTTCGCTTCGGGTGTTCAAAAAGTAAGAAATCAACTTACCGGAAATGAGAGCGGCTACCGAAAAGTGTTTTTTATCAACAAGCTTAAATATCAATAGAAAACCATTCCTTTTTGCTAATTTCGCGCAGGCGTATGCAGAAGAAACTCATTCTTGATTCGGACCTGCTTGATATCACCCTCAGCCGCCTTTGCGAGCAACTGATTGAAAATCACGATTCTTTTGAAAATAGTGTCATCCTTGGGCTTCAGCCCAGAGGTATCTTTTTAGCCGAACTTATTCAAAAGAGGTTAATAGAGCTAACCCGGAAAGAGGTACCCATAGGTTACCTTGACGCCACCTTCTATCGCGATGATTTTAGAAGACGGGATACACCCGCCAAAGCAAGCGAAACGCGAGTCTCATTCGTGATTGAAGGGAAGCACGTAATTCTGATTGATGATGTGCTCTTCACTGGCCGTACCGTACGGGCTGCATTGGATGCCATGATTGCTTTTGGAAGACCGGAGAAGGTAGAGTTATTAGTGTTGGTAGACCGGACACATACCCGAGATCTTCCTATTGCTGCTGATTATGTAGGAAAATATGTGAACACCATTGAATCGCAGCGGGTACTGGTTGAATTAGTTGCCCAAGGGCATAAACAAAATAGGATTTGGTTAATCAATAACAAGGATTAAACACAATGTCAACACTCAGTCAACGGCACTTACTAGGCATCAAAAACATAACAGCAAAAGACATTGAATTAATTTTTGAAACTGCAGACACGTTTAAAGAAGTTATTAACCGGCCTATCAAGAAAGTACCTTCTCTACGCGATGTAACCATTGCCAATATATTTTTCGAAAACTCTACGCGCACCCGTCTATCGTTTGAATTAGCCGAGAAAAGATTATCCGCTGATGTGGTGAATTTTTCAGCCTCCACCAGCTCGGTTAAAAAGGGAGAAACCCTGTTGGATACAGTAAATAATATTTTGGCCATGAAGGTCGACATGGTAGTGATGCGCCATGCCAGCGTGGGAGCGCCTCATTTTTTAGCAAAGCACATTAAAGCCAACATTGTAAATGCAGGTGATGGCACCCATGAGCACCCAACCCAGGCATTGCTTGACACCTACTCTATTCGAGAAAAATTGGGTGATGTGCAAGGAAAGAAAGTAGCCATCATTGGTGATATCCTCCACTCAAGGGTTGCCTTGTCAAATATTTTTGCTTTGCAAAAGTTGGGTGCCAAAGTGATGGTGTGCGGACCGCCTACGCTGTTACCAAAATTTATTAGTTCACTGGGAGTACAGATTGAGTTGGATGTAAAAAAAGCTTTAGAATGGTGCGATGTTGCAAACGTGTTGCGCATTCAACTGGAGCGGCAGCAAATAAAATATTTTCCATCACTACGGGAATATTCACTTTACTACGGTATCACAAAAAAGACACTTGACAGTCTGAAAAAACCAATCGTAATCATGCACCCGGGCCCCATCAACCGGGGTGTCGAATTAAGTAGCGATGCTGCCGATTCACAAAATTCAATCATCTTGGATCAGGTCGAAAATGGGGTAGCCGTTCGCATGGCTGTGCTTTACTTGTTAGCAGGCGCAACGGCCTGATTTTTCTGTGAATGGCTAACTCCCGTTAGCTTCATTCTTTGTACTTTTGACCCGCATTAATTCTATTTATTATGATTTATAATTCGATCATTGATACAATTGGTAATACCCCCATGGTTCGCCTTAACAAAGTGAATAAAGGGATTGCCGGAACCGTGCTTGCCAAAGTAGAATACTTCAATCCTGGAAATTCTACGAAAGACCGTATGGCGTTAAAGATGATTGAAGATGCAGAGAAGGCTGGCACGTTAAAACCGGGTGGAACAATCATCGAGGGCACTTCAGGAAACACCGGCATGGGTCTGGCCTTGACGGCCGTAGCCAAAGGATATAAGTGCATCTTTACCATGGCTGACAAGCAATCGCAAGAGAAGATTAATATATTGCGGGCCGTGGGGGCCGAAGTTATTGTGTGCCCAACCAACGTTGAGCCAGACGATCCCCGCTCCTATTATTCTGTTGCCCGGAAATTAAATAAAGACATTCCGAATTCAATCTACCCCAATCAGTACGATAATCCGTCAAATGCTCAGGCGCATTATGAAACCACGGGACCTGAAATCTGGACGCAGACCGGAGGAAAGATTACGCATTATGTAGCTACTGTTGGCACCGGAGGCTCTATGTGTGGCACAGCCCGATACCTGAAGAAACAAAAACCCGACCTGGTGGCTGTGGGTATTGACACGTATGGTTCTGTCTTTAAAAAATATAAAGAGACCGGCATCTTCGACAAGAACGAAATATACCCATACCTGACGGAGGGCTTTGGTGAAGACATCTTACCGAAAAATGTTGACTTCGATATTATTGACCTCTTCATAAAAGTGACCGATAAAGATGGTGCTATTGCTGCCCGAAGACTCTCCAAAGAAGAAGGTCTCTTTGTGGGTTGGAGTAGCGGTTCGGCCTTGCACGGAGCGTTGGAGTATGCAAAAGAAAATCTTAAGAAGGACGATGTAATGGTGATTTTATTGCCAGATCACGGAACGCGCTATCTCAACAAAGTATATAACGACATGTGGATGAAAGACCATGGGTTTCTGGAAGAACGTGCATACGGAACAGCGCGTGAAATTATTGCCAGGAGAAATGGAAAGGAAAGTCTGCACACTGTATCGAAGACCTCAACCATTGGCGAAACCATTCGCATTATGAATAAGGAAGGGGTTGATCAGTTGCCGGTTGTTGAAGGCAATGAGTTTGTAGGAAGTGTAACGACCGCTACTTTAATTGAAAAAATTATTTATGATCCCTCCTTGAAGGATAAAACAGTGGGTGAAATTATGGACAAGCCTATGCAGGTAGTGGCCCTGGACAGCACATTGGATGTGCTATCCTCCCTTCTCAATAAAAACAATAAGGCCTTGCTGGTGCGCGATGATCAGGAAAAAGCCCATATCATTACTCAGCACGACATTTTAAAAGCGATGACGATGTAAAAAAACGTCCGATCATTTTAACCTGATCGGACGATCCATTTCATTATATAATTTGATTTCTATCGCTTGGTGATTTCTATTTCTATACGATCGTTATACTGAGCCAAGGTACCACCGCTAGGGTACAACGGAATTTTACCACCTTCGCCTTTCGTATCGATGCGTGATGCATCTATTCCCTGGCTCACTAAATAGGCTTTAACTGTTGCGGCTCTTTCAGTAGTCAATTCTTTGGCAGAAAACTTGCCGATTTTATTCTTGGATGGATCCAACGCAAAGAAGTTTGTGCTGCTACCCAGTATTGAACCTTCCTTATCGTTCGTGCCATTGCAATGACCATGTACACGAATCTTATACCCAGCAGATTCCTTCATCAAATCTACCAGACCGTCCAACTCATTCTGAGACACAGGATCAAGTATGGAAGAATTACGGAAGAATCGCACGTTGGTAAAATCTATATAATCCCCACGCTTTACACGACCTAACTCAAGCGGAACTATAGCTTCACCTTCTGGGCCAACCTCTGGGCTTGGGTCTTTATAACTCAAAATTACACTGATCGGCTGAAAGCCTGCTGCCTGGGTAGTAATTACATAGTTGCCTCTGGAATTCTGAGGAGCCTCGATGTAAACAATTTCATTGGCTTTAAAAGCCTGGTACCGGGTAGCGTTAGCTGATTCCTGAACATGAACTTCGCCCGTTACCGGAGTGCCATCACTTTGGTTTTCCAGTTTAAATAAGAAGGGCTTCCCTGCTGGTTTTTTAACAACCGGAACCTCGACAACTGGTGTTTCAATGACTGGTTTTTCAACAACGGAGTCCTTTTCAACCGGCTCAATAAATACCGGTTCAATGGGCTTCTCAATTGGTTTTTCCACGGGTTTCTCTTCAACCACTACCGCCTGACCCTCGCCCAATTGGCCTGAGAAAACCCATGCCTCCTTATGTTCTGTTTCGGCCCGCATCCGAATAGCAAATGCATAAGCCTTTCTTTTATCAGTTGTTTGAAGAAGGTAAACATAATTCCATTTTTGGCGAGGATTGATCGCATACTGGGCATTAAATCCCATTTGATTAGCCTTATCGGTAAGCCGCTCGGCATTACCAAGTTTGGCAAATACGCCAATAACTACATAATGATTTGTTTCAGTCTTGGCCTGTGCCGATACCCGCAAGACAGCGCATATCATTAAAAAAAGGAGGGTGTAGATCGATTTTTGCATACCGGGTTTTTTGGTAATAGCCTCCAATTTAATACTTTCTGTAAGTAAACAACAAATCTTGCCCTACTGATAGGGGGTAATCAATTGAGAATTTGCGGCTTTTGACTGTCTAATTTTCCAGAATTTCAATCTCAACACGCACATTGGCCTGTGCCGAAGCATGGTCTACTTCATAAATAGGATGCTTTCCGCCCCAGGCTTTCACTTGCGTGCGACCCACATCTATTCCGTTTTCAGTAAGATACTTTTGAATCAAAAGGGCCCTCTCTTCCGATAATTTCTTTGCAGAACCATAGCCTTCCTTATTGTCTTTGTTAAGCTGGAAGAAATTCTTGCTTTCCCCCATGGAAATAATCTTGCCTGCCGACTTCCCATTGGTATGGCCATGAATTCTAATCTTATATTTTGGATTCTCCTGTAACATCTCCAGCAAACTACCTACCTCGTAGCGCGACTCGGGTCGCATAACGGCTGCATCTTTATAGAAATAAACATTGAACATGATGGCCTTGTCCCCCTTTTGCAATCGCACCAATTCAAAAGGCACCACCACCTTATTTCCATCAACTTTCACTCCATCGGTTGCCTCGGGAGTGTTATAATTAATTGGGAGTTGAACCTTCCGATAGCCAAATACTTCACACTCCAACAAAATATTTCCCGACCTATTAATTGGCTTTACATTAACCCAATCATTCCCGCGGTACGTAGCTGCTTTTCGGTTCTTATTGGCTGCGTCAGCATCAAAGAAATCTACATCGCCCGCGAGTGTATCGCCATCTACTAATGCCTTAATGCGAAAGAGAAAGGGTTTTGTCCCCGGCACCTCTTCTATGATTTCAGGTTTTGCAGTAGCTGCCTTTATTGTGTCTCCTGCTGGCTTAACCTCATCAATCGTACCGTTTAAGTCACTCCCCTCCTTCTTAATTACTTCTGCCGCAACGATGGATGTGCCTTCAATAACTGGTTTGCTTTCCTCATTCAACTGATCAATCGCTTCCTTTCTTTCAGCGTCATTAATTTTAACTACCTGGGGATTATCTCCTAACAAACCCGAGTATACCCATGTGTCGGTGTAGGGTGATTGTTTCTGAAGCCTGATCGATTCGTTGATAGCTGCCTTCCTGTCTTCTGTATGCAGCACATACACATAGAAAAGTTTACGCTTGGGATTGAGCTCGAACACGGCCGGATAGTTCTGTTTTTTGGCATTCTCGGTAAACTCAATCGCATTACGCGGAATGGCAAATGCACCAATCACCACATAAAGGGACTGGTCGGTATGAGGTTTATCCTGCGCCTGAAGGCTTGGAAAGATTAAGAGTAAAGCAGCGAACAATAGACACTGGCGGTGCATAGGCTTTTGGTTAGGTTACAAACAAAAAAATAAACCTGACGTAGTTTAAAAAATAAATGGGGTAGCATAGAATGCCCCAAATCGTTTATGAAGGTAAACATAGTTTTGTTAACACGCAAAACCACATGGGTTTAACACGGCCATCAATGCCTGTCAACAACACTAAACCGTTGCTCTAAAACAGTGCCTTGGTCATCAACCAAGGTAAGAGTATGCTGCCCCGGATCGGGTGCAACAGCTAAACGATGAGTGCTGCGCGTGGCGCCAAGGTAATTACCATCCATGTGCCAGTACACCGTAACCGAAGGCTGGCGGTGTGCCACTTCAAACAATGCACTTCCCAACTCACCATCCAGTTCGCGGGGAATAAAAATCCGGGCACCGGATTTCGGATAAATCAAATCCATTGAAGCTACAGAGGCTGGGTTAACACAATCTCTGCGAAACGGAGGCAAGGCTTTATAACTTAGGTTCTTCGATTTGAAATAATACTCCTGCACCGGGGGCAACACAAACCACGAAACAGGTTTCATCCTGCAGATTGATTCACAATCGGCATGAACCCGATACTTTGAATCCAACGAGAGATGTACACTTTGGTGATAACGACAAGGAGCGCTTTGTAATCCTGCCTGAGGAATTTTTATTGCTTTTGTTTCCGAACACAATTCCGTTGCCCGCATTCCACTGCGACTACATACCTGGACTTCATTTAATTCTATCAAAGGAACCTGAAACCAACTGTTACCCGGCAACTGCGAGAAGATATCGAACATAATAGGCGAAGCCGACTCTGTTCCGGTAAGCCCGGGCCGGCCTTCACCATCGGCATTGCCAACCCAAACGCCAACAGCATATTCACCGTTAACACCCACAGCCCAACCATCGCGCAAGCCATGACTCGTGCCAGTTTTCCAGGCAATCTTTTTTGTGCTGTTGAACATTCGCCATCCGGTTTCTTCTCCGGGGCGATACACTTCCTTCAATACATCGAAGGTGAGATAAATTGAAGCCGCACTTACCCAACTACTTTCCTCCGGGTTATTTCGAATCACTGAATCTGATTGACGATACATTGGAGAATGAAAATCACTTTTGTCATAACGGATTTTTCCAGGCACTTCAAAATAGTTTTGGAGTGTGCGCGCCATCGAAGCATAGGCACCGGTAATATCCCAAAGAGCGCCCTCGGCTCCGCCTAAAATTAAAGATAACCCATAGTGATCGGCAGGTTTGTTTAATGTACTAAGTCCGATTCGTTTCAACAGTTCATAGAACTTTTCATAGCGATACTCCCTGAGCTCATGAACAGCGGGAATATTCAAAGAACGAATCAAAGCCTGATCTGCTGCAACTGCCCCATCGTGTTCTTTGGTAAAATTCTTTGGCGAGAACCCATTAATGAGTGTTGGGATATCGGGTTGCAATGTTCCCGGCAATAGCTTCCCTTCGTCCAGCATTGCGGCAAACAAAAACGGCTTTAGAATACTGCCCGTACTTCTCCTTGCCTGAATGATGTCAACCTGTTCACCATGCTCACGCCCAGCAGGCGCATTGCCTGTATAAGCAAGTACCCTACCGGTTTTAACTTCCAGCACCAGCGCAGCTGCATTAAACACCTGATTTCCTTTTAATACCTGTTGGTGATCGGCTACAATCTGGTTGACGCGTTCTTGTAAAGGAAAATCCAATGTGCTCTTCACCCGCGTTTGGGCATGACCTTCTTTAATCGCTCGCGTCAATAAGTGATACGCGCTACGCGGAAGTGACACCGGGTTTTCAGGAATGCTTTCCGCGAGTGAAAGTTCGAACGTGGTTGAGTCAATTTTACCCGATTGCATAAGTCGGGTTAATAGCCGGTCGCGTTTAGCTTTCAATACCGCCCTGTTTTTTCCTGGATGAATAAGTGATGGATTATTGGGAAGTACCGCGAGCAAAGCTGCCTCCGACCAACTTAACTCTGATGCATCGCGACCAAAGTATCGCCAACAGGCAGCTTCGATACCTACCACGTTGCCACCAAACGGTGCGTGCGCGGCATAGAGCGAAAGTATTTCATCTTTAGAATAACGAAGTTCGAGCCGGGTGGCCAACACAATCTCAATTATCTTTTCAAAAAATGTTCGAGATTTATTCTTGCGGGCCAACCGAATTACTTGCATGGTAATTGTGCTGCCCCCGCTTACAATTTTTCCTGCTTTCAGATTCTGACGAGTGGCACGTGATAGTGAGAGAACATCTACCCCAGGGTGACTGTAAAATCGCTTGTCTTCAAAAAGAATCAGCGCGTCTTTAAATTTCTCAGGCACTGGATTGCCTTCCGGGAAGCGCCACTGGCCATCATCGGCAATGGTAGCCCCCAGTAATTTGCCTGCGCGGTCTTCTAACACTGTAGAATAGGAATCATGAAAGAGTTGGTTGGGCAGTGAGAAATAATAAATCACTAGCAGCGCGAAGGTGAATAACAGATAGTAGCGGTATTTTTTCAGTACAATTCTCACGCACCACAAACATACTTTTTAAAAAGTAGATTTGACAGTAGTCCAATCCCTCACCCAGAGGCTCTTAAACTTTAAGATCCAACTCAATCGCGCTCTAGGTTACCTTCATCTGCTCCGTAGGAGCATCCTGTTTATAGAAATTTATTTAAATTTAGAAGGTGCTGGCTCCATCGGAGCCTCCTAAACTTCTATATCCTATGGCTAATACCTTTTCGCAAATCTACCTGCAATTTGTTTTTGCTGTAAAACAAAGAGAAAGTCTAATCCCGAAAGCACATAAGGTAGAATTACACAAATATATTACTGGTTTAGTACAAAACAGAAAATCTAAAATGCTTGCCATTCATTGTATGCCTGATCACACACATTTGTTTGTGGGATTTAAGCCCACCATACCAATTTCAGATTTCGTAAAAGAAGTTAAGGTTGAAAGCAATGAATTTATTAATGATAAAAAATGGGTTAAAGGAAAATTTAACTGGCAAGAGGGTTATGGAGTATTTTCTTATTCACATTCTCAAATTGGAACTGTGATTAACTACATATTAAATCAGGAATCCCATCAGAGAAAGAAATCCTTTAAAGAAGAATATCATGAACTGCTAAGGAAATTTGAAATACCCTTTGAAGAGAAATATCTTTTTGACTTTGTGGAGTAGGTGGCTCCTATGGAGCCCAATCCATTTATCGAAAATCCTGCTATAAACAGGGTGCTCCTACGGAGCAAATTGCATCTTGCCGGTAACTTTGAAGCATTTATAAACTGATATTAATCCAGTAACCTTGTGAGACTTACCTTACCCTTATGGCTTCCCGCTTTTCACATTCTTTACAAACCATTCTTCTTCAGACTCAGCTTTGGTCTCGTGGGTTACGGAACTTTCTACTTTTGTGCGGGCGTTTTCCATCGCTTTGGTTACCATAGCATGCTCGATGGCTTCATCTTCCTTCATCCCCAGCTTATCAAGCAGGTCAACTATGCGCTCGGAACCAAAAATTTTGAATGATGGATTATCCAGCGAAGAGCAAAATATTATTTCAGACTTTGGAAACGAGGTATTCAGTCTTTGAATGACCAGCTGTTCTTTGGAGGGCAACGGATAATGCCCGGCAAACAAGAAGGTTACTTTTGTTTTGGCCGACCACGTGCTGATCAAACCCATCATAGCTGTAGATTGAAGTACTTCAACATTGCACAGGAAAACTTTTTCCTGGTTGGCTGCTTCACTTGTTTGATTTGGGACTAGCTGAAAATACGGAACGTTTGACTGGTTCAGAAAATCAATAATTTCCGTTTGTGTTTTATCAAAAAACGTAAAAACAATAGCAATTTCGTTTTGTGTGAGTGCTTTCAGTGCTTCGGTAATCATACCCCGCCATGCCATTGTTTTAGTGCGCCACACTTTATCGGTGTAGGTCGGCTTATCAGATTTAAGGAAAGATAATAAACCCATTACAGTTTCTTTTTATACTCATCTTCATCAAAGCCCAACAGAACAACTTTACCATTTTGTTCAATCAACGGGCGCTTGATTACACTATTCTTTTCCATCATCAAAGCAATGGCAGCTTTTTCAGATGTCACTTTTTTCTGAGTAAGTTCATCCAATTGGCGCCAGGTAGTGCCGCGTTTGTTCACAAGGCTTTCCCACCCCACCTGCTTACTCCACTCACTGAGCTTACTTGCTGTGATGCCCGACTTCTTGTAATCGTGGAACTCAAACTCAATTTTATTTTTCTTTAGCCACTCCACAGCCGACTTTACCGTGTTGCAATTTTTGATACCGTATAAGATCATACTTCTTTCTGTTAGAGTTTATAAACAATCGCCTCATAAGGTCTCAACGTGATTGATCCCTGTTCATCAAGCACAGGTCCATCACTATAATTCGACAAAAGCACTTTGGCTTCAGCCGGTATCGAAACCAGAGCTGCTGAATTTGAATCATAAAAATTCAAAACAATCAACAACTTCTGGTCTCCCTCTTCCCGGGTATAGGCATATACAGTTGGATTGCTCTTATCAAGCAACGTGTACTTTCCATAAACCAGGGCTGGATTTGCTTTGCGCAGACTTGTTAAGCTCCTGAAATAATTGAGGCAACTATTTGGATCATTTTCTTGTTGGGCCTGATTAATTGCTGTGTAATTCGGATTAAGTTGCAACCACGGGGTGCCATTAGTAAATCCTGCGTTAGTTGTGCTATCCCATTGAAATGGTGTGCGTCCATTGTCACGGGATTCAAATTTTAAGCGCTCTATAAATTTTTGCAAGTCGCCCCCAATGTTCTTTTGATTCTGATATTCATTGAGCGCAGGCATGTCGCGATAGTCTTCAATTTTTTCAAACCTTGCATTGGTCATTCCCAATTCATCACCATTATAATAATACGGTGTGCCGCGCATGGTCATAACAAACGTAGACAACATTTTGGACGACAAGTCTCTAAACTGCGGACTATCATTTCCAAACCGGCTCACCATACGGGCCTGGTCGTGGTTGGCCAGAAAAATTGATAACCAACCCTTACTCGCAAATGCACTGTCCCACCGACTGAAAACTTCTTTAAAATGAAGCAGACTATAACCCTCCATTTTTGCAATGTCTACACCTTCGAAAGCGTAGGCCATGTTCAATTCCTTGCGTTCAGCATCCACAAGGTTATGGGCATCTTCAAAAGAATTACCAGCACCCTCAGCCACACTCATCACATCATATTTACTAAAGACCTGCTCATTCATCTCTTTCAGGTACTCATGCAAACCCGGACCCATCGCATAGTATTTGACAAAGTTCTTTTCATATCCTTCCGGGAAAGCCGGGAACAGGGTGTCTTTGGCTGCAAACTGAAACGCATCCAATCTAAAACCATCGATGCCCTTATCAGCCCAGAACTTCATGATGTCATACACCTCGTGCCGAAGTTTAGGATTCTCCCAGTTTAAATCAGGTTGCTTGCGCGAAAAGTAATGCAGGTAATAGGCGTTTGTAAGCGAATCGTACATCCACGCATCGTGATTGATATCAAATAGACTATAGCGCGGGGCAGGCTTGCCGCGGTCGGCATTCCACCAATGATAATAGTTGCGATACGGACTGGTACGTGAACTGCGACTTTGTTTAAACCATTCATGTTCATCGCTGCTGTGATTTACTACCACATCCATTACCAGTTTTATATTTCGCTCGTGCAAACCTTTCAACAAAGCATCAAAATCTTCCATCGTGCCGAAATCCTTCATGATTGCGCGGTAATCGCTGATGTCATACCCGTTGTCATCATTGGGCGAACTGTAAATAGGATTAAGCCAAACAGCCGTAACACCCAGGCTTTGGATATAATCCAGCTTGGAAATGATTCCTTTCAAATCTCCTACCCCATCACCATCGCTGTCTTTAAAACTGCGGGGATAAATCTGGTACACGATTGCTTCTTTCCACCAGGCGCGGTCGGTGACAACTTCTTTTGTGGGTTGACAACCTATTGCTAATGCAAGTAGCGTGAGCGTGAAAGCAAGTAAGGTGGGTGAGATTGATTTTTTCATTATGCTGATGTTACTTTCAATTCTAAATTCTTAGCGGAGTCCTCGTATTGATAATTTCTAAGTAAAATTTTACCTGTTTGAATATTTCGCGGAGTCCGAAGCGAGACTCCTCGAGGAAAGGAGCTCAATCCTTTGTCCATAGTTAATTAACAAGGATTGTACCTTGTCATTAACTAGTCAAAATAAAAAATCTTCCAATCTTTCCGGAAATGGTCAGCAACTTTATGATAACCTCTCCGTATACTGGCAGGTGCAATTCGCAATAAGTCCTGATTATGCACAGTCATTTCGTGTTCACCTAATTTATTATACATCACGATTTCTTCTGTTCCTATCATACTTGAAATCTGTTCAAAATAAAGGTTGTATGCATCACCGTTGAGCTCATAGTGAAAACGCGGAATACCAGATACTAACGGCTTGTAATCTTCAATGGTCGATAACAGCGAAATGGGATAGTGTCCGTTGATTTTTTTGTATTCCTCAATATCGTGTATTAGCTGCTCACTTTGTGTAATCACAAAGTCTGTTGCATTTTCCTTTACTTTTTCAAGATATGTCAATCGGAAGAACACTATAGACAACGGAATAAACATAAAGTAATAAGGTACGATATTGTCCGGAACTGAATGCAAGTCCTTCATTCTCTTGCGCAATATGAAAAGTGTGAAAACACCAATGGCTAAAATAATGATGGCAGAAAATCTGTTATTGGACGCAAAAGCACCAAGCGCAGCTGCTAAAACAATAATCACTGTTACAACGAAAGCTGATTTTCTAATGTAAACAGGATATTTAACTGCCTCAGCATTTTTTCCATTGACGATGTTCAAGATGAACCAAATTAGTCCTAACGGGACAAGAAGTAATGATGTAAATGCAGCAAATTGAAAAATATAAGATAGCCCAACAGCAAAAAAGTCGTAGTCACCGTGAATGTAAGGGAGGAAAATTCCTGCTTCGATAACCACTATTGAAAACACTATAACAAAGATGTGTTTCATATTGACGTAACCTTTTGTCTCCTCTTCTCTTTAATCAGTCCTACAAATTCTCAACTGTGTCTCCGCACGATAATTTCCAAATTAAAAGAATTCACCTCTAAATATTTTATTCCATCAATCGCGGAGCCCGAAGTGAGACTCTGCGAGGAACCGCACTCTTACCGCTTTCTATTTTATTTCATAAGCCAGGTTTCTGCCTCTTTAAGTGTTGGAAAAATTTGAATTGTAAAACCCCGGGCTTGGCCAACATCGCGCCAATAATTCGCAAACTCCAACCCGCTGGAATTAAAAACACACCCGACCGTGATGTTATAAAATTCTGGCATGGAGGTTTCATACATTCTAACCAGATTGAAAATGTCTGGCACTTAAGTTTTAAATCTACCTCCTGAAAATCAAGTAAAATCCGCCTGCAATCAGTTGTAATAATTTTGTGATGTATCGCTTTTGTTAAATCAACTACTAAGCCATATTCGTTACAAAGACCTGAACCTGTAGCATGAACAATTGTTTTATGCAACTCCACGCGAAATAGAAAAGGCCCGGTTAAACTCATCTTTATAAATTACTGCACCACCCGCTTCACCACGTCAACTACTCTTCCTTTCTTCCGTGCGTACACTGCATTGTCGTACATCGCTTCGCAGCTTACAGCCGGTAAATAATAACTGCCGGCATAACTGGCGGTGAGCAGCACCTTAAATGTTTTGCGTTGGTTAGCTCCCAAATCAAAATACGTATACACCCGGTCATCGCGGATGTCCTGGTACGTAGGCACATCGCCCGTGATGCGCGCACCATCATCGCCCGTCAGGCGTAAATTATTGATCTCCCATCCCGATGGGAAAATCTGGTTCAACGCCAGGTTTTTATACATGCCGCGCATGCCGGGGTTAAACACCGTAACGGTAGCCACAAACGCAGTGCCCTGCTCAAGGCTTGCCGGGTCAATCGCTGCACCATCCGGGTCGGAGTAATTTACGGTGATGGAAAGATTTTTCTCACCATCATCTTCCACACCCCGCGCAGGCACACCTTCCGAAATTACGCGTACGAAAAGTGTTCCTTTGCTGCCGCTGGTAATTTTTAAGTTGCCGGGCTTCAATCCATCGGCCGGCAGGGAAACCTGTGCAATGGTCAATTCTGTGTTGGCTGTAACTTCCTTGCCATTGTAGTTATAGGTAAATTTCAAATCACCTTTCTCGCCACCGGCATAGGCGCCCACGGATTTTAATCCCCATGCCAGCGTCTGTGTGCTCATCCAATACGAAGAGTTGCTCAACGCTTCCGAAACTTCTTTCACCAACTCAAACGCTTTTACGCGATCGTTCAATAACAATAAAGTCTCCAGTATGATGGCTTTGTCGCGCAGGTCTGATCCATACGAGTAGGCCATCTCTTGATAAGGCTTCACTTGTACAGGCAATTTTTCAATCAACTTTTTAGCGGCTTCAGGCTGGCCCGCTTTTACATAGGCAGCAGCCAGCATCCACGAAGCCGTGGCTGGCATGGCTTGTTCACGCAAGCGGTTCATGGCACCCAATTCCGGATCGCCCGCAAGGGCCAACGTATATAACCGATATGCCTGAATGAGTTCGCTGCTGCTATACTCCTGGTTCTTGCGCCAGCCTTGCGCTTTGTTCTTCTGAAATTTTTTCCAACGCTTCATCATATCGTTGGGCACATAATATCCTTTGGCTTCGGCTTCAATTAAAAAATGTCCCGCATAGGTAGTGCCCCAGCTATCAGAATCTTCGTGACCCGGCCAGTAGGAAAATCCACCATCGCGATTAATGAATGTTTTCAATCTCTCAACACCGGCTTTCACATTGCGCTGTATAACATTTTTCTCTTCTTCGGTAAGTGCTTTCACTTTATCGAGATACAATTGAGGAAATACGGATGACGTAGTTTGTTCAATACATCCATAAGGATATTGCAATAAGTAACGCATCCGCTGACCAAGATTAACCGGAGGCAAACTGGAAACTTCGAGCACCGATGAATTGGTGCCCACAATGCCAACCGGAACGACAGAACCCGTCCATGATTTACCAACTTCCAACACAGCATCCAGTACTTTCGTTACCGGAGGATTTGGATTGCGCACTTCAATTTCAATTTCATCGGTAGCTGAGTAATTACCAGAAGTAGCCGTTACCTGAATTTTTGCAATGCCGGTCTCGCCTTTTACCAGCAACCCAAAGTCAAGCGTAAGATCGGTTTCATCACCCATCGCAACCGTACGCGAAGCTTCATCGGCAATCGTTACCGGACCACTTACTTTGATGTCTACTTTTACATTTTTGATATTTTTCTCACTGGTAAATAATGTAATCGGCAACTTCACAGATTCCTCTGGCCCTAACACGCGCGGTAAGGTAGCTAACACCATCAGCGGCTTGCGCACGGGTGTGGCCTTCTCCGTTTTTCCATAGGCACCTTCGTACCCGGCTACCAACATCGTTTTTACTGAACCAATGTATTGTGGCATAATGAAACGATGTTCGTTGCTGCCACCATCCAATGTAATCGGACCGAAAAATTTCACTACAGGTTTAAACCGATTCGCTTTGGCATCATCTTCCTTGGCAACGAGTTCACCATCACCACCCAATGCCAACAGACGTTCCATGCGTCCGCCAAAGGCACCCATTACCTGGTCGTATAAATCCCAGGTCTTTACACCGAGTGCTTCACGGGCATAAAAGCGACTCCATGCATCGGGCGTTTTAAAACGTGTTAGGTCGAGTAGTCCTTCATCTACCATGGCCAGCGTGTACGTCATTTTGCGTTTGGATTGCTCCGAAACTTTGATCACCGCTTCTTTGCCGGGCTCCAGCACATCAGGCATGGTGATGACAGGTTCAAGATGAGTTTCCGGATCTTCTACCTGAATGGGAATAATTCCATACATGCGGATGGGAAGATCGTTAACCGTTTGTGCATGAGGTTGTAGCAGTGTTACGTTCACAAACACATTGGGTGTCATCTCTTTGGTGAGATCAAAACTAAATTGATTGTCGCCCTTCCTGGTTTCGAGCCAATAGGTTTGCAACACCCGGCTTCCATTCTCAACGCTGATTAACGCTCGTCCATTATCACTTCCGGGAATCACCAGGTTCGCTTTCTCTCCGGTATTATAAATTGGTTTATCGGATGAGAACGAAAGCATAGTTGCCCCTTCGCCTTCATTGCGCGCACGCCCGGCCCAACCCGGCCAATCGATGTACACTATTTTACCCGTACTGTGTCCTGATTGTGGATCGTACGCCTTTACGAAAAACCGACCCCACTCCGGGTATTTGATTTTAAAATTCCAGGTTCCCTTTCCATTGTCGGTGCGAATTTTTCCAGTAGTAATGGGTTGTGAATAATTACCGGACATATAATTCACTGAACCCTCCGAACTATCCCACCACCAGCGCCAGTCAATTTTATAAAGTGATAATTCAATGGTTCGCGAAAGCGGATTGCCATCTGCATCAATCGTAACCACATCCACGCGATGAGTGGTGTCTGTCAACAACATGCCACGGGCTTTATCACCTTGCGGCAATCGGATTCCCGTAAGGGATGGATAAGGATAATAAGGAATACTAAACCTGTCGATGCTGAAGTTGCCACTCTCTTCAAAAACTTTTCCACGGAATACCGCATTCAAGGTACCTGGTGCTGCGCCACTCACTTCGAGATTTGCATTTACCTGGGCCCGGCCATCGGCATCGGTTAAGTCATCAAAAATAGTTTGCGATTCACTCAAGAAATCAATCGAGGGATCATCAAATGCATAGTCTTTGTACTGATCGAACTTCGTAGTTCCTTTTGTGAGGAGTACATCAAATTGTGCGCGCAGATTTTTTCCGGGCGCACCGTGCAGCCAGTTTACTTTCAGGTTACCAACCACGTTGCTGTTCGCAGCCGAAAGTTTATCCACACCAAAATCAAGATTGATTTTTAACCGGTTCGGCTTCACCATCTCAATTTTCAATGGTTGTGTAAACTCCGCCCCACCCACTTTCACCCTACCCAACCAATTGCCCGTTGGCGCATCGGAAGTTGTAGCCGTAGCAAATTTGTAAAAACCATTTTCCGAGGCAGAACGCACCAGGCGGGAGGTTATCTGTCCTTGTGGATTTTGTAGTTCAAATACCACCGGGTGCGCTGAAGGCAATAATTTATTCTTGTCTTCGAGAATGAAACTCAAGAACAAAGAATCGCCCGGCCGCCAAACTCCGCGTTCGCCATATAAAAATCCTTTCAAGCCTTTGTTTACATATTCACCACTTACATTGAAATTACTAAGTGAAAGAGATTCTCCACCTACCAGTTTCAGATAACCACGCTGCGATCCACTCTTTGCAATCAGCGCAAAAGGATTTTGTTTAGTCTCAATAATGGCTTTGCCATCAGGGCCCGTTGAGGCTGTACCAATCAACTGTTGTTGAAAATCATAGAGTTCAAGCTGCACACCTGAAAGAGGCTGCGTTGTTTTCAGATCATTGACAACAATCACTGTATTGCCATCGCCACCACGCTTGGCCAGCAAGCCGAGGTCGGAAGCAATTACATTGCGCTTGATATTGCGACTGCCTGTGTAGTAGGAAGAATGACAGGGATTGTCGCGCTCTTTCCATTCATAATCATCGCCATAATAATAGTCTTCATAACTATCCCAATAGCTTTCTTCCGAATACCCTTCCTCTTCATCCTCCTGTTCAAAGCTGTTTTGCGAATTGGCACTGCCTGAATCTTCACCGTCTTCGCAAACGTAAGCCAGATAAGCTTTCTTAAACCCAATGCGCACCTGGTAGATGGCTCCTGGTTCGGCATTAATCAACTTGGCAAGGTCAAGGGTAAATCGATTCCATTTACCAAGATCGGTCACGCCCGAATTTTCCAATGAAATGGTTTTCTTCAGAACCTGTTTGCCCACCCGTCTCATTTCCTGATTACCATCGTAATCATTCACTTGCAAAAATTGCAACACATTGCTTTCATATACTTTAATGATCTGAACGTCTGCCGACTTGAGGTTAACCGACTCAAAGGGCATAATCAGCCCATCGCTGGAAGGCAATACATTTCCTTTTCCTGTAAAGCGTACAGCAGGCAGTACCTGCTCAAAGGCAACATCAAAGGTGGAGGCATCACTCATTTTATAATTGAGAATATTTTTCACCCCGGATTCAATCGTGATTGTCCGGGCACCGGTTTGTCGAACGGGAGGATAAACCCGGACTTCGTTGTCTTTGATTTCAAAATCGAGGCTGTTCAACTCAGAAATGCCGATCAGACCTTCGAGGTTTTGAGTTTCGTTGAGTGGATCAGAAAACTGAATTACCACATGCTGACTACTACCCTGTTCAACACGAACATTGGTTACTTTAAAATCACCAAGCGCAGGTATTTCCACTTCGCGGTCTTCATCATGCTCAACACCTAATCCGGCACCAAGAAAAGTTAAATTTACTTTACTGGCTGCTTCCTTGCGCGCAACCTCTTCTACCGTGAATGAATGTTGCTTGCCTTCGGAAGTATGCGCCCAGTTTACTTTCAATGAATTGCCATCTTGCTGCGCATTTAATATTTTCTCAACTGCTGCATTGTCGGCAAAGTCGGCAGTAAATAAAACGCCTTCAATCTTCTGTCGCTTCAGGTCAGTCTTTACATACGGTTTGATGTTATCAACAGTAACTTCAAAGTTTTGTGGTATAACCTGAACCGTATATTCGAAACTGGTGAGTGCCTTAGGTACTTCAATAAGCCGGGCCAATTGAAAATTGATTTCGTAAATCTGGCCCGAAGTCAGCCGCGTGGTGGGTCTGAATTCTACCGTGCGCCTGTCGAGCCAAACCGTGGTGCCTTTAACCGATGGGTTTAGCTCAAAAAGTTTTACGGTTGTTTCAGTGCCAACCTCAACCGAATCGACTACATCTTGCGAGAGTGCAATGCGGATGGGCGACCCGGAACTAATCACTCCGGCTGTATAGGAAGAGATGTATTCGCCAAAGGCAGGGTTTATGGTGGAGTTAAACGTTTTGTCGCTTTTGCTGGTGGTGAAATAAAAGATTCCAGCAGCCGCAATTACAACAGCCACAGCACCAATAATTACTTTTTTCATTGATCAGGGATTGAATTTAGAAGATACTAAATATCGCAAAAGGAGGAGAGAAATTGCGAATAGGAGATTAAAATTTTCTTCTAAAAAAGGAATGAATCGATCAATGTCAAAAAATGAAAGTTTAGAATACCGGGAAAGAGAATTTTCTACTTCTTACAAGCTACTCCCTCTACATATTTCCTGATGACTTCCATAGATTTGGCTACTTCGCTGCCGGCAAAACCTTTGATATCAGAATATCGCACTTGCTTTTTATAGGCTTCCAAAAAATCTCCCGACAAGGGCAGGTATGACCAGTGCCACTTCTCTTCTTCATACCCGGTTCGGCCACCGGTTTTGGATGTATACGGTTGGCAGAACCCATACTCGGAAGCATGAGTCGTAAGCCACTGATAGATTTTCAGTCCTTCACCACTATCAAAGTAACTATTTTCGAGTGAATTCAAATCCATATCAGTGCCCCAATGATGGCGCGAAGTAGTGGGCATGGAACTATATAGTAAAATCAATCGGGCACGTTCTTTGGGATCTTTAATGGTGGTTAGATTTTTACCCTCTACCATGGTTCGGCCTTCCCACTTGTTTTCCCAGATTCTTTTTTGCGAATCGAAATTTCGGGTAGCTGAAATAATGATCAGTTCAACACCTTCCTTTCTGGCAGCTTCACTCATCTTAATGAAAGCCTGGTAGGTTTCCTTGCGCAGATAGGCACCTTTGGCACTGCCCTGCGCATGTTCGTCTGAGAGTTTAGAGAACTGGGGATGGGTAGTAGGGTCGAATTTACCGAGGAGATAGTTTTTGTCAGGATTTTGTGAGTGAACAACACATAGTCCAACAACAAAAAAGTAAAATACCTGAGTTATAGCTTTAACCATCGCCTTTCAATTTAAATCCCTCACCCCGTCCTCATTCTTCGGACACCCCTCTCCCAAGGGAGAGGGGCCGGGGGTGAGGTCACACCCGCTCCGCCACCTTATTCATCACTTTAGTCTGTACTTGTATTGATTCGTGGTGTATCAACTTAAGTAACTCACTGGTAAACTCTTCATTCAGGCCCATGGCTTTGCAAAGCGCAATGCGCGTTTGAACAATCTCTTCCCACCGGTTTACCTGCAGGATAGTTACGTTGTTCTCCTTTTTGTATTGTCCGATCTTTTCTGAAATCTTCATCCGGGCCGAAAGTTTCTGCATGATCTCATCATCCAGATGATCGATTTGCTCGCGTAAAATACTCAGCGTATCCTTGAAGGTTTTGTTATCGGTAGATTGGGTACGCACCACAAGCTCATCTATAATTTTACTGAGTGCAGACGGAGTTACTTGTTGCTTTGCATCACTCCATGCCGCATCGGGGTTGATATGACTTTCAATCATCAAACCAGCCATATCCAGATCAAGTGCCTTTTGTGAAATGAATGCAATCAAATCGCGATTACCAGCGATGTGACTCGGGTCGCAGATCATATCGAGATCCGGCACCCGGGTTTTCAAATCAATGGCAAGATCCCACATGGGCACATTGCGGAAAGGTCCTTTTTCGAAAGACGAGAATCCACGATGAATGGCAGCCAGTTTAGTGATGCCTGCTTTGTTTAAACGCTCCAGGGCGCCCAACCAAAGCTCAACATCCGGATTGATGGGGTTCTTAACCAGTACGGGTATGTCAACACCTTTCAAGGCATCGGCTACCTCTTGTACAGAGAATGGGTTCACAGTTGTACGAGCACCCACCCATAAAATATCAACACCCGCTTTTAAGCAAGCCTCCACGTGAGCAGCATTAGCTACTTCGGTAGCAACAGGTAAACCTGTTTCCTGCTTGGCGCGGATAAGCCATTTCAATCCTTCTTCACCAGCCCCTTCATATTGGCCCGGCCGTGTGCGCGGCTTCCAAATCCCAGCACGAAGTGCATGCACTTTTCCGGTCGCAGCTATTTGTTTTGCGGTGGCCACCATTTGCTCTTCAGTTTCAGCGCTGCATGGTCCACTGATAATCACAGGGCGATTCACTTTCATCCAGGAAGAAATGGGTTCGAGTTGTAATCCTTTCTTTGTCATAATGCCTTAAAATTAATTCTTTAAATCCTGATTTAGTTTACGGTTGATGATTCTTTGGTTTTCTCGCCTTTGGTTTGTTTGTCTGATTGGTCGTCCAGCACTCTGCGAATTTCGTTGGCCTTAGACATAATCCGATGCAATTCCTTGGTATCATGCTTCAGCAGGTGATAATGAAACTTCTGCAGGTGCATAATATATTCAAGCAACGCCTGACTTAAGTATTCAACATTTTGCTCAAAAATCGGGGCCCACATATCGGGCGAACTTTTGGCCAAACGCACGGTTGAAGCAAAACCACTACCGGCCAGGTCAAAAATATTTTTTTCGTCTTTCTCGATATCCAACACGGTTTGGCCTAACAAAAAAGAACTTACATGCGAAAGGTGCGAAACATAAGCCACGTGGCGATCATGCTCTTCTGCTTCCATGAAAATGGTTTTCATTTCAAGAGCATTGAATACCTTCATAGCAATAGCCAGTGCCTGGTCTGACGACTTTGAAGCTTCACAGATAATATTGGTTTTGTCTTTGAACAATCCGTGAAAGGCTGCCAACGGACCAGAGTTCTCGGTACCTGCAATCGGGTGGGCCGCAACAAACTGGGTGCGCTTCGGGTGATTCGAAACAACTTTACAAATAGACCTCTTCGTAGAACCGGCATCAATCACTACCGCATCCTTTTTAATGGCATCCAATACCGATGGTAAAAAGGCATTGAGTGCATTGACAGGAATAGCCAGTATGATAAGATCGGCCTGAGCAATAGCTTTGTCCTCCGTAAGGATCTTATCTACCAATCCTAACTCCAGCGCCTTTATGGCATTTTCGGAATTCATATCTACACCGACTAGTTCAGTAGCCAGACCAGCTTTGCGCAAACCTAAAGCGATTGATCCCCCTATTAATCCCAATCCTATTACTGTCGTTTTCATTTTTAATTGGTCAGGCATGAACTTTTAGTGGTGCCACTTTCGAATCACTAACAAATTTATAAATCCGATCATGAGCCTCCGATAATTTTTCTTCAGTGGCACA
The DNA here is from genome assembly GCA_040079965.1 of Cyclobacteriaceae bacterium. Taxonomy (GTDB): domain Bacteria; phylum Bacteroidota; class Bacteroidia; order Cytophagales; family Cyclobacteriaceae; genus ELB16-189. The sequence continues at coordinate 28,149 of JBEBJH010000030.1, forward strand.
AAGGGAAATACGGATAAATCTCTTTCCCGTATCGCCAAAAATAAACCCAGGGGTAATAAACACTTTAGTGCCATAAAGTATTTCATCAATCCACTTCTCTACATCTTTCACTTTTTCAGGAGCCTTGGCCCAGATGAATAAACCCGATTGGTTTTTGGAATAGGTGCAACCAAGCTCAGTCAAAATTTTTGTAGCTGCATCTCTCCTCTTTTTATAAATAGCATTCAGGTCGTTGAACCAGCTCGCACCATTTTTCAACGCTTCTACTGCTGCTTGTTGCAATCCCAAAAACATGCCGGAATCCATATTACTCTTTACACGTAATACTGCATCAACATATTCTTTGTTCCCCACCACCCAACCAATGCGCCAGCCGGCCATGTTGTGCGACTTACTGAGTGAATTTAATTCGAGAGCAACCTCATCTGCTCCTTCAATTGATAAAATACTTAGCGGAGCTTCATTTAAGATTAACGAATAGGGATTATCATTTACAATCAGAAAATTATTCTTCCGTGCGAGATCAACAAGTTCCTTCAACTCCACCTTTGATGAAACTCGGCCCGTTGGCATATGGGGAAAATTTACCCACATGATTTTTACTTTCGATAGATCTCGTTTCTTTAACGATGTAATATCAATCCCCCAATCCAACGACTCCTTCATCTCATAGGTAGTTACCTTTGCTCCTACCAGCAC
>JBEBJH010000274.1:0-5756 GCA_040079965.1 Cyclobacteriaceae bacterium
TTCATTGTATTTGAATGAGATCCAATTCAACTATCGGGTAAGGGATACCTATACAAATAGAACCACCGACTTTTGTGAAGCTACGGCCTGGCTTAATTAATATGAGAAGATAAACAAAAGCCCCACCCTGATTTTGGGTGGGGCTTTCTTTTTGAAAATATATCTTTAAACTACCTGAGCTTGCAATTTTTGTGAAAGTACTGATTTAGGCACAGCACCTACTTGTTTATCTACAACCTGGCCATTTTTGAAAACGAGAAGGGTAGGGATTGAGCGAACGCCAAAACGTGCAGTAACCTGCGGGTTTTCGTCCACGTTGAGCTTGGCAACCACAGCCTTGCCTTCGTAATCACCAGCCAGTTCTTCTACGAGTGGTCCAATCATTTTGCAAGGTCCGCACCATTCAGCCCAGAAATCTACCAATACTGGCTTGTCGGAATTAATGGCTTGATCGAAATTAGAGTCGTTGAGTTCCAATGTTTTACCCATGATATAAGTGTATTAAGTGTTTGTTATCGTTAATCTACTGTCTCCAACATAAAGGTAGAAGAAATTGTTCCAATTTCAGATTTTTCTGAAAGCACGGGTTTGGTGACAACTTCTGTTAACCAACGGGTTTCAGATTTATCGGTAACTACACCAACCTCGCTGATTCTCTTTAATTCTTTGATAAACTGATTACTCACTTTTATCCGACAAGATCGTGAAAGAAGTTCAGCCTGAACGCCCTCTGTTTCATCCCTCAGATAGAAAGTCAGTGTTGAATTACCCGAATTCTTTTTACAGAGCTTCTCCAATTTTTCAATGAATGGAGCTGATACGGTTTCGATTTCACAACGCAAGGCCAACCCTTGTACTCTTTTAGAGGCGAGCTCATTCAATAATTCAATATTCCGGATTTTGAATTCCAGGTTTTGATCACCCCATGATTTACGAACTACACCACCTTCAATAAAAAGAAATAATCCAGGCATGAGAAACGCTTTGAACTTCATGTAATCATCACTCCAGAGCATGAATTCAAATTTGCCGCTATAATCTTCAAGTATTAATTTACCAAAAGGGCGTCCTGTTTTTGTCATTCGGTGTTCTACACTCGAAACAATGCCTCCTACTTTGCATTCTTTTCCTTCCAGACTATCAATGTCATTGAGTGTTGTAACAGCCGTTGTACAGAATGTGTCCATCTCAAATTTGAAATTATCCAACGGGTGGCCTGAAATATAAACTCCGACTACTTCTTTTTCGAAGTGTAGTTTTTCGATTTCACTAAATGGCTCGATGGGTTCAATTTTGGGTGCTGGCATCTGCGTACCTGTAGATGCTCCGAATAAACTGGCCTGTGCACTTTGTGCCTCCTGATGCATCTTACTCGAGTAGCGAATTACTTTTTCAGTAAGCGACATATCACCGTCTTTTGCTGCGATGTATTGCCTGCGATGATATTCGGTAAAGCAATCGAACGCGCCTGATAAGGCAAGACATTCAAATGTTTTTTTGTTCACCGCCCGCTGGCTCAATCGCTTGGCAAAGTCAAAGAGGTCTTTGAATGTACCATGCGCATCCCGTTCAATGATAATTGCCTCAACGGCTGCTTCACCCGCACCTTTAATAGCGCCTAGCCCAAATCGAATTTGCCCTTGCTTATTCACTTCAAAGTTTACACCCGATTCATTTACGTGCGGACCGAGTACTTCAATGCCTTGCTTTCTACAGTCTTCGATAAAGTACGTTACGTTATCGAGGTTACTTTGAGAATGTGTAAGAATGGCCGCCATGTAGTCGGCCGTGAAATTTGCTTTCAGATAAGCAGTTTGATAGGCTACCAGCGAATAGCAGGTGGAATGTGATTTGTTAAATGCGTACTGTGCAAAAGCCTCCCAGTCTTTCCAGATTTTTTCCGCGATCCGTTCATCATGCCCGTTGGTTTTACAGCCGGCAATGAACTTGTCTTTCATCTTGTCGAGCACTTCCTTCTGCTTCTTACCCATCGCCTTACGCAGCACGTCCGCATCTCCTTTCGAGAAGTTGGCGAGCTTTTGCGAAAGCAACATCACCTGCTCCTGGTACACGGTAATACCATAAGTATCTTTCAGGTATTCTTCCATTACGGGCAGGTCGTACTTGATGGGTTCGCGACCATGCTTCCGAGCAATAAAGGCTGGAATATATTCCATCGGGCCCGGTCGGTAGAGCGCATTCATTGCAATGAGGTCTTCAAACTTATCAGGCTTTAACCCCCGCAGATAACTTTGCATCCCATCCGATTCAAACTGGAAGGTACCTGTAGTATCACCCCGCTGATAAAGCTGGTAGGTCTTTACATCGTCAAGCGGAATCTTATCAATATCAATCTCAATGCCTTTTCTTTTCTTAATGTTTTTGATAGCTGTTTTGATGATGGTGAGCGTGGTGAGCCCCAGGAAGTCCATCTTCAGCATGCCTGCGCTTTCAACTACACTGTTATCGAACTGTGTAACCAACATGTCGGAGTCCCTGGCTGTTGACACCGGAACAAAATTCGTAAGTGCATCAGGGGTAATGATTACCCCGCAGGCGTGTGTACCTGTGTTCCGCAAAGATCCCTCCAATACAATGGCTTGTTTAAGAACCTGCGACTTTAGATCACTTCCCTTTTTTATTTCGTTAAGTTCCTTTACTTCTTCAAACGCTTTTTCAAGCGAAGTACCGGGCCGTTCCGGAACTAACTTTGCCATATTGTTGGCTTCAGATAATGGTAATTCCATCACCCGCGCACAATCTCGTATAGACGATTTTGCCGCCATTGTACCATAGGTGATAATCTGGGCAACCTGATCGTGCCCATATTTTTCAATCACGTACTTTAGTACTTTGTCACGCCCTTCATCATCAAAGTCAATATCAATATCGGGCAGCGACACGCGGTCTGGATTTAAGAAACGCTCAAACAGTAAATCGTAGGCAACCGGATCTACATTAGTAATACCGATACAATAGGCAACAGCCGATCCGGCAGCAGAACCACGACCGGGTCCAACGGAAACACCCATTTCGCGGGCCTTGCCAGTGAAATCCTGTACAATAAGAAAGTAGCCTGGGTATCCTGTTTTCTTGATTGTCTCCAATTCGAAATCCAGACGATCTTTTACTTCAGGAGTCAATTGCGGATACCTTCTTTTAGCACCTTCGTAGGTGAGATGTTTCAGATAATCATCTTCGCTTGAAAAGTCCTTTGGAATAATAAACTTAGGCAACAGCACATTGCGTTTTAGTTCATAGGTTTCTACTTTATCAAGAATCTCACTGATCGTTTCGATGGATTCTGGCAGATCATGGAAGAGCGATTTCATTTCTTCCTGCGACTTGAAATAGAAATTACTGTTGGGAAGCCCGTACCGGGTTCCACGCCCTGAGCCAATGGGAGTTGATTGAAATTCTCCTTCCTTAATACATAGTAAGACATCGTGAGCGTTAGACTCTTCCCGCTCCAAATAAAAACATTCATTGGCTGCATAATATTTTACACCATGCTTTGCAGCAAATTTGAGCATTGTCTCGTTAACCCGGTCTTCCTCGCGGGTATCATGCCGGTTAAGTTCGATGTAGAAATCATCACCAAACAATTGATGCCACCATATAAAAACTTCTTCAGCTTGTTTTTCACCCACATGAAGTATCAGGTATGGGATTTCGCTGTTAAGTCCACCGGTTGTTGCAATAACACCTTCTTTGTGTTGTTTAATCAGTTCTTTATCAACTCGTGGATAAATACCATAGAGACCTTCGATAAAACCAAGTGAACTTAATTTTGCCAGGTTCTGATAGCCAACTTTGTTTTTAGCAAGCAGTACCTGATGATAGCGTTTATCCGGATTGTCTTTTGTGAACTTTAATTTTTTACGTTCCTCAGAAATATAAAACTCACACCCAACAATGGGTTTGATAGAATGTTTTAGCGCTTCGCTCACAAATTTGAAAGCTCCGTACATGTTGCCAAAGTCTGTTATCGCTACTGCAGGCATGTTTTGCGATTTTGCTTTAGCAATAATTTCATTTACATCCGGAACCGCCTGCAGTACGGAGTACTGTGAGTGAAGATGCAAGTGACAAAAGGGCTTCTCAGTAAGATCTTTCTTTATAGAGTCAATTGAGTAGTCACCACTCTTTTTCTTTTCCCGTTTTGAAGAGTTGCCCACTTCAAGGTTAGGTTCTTCATAGATGATTTCATCAACCGAGGTGGCATCGAAGGGCTTAACTACTTTTTTGGTAATCAGCCCAAAGAAAGATCGGGCTGTGGCGGCCACATCATACGAGGCATCGTGGGCATCTTCAAAAGTTGCCCCGAAGAGCTTTTCATGAAGTTCCGTAAGCCGTGGCATTTTAAGTTTGCCGCCCATACCACCCGGCAACTGACAAAACTCAGTGGCAGCAATTCCGGTATCCAGTTTTTGAAGCGAGAGAAAGTAAGCCGTATCAAGAGATTGCCGAAGAAACTCGGCTCCGATTATATTAATGTCAAACTCAATATTGTGGCCAACCAGTAGGTTGGTTTTAGCCAGGTCATTGGTTAATTCGCTTAAGACTTTTTTTAGGTCGTGTCCTTCTTCCAGGGCACGTTTGGTAGAGATGCCATGTACTTGTTCTGCCTTAAAGGGAATATCAAAACCATCCGGTTTTATAATGAAGTTTTGCTGGGAGAGAAGGGTGCCTTTGTTATCGTGAAGTTGCCAGGCAATTTGTACCAGTCGCGGCCAGTTATCAAGATCGGTGAGGGGCGCAGTCTTATTATGCGGAAGACCTGTGGTTTCCGTATCGAAAATCAAATACATCTAAAAAAATTCAGTGGTTGTTGGTGTAAATTTAATCCTATTCGTGAGCCCTCCAATCATTCTATTGCGGGAGCTTGAACTTGGTTTGGGTGTTCAGAAGAGCCAATCTTTGACTTTTAAATGATTGATTATCAATAGTATAATGATTCTATTGTTCTTTGACTCTGTATCTCTAATCCGCTGAGGTTGAGCCTTGAAGTCGTTATTAAGAAAATTGAATTGCCATTAAGTCCAAAGCACTCATTTTTACATGGCCGTTTATTTAAGCCATGATTTTGTTTTTACCAGGTACGTTTCAATTCATCATTTAAAGAAGACCCTTCAACAAGGCTATTTAGAAGGTTTAAAAATATAACAACCGATTGTTTGGTATGGCTTTGAGAAGTATTTTTGGTTCGATTCAATAAAAGCTCAACCTCTACTAAATTATGAAATGGTTTCTTGACCTCTTTTCAAGTTCGCTTGGAAGAAAAGTGTTGATGGCCCTTACGGGGCTCTTTCTGATTCTTTTCCTGGCTGTGCACCTGGCGGGTAACTTGCAATTGCTTAAAGAAGATGGCGGTGAGTCGTTTAACGTGTATGCAAAATTCATGACGACCAACCCACTGATCAAAGTAATCTCCTACGGTAACTATGCCTTCATCTTGTTGCACATTTTTATGGCCGGCTTCTTATCAAGGAAGAACCGTGAAGCCCGCGGGCCTCAGGGATATGCCATATCTGGCAAGTCGTCCACGTTGGCTTCCCGCAACATGGGTATCTTAGGTACCCTTATTTTAATCTTCCTTATTATCCACATGAAAGATTTTTGGGCCCAAATGCATTGGGGCGGCATTCCAACCGCAACGTATAATGGTGTTGAGGTAAAAGACCTTTATGCAATTGTATCCCTGGCATTTTCAGAGGCATGGTATGTAATCCTTTATGTCGTATGTATGATTGCTC
>JBEBJH010000420.1:0-1380 GCA_040079965.1 Cyclobacteriaceae bacterium
CAAGAAACGGAAACATGAAATTGAAACGGCCGGACTCACCTGGACCGTAATTGAAAGTCTGCCTGTACATGAAGACATCAAAAAGCGATCGGGAAATTATCAGCAGTATCTTGAGAATTACAAAGCAAGTTTACGCCATGTTGCAGCCTGCGGCCTTAAAGTAGTTACCTATAACTTCATGCCGATCTTGGATTGGTTGCGAACCGATCCCTCCTATCCGATGCCCGATGGCAGCCGCGCCTTGCGTTTTGAGAAGGCTGCCTTTGTAGCCTTTGATCTGTTTTTATTGCAACGACCCGGGGCCGAACAAGAGTACACGAAGAATGAGATTGAAGAAGCCAGAAAAGTATTTGCAGGCATGAGTGCCGACCAGAAAGAAATACTTTACAAAAATACGTTGATGGGACTTCCCGGTGGCAATGAGCCCTTCACCCGCGAAGAATTACTGGTTACGTTAAATTCGTATGCAGACATCGATGCAAAAACATTGAAGCAAAATCTGTTTTACTTTCTTGAACAGGTTGTACCAGTGGCCGCGGAGTCCGGACTAAAGATGGCCATTCATCCGGACGATCCACCCTACCCGGTGTTGGGTTTACCGCGGGTGGTGAGCACAGAACAAGATGCAGCAGAACTTATTCAGGCAGTTCCATCTCCGGCCAACGGCTTGTGTTTCTGTACTGGTTCGTATGGCGTGCGTGCGGATAATGATTTACCAGGCATGATCAAGCGATTGGGCGATCACATTCATTTTCTTCATTTGCGAAATACAAGACGCGATGCAGCCGGAAATTTTTATGAAGCCGATCACCTGCAGGGTGATACTGACATGGTACAGGTAGTAAAAGAAATTGTTACGCTGATGCAACGCACCGGTCACTCAATTCCTATGCGTCCCGACCACGGCCATCAGATGCTCGATGATTTAAATAAAAAAACCAACCCTGGTTATTCTGCCATTGGCAGACTTCGAGGCCTGGCCGAACTACGCGGCCTTGAGCTCGGAATTTCACACTTTATCTGATCCCCTTTCCCAGATTAATTTTCTATAAACATGACGATCGTCATTTGTTTTCCAAATTCTGGTATAGACATTCATAGCAGATAAGTAAAAGATCAAATATCCGCTACTGAAACGCAGATACTTGAATTCCACTTTTAACGCAAGGGTAAAACCTTGAACTATATGCAATACGTAATTCAATCACCCCGCATCAGGATTAGCGACAAAACAGAGCTTGCCATTCAGGAGAAGTTTGATCGGCTTGAGAAAGTGTTTGACCGGATTCTGCAAGGCCACATCGTGTTGAAGAAAGAAAAGGAAGGCAAACAGAATTACTTTGTTGTGGAAGCGAGACTGGTGGTGCCCGGCAATGACTG